>BNUH01000017.1 GCA_025997215.1 Clostridia bacterium
TTCCACCAGCTCCAAGTCTATGGGCTTGACGCCTAACGCTTCCGCGAGCTTGTACTGGCTTACGCCGTACTGTTCGCGCAGGGCTTTGAGTTCCTTACCATATTTTGACATGGCTGTCTCCTTTTGTGCGGTCAAGCCGCGTCCGGCGGGGTTCGCAGGGTGACTAGCGGCTTGTGGTCGATCAGCTCGTCTACGGTTACGCCGTAGTAGTCGGCCATGCGCATCAGGAACGGAAGTGGGGCCTTGCGGCTTTCACATTCGTACCCAACATAAGTTTGTCGAGGCATATTCAGTTCACGCGCTATGGCGTAGGTGGACAGTTTCTTTTGTAGACGGTAGCGTTTTAGTTTCAGCATGGTTGCACCGCCTTTCATAACTAAACGCAAATTGCGTCTAGAAGAGTATAGACGCAATCTGCGGTTATGTCAATAAGCTGGTAAAAAAAAGCCGCTGTGTGGTTCACGGCGGCTTGAAGAGAAATGGTGGATAATTTGTCGTCCACGTTCGATAAACAAATCAAACTGAATGGTCCTCAATTAAATCATTACGGAACGTAGAAAATTTATATGCTTTCATTTCTTTACTATCGACACTTATACCACGCCAATCTGACATCTTTATTTGTGTTGGGCTGGGGAAACCAACGAATAAGACCGTGCCATAAAGAAAACCTAGCATTACAAGTGCAGCCGAATCAGTAACAGGAGTGACATCCCTTAACCTTTTTTCTACAGCTTTAACCCAATGACGCGAAGAAGTGCGCAGTTTTGTAAGAGTTTGATCCTTAATTGGTGTTAGCGATTCTTTCCCTTCCCATAACCAAAATATCGCATTATCATAATCTTTCTTTTTTATACTGTCAAATGAATGCCATTCAGCCAAGCTTCGCATTTCATAAAGGGAACGAATATAACTATAAGACAATTTTGTAGGATAATAGTACATTGACTCACCAAGGAACGATGCTATTATCTCTTGAGAGAGATTCGCGTTGATATATTTAACTATTTCCTGCTTTGTACCACTTACTTTTATATTTTGTTGTTGTAACCAGCTTTTTATCTGTGCTAATGAAAAATGATCAAAAGTACGTTGGCCGGTAATAAATCGCAAAAATCCAAGGCGTTCGAGCCGAATAATATCCTCTAATGCATTTGGATGTAGCGACTGCATAATTCCGTTAAGCATGTGCCGCGCATCGTCATGTTTTTCTACGCCAGCGAGATGTATTATTAGCCATATATCTGACAGTAACAGTTGGTCTTTTGTCCAATCTACATCATGAGAATCAAAATCCCACATTGAGGCCAGTTCACGAATGCGCGGCGAACGAAGATCAAGCATAGTATTCTCCTCCTTTATTACCATGTTGGTAATGTTCAAGATATATCAGAAAAACCAAGAATATACTCTACTGGTACATTATAGTATCTCGATAGCGTGAACAACATGTCATAAGGAAGTTTACGCATGCTGTTTTCATAACCATTATATGTCGTATAGGGCATTTTCAGAATGCGTGCCAATTCATGCTGACTCACACCAGACGCCTCCCGCAACTCTTTGAGGCGCAACTTATACCGCCCCGTCGAAGCGGCAGGCGTGGCAGAGGTAACGGTGTCCGGGTTGCGCTGGGCCATTGCAAGGGCCTCCTTATGTGATATACTGTTTATGTAGTCGCAGGTTCTAAGGCGCGGTAGTGGTGTTACGCGATCTTCTCACCTACATTCCGCCCGTTTCAGAAAATCGGTGAGCAGCAATGGTTACGCCGGGAATCCGTGACTGCATAAGAGCTATTCGATGCAACCGCTCTGTGCAGTCAGGTTGCGTTAGGAGGATGACTATGGCACAACTAGGCGACATGACCGTAAACCTCACCGTCGAAGTCGATACCAAGGCCGCAAAACTGTTAATGCGGATACTCGAAACCACGCAAAAACAAGCCAATGACCTTATAGAGCTTGCGGGTTACGTCGGGGTCAAAGTCGAATCGAGGGAGAGTACAGACGATGACAACATCCAACCATAACGATGAATCGCCTGTCGTTGGGCGTGCCTCTTTCGCGCCTTACAACGACAAGTGGCCGAAGCCTATTCGTTGGCTTGATCAAGCTGTCCAACGTCTCCATCACGAGGAACCGGATGTCATTGAACGCGCTAAACGCGTTAACGACGAGTTCGTAGAGAGTTTCTGGGCTGCCAATCCCGCCGCCTAAACGCACCGGGATACGGGGAGGTAAGCGGCGACCGCTGACAGCACCTTGACTACGTTCTACAGTGCATTAAGTTACTATATTCACTACGGTAACATTATGCACGGTCATTGAGCCTCCCTTAAATTTGTGAGCCGTTAAGGTATATAGATACCTCAACGGCTTTCTCGTGGTGCGCCATCAGGGACTCGAACCCGGGACACCCTGATTAAGAGTCAGGTGCTCTACCAACTGAGCTAATGGCGCGTATCTACCCGACCAACTTCGAACGAGTAAAAGGATAGCACGTCCAAGGCTCCTTGTCAAGCGAAATTCAAGATCCTCGACAGAAAATTCGATTATCGGTTCAAGTATTACCGCTCACCTGCCGCCGTCAGAGAACAGCGGCAGGCCGCAGTATCAGCACGTCAGACCGTCAGCACCCCATTCTCCGCATCTACAATCTTTAGTATCTGCAGCTCGGCCCCAGTCAGCGCGTCGATGTATATCAAGAACTCGCTGTCGGACCAGGTGCCTATGAACTCGAATGCGAGTTTCTCTCCATTATCCCTAGGGATCATGCACAGCCGATCGTGTGTCACGGTCAGCCGATCGCTGACCATGTCGCGCGCCTGTTCGACGTTGAGCACCGTCTCGGGCAGCACACGCTCGGTGTGGTTCATGAGGTAATTATTAGCCTCGAGGCCAACAATGGCCCCGGTATCCATACGCACCTGCACCTTAACCAGGTCGGGATACATGACGACGCCATTCTGAACCCACGCGAAGTTCACCACGGCCAAACCGTTATACACCTGGAAGTAGTTTGATTCCATTGGACTGAAACCGCGCTCCGCCAGGAACGCCGCCGCCAACTCGATGCAATTCTGCATCGTCAATGTTTGAGTGTATTCGCCGTATTCCGGCATAATCCACAGCACCTTGCCGCCTTTTTGTGTAACGTGGACATTCAAACGGCCGTCGGTCGTATCCAACACAAACCCATAGCTGGCCATCGGTCCGCCCGTGTCGCTCGTGCGCGCAGTCAATTGCACCCGATCCTCACCCACGAACGCGATCGCCTGGCGCAGCGCCGCGTCAGCGTCCACAGTCTCATTGCCCAGCGCTTTGGCCTCGCCCTCGTGTTTGCCGTCGGAGAACGGGCCGTCGTATATCAGCGACGGATACTCGGATGCGTTCTGGGTATCCATAGCGCGCACGAGTGGCGGCGGGCTGTCCTCGTTCGTCTGTACCCACCACTCGTTCGGGACGGTGGCCATCATCTCGGATAGCTGGCGGTTTAACGTGCTCGCGTGCGCCAGCAAACCCTGCAGCTGCAGCATATCCTGATCGGAGAATGGGATGCCTTCGGCCGCGTTAGCCGTCAGCGTCCGCGCGTAATCCGACACCTGGTTGACAAACTTCATGCTAGCCTGGATCGGCTCGCCGCTAAGCGGCAGTTGCGACAGCGAACTCGACGCCTCGCCCGCCTGCATCGAGACCTTCGACAATAATGTCGCGCCTTCGCTGGGCGTAGAACTGACCATGAGTTTGCTTAGGTTCAACTCGACGCTGTTCAGACCGTCGATGAGGCTGTAGAACGCCTGCTGGCGTGCGACCTCAACCTGGCGCTTCATCTTCTCGGCACGGGATGTCTGCCACGCGATCAACCCGATCGACACTGCCAGCAAAACAGCCAGTGCGATCGCGGTCTTGTTGATGTTCTTGCCGCGTGAGGAACTGAATTCATCGCGGCCTTTATAACGGCCCTTCCAACTCGCCTGCATATATCCTCCTTAAACCCTGTGTTACCGACGTTATATTGCAAACCAATGCCGACCGATCTTCAGCCGAACTTCGCGGGTCCATATCCACGCGTTGGTGGCTGTCGTCGGGTTGAAGTAATACAGGCAGCCGTATGTAGGATCCCAGCCGTTTAGCGCGTCGCGGGCGGCACGCCAGGATTCCTCGTCGGGCGTAATCCATATCTGACCGTCGGCCACCGCGTCGAACGCACCCGATTGATAACACACCCCGGCGACCGTATTCGGGAACGATGCGTTCCGCACACGGTTTAATACGACGGCGGCTACGGCGACTTTTCCAATGTAAGGTTCGCCGCGTGCCTCGCCATGGACAATTCTGGCTAATATCTCCGTCTCGCTGGTGGAGTAGCCGCCGCTGGCAGACACAGAACCGCTCGATGAACTGGACCCAAGCGTGATACCCATCGCCGCCGCCGTCGATGCGCCGACTACGCCGTCGGCCTTTAGCCCGTTCTTTTTCTGGAATGCTACGACCGCATTGTATGTACTCTGGCCGTATACGCCGTCCACAGTTCCGGAGTAATAACCCCACTGCTTCAGCTTTTTCTGCACGGCGGTGACGTTGCTGCCTGTCGAACCCCAGGCGACGGCGGTTGCGGCTTGCGCCATAACGCCAACGAGCAGCGTAATGGCAATCACCACGGCGGCCAGTTGAACGCCCCAGATAATGGCACGCTTTCTGCCCATTTTGCTGAACCTGGAAACAACGCGTTGACGCATGGGTATCCCTCCGTTATTTAGAAATCAATGCAAGGCACCAGCGCAGGATAACGCTCTGGAATACAGGCTGAGCGGCTTGCGCTTGGGGCTTACTAAGCATCGCTGCTCGAGGCAGCGAATAGCTTCCGACATAATTCACCCCGATCAACCCGACCACGTCGGTCGGGACAGGACGCACCGGGCTGGATATCGCCGTGACTGCGGCGGCATCGAGCGGCACCGGCCGCGCGGCTTCAGCAGCGGCCACCGTGTCAGGCGTTAGCAAGCACAGCGCCGGGTAGATCACGCACCACCAGTTGCGCCCAACGGCCTCGCCTATTCGAATTACCAGTGAATCATATGTGCCATCGGGTACAACCATCCCCGCATATTCGCGTTCGGGGAAATGTTCTTTTGCAAATGTGACCTCGATGGGCCTAATGATGTCGGCATCATCATATTGGGCGAGTGTGGATTCTGCGACGGACTTAATGGCGGGCAGGTTCGAGAGTATTGTTTCACGAGCCATTTCAGGCGAGGACGCCGCAAGCCTTTCTGCGAACGCCGCCAAAACCGCGTCGCGTACACGCAGCTTCAGCGCTTGGTCGGCGTCGGAATCGCTGTTGGCGATCACGTGCAGACGGATCATGCTGCCGTCCTCAATCGCGGATTCCAACGCAACGCGGCTGGCCGTTACCGCCGCCGGTTCACGGTTAGCGCCGACGGCCACAAGCAGCACCGCCACCACAGCGACGCATGTCAAAAAATCCCTGCCAAACTTACCCATGCCATCATCCTCCGTAAACTGGGAACACATGGCAGTAGCTTGTCTGGAAGGGAACAGAATTATACGCTGTTTCTGATTCGGTTACAAAATACTTACAATAATCTTTCCGCAGCCGAGTACGCCGCCTCGACCAACGCGGCCACATCCAGCGGTTCCTCGGCCGTTTCGACAGCTTTCAACACCGGATGAGTTACGGGATGCTTGGGCGTGAATATGGAGCAGCAATCCTCGTACGGCAGTATAGATGTTTCATAAGTGCCGATATGTTCAGCGCGCCGGATTATTTCTATTTTATCCATCCCGATGAGCGGGCGGAACACGGGCATTGCCGCCACAGCGTCCGTACACACGAGTGACTCCATGGTCTGGCTGGCGACTTGCCCAACGCTTTCGCCCGTGATCAGCGCGCTCGCGCCTTCATGCCTCGCCAAGCGCTGCGCGATCCGCACCATGAACCGCCGCATCAGCACGGTCGTAAGCGGTTCCGGGCAGTTTTCGCGAATGGCTTCCTGCACAGGAGTGAACGGCACGGCGAATAGGCGGATTGGTCCGCACGATTCGACGAGAATCTTTGCCAGCGAGACGACCTTATCCTTTGCGCGCTCGCTCGTATACGGGAATCCGTCGAAGTAGACCGCGCACAGCGAGACGCCGCGCTTGGCGATCATGTAACCTGCGACGGGGCTGTCGATCCCGCCTGACAATAACAGGCAAGCCTTGCCGTTCGTACCGCGAGGCATACCGCCTGCGCCGGGCAGTATATCCGTATAAATATATACCTTGTCGCGAACCTCAACGTTGAACGTCCAATCGGGGTTAGTAACATCCACCTTCAGCGCGGGATTCGCCTGGAGCATGCGGTGCCCCAGTTCACGGTTCATCTCCTGCGAATCGATGGGGAAGCGTTTGTCGGATCGGCGCGCTTTTACCTTAAACGTGCCGGAACGCTGGCGTGCCGTATCCTCCGAATACGCGGCGATTGCGTCGAAATCCTTGGGCAGTTCCGCGGCAATGCTCAACGAGTGGATGCCGAACATCCGCTGAATCCGTTTGACGCACGCTTCGACATCATCCGCACCGCTGACGTATATGTGGCCGTCGGCCAGCCAGACGCTGCCGCCCCAAGGCCGGACGGCCTCGCGGATTTGCCCGACCAACTTATTCATGAAGAATGGGCGATTCTGACCCTTCAGGTATACCTCGCCGAATCGGATAAGGATGGTTTCGCGGGTTTCTATCATAGCGATCATTGCGATACCTCGATAATATTTAAGTTGAAAGAAGGGAACGTGGGAAACGGTTCAATCAAGGGTTTGCCGCACTTATGGGTGCGGCAACCCGTCTTCCCATTTTGGTGTTGGCGGCGGGTCTGTCAAGGTCGGGTAGTATTTTCCCGCTCATCAGTTGTGAATCTTCCGAGCGTTACAGCGGGAAAATCTCCACCCTACCCTTGACAGACGCAGGTTAATGCTGCGAGTCCTGCATTCAACCCGCAACTACCGTTCCATCCTGCATGCCGCCAGCTTGTACCAAGGTGGATAACCTGTCTAGTTGTCAAGGCGAAAGGGTGGAGATTTTCCCGCTGTTACGCCAGAATGATCTCAAATCTTTGAGCGGGAAAATACTACCCGTGCCTTGACAACGGGTCGCTTAAGGGAAGATGGAGAACGGTCGTATGACATCCCATGTCATACGGCCTTGATTGAAAACCTCCGTCGTCCTTATCCCAACAGCGGCAGCGCCAACGCGTATAATGGTAATACAACCATAAGGCTTATCGTAGATAACGCGATCCCCAGTGAAGCGTATTCGCTGTCAGCGCCATATCCGTGGGCGATAATAGCCACTTGCGTCATGGTGGCCATACCTGTCTGCAGCACAAATACCTGCGCCGGCAGCCCTTTGACCTGAAATATTAAGCAAGTTACCACCATCAACGCCGGAGCTAGCAGGTACCTTATGCCCAGCAGCGCGCCGAAACCGCGCTCCCACTTGAATCCGCCGCGTATCACCCTGCACAGCATCGACCCGATGAATACCATCGACACCGGGGTTACAAGCGCGCCGATCGACGAGGCTGCGTTCATAATGGGCGCGGGTAAAGTTACGCCAAATAATACGAGGATGATTGAAACGAGCAGCGTTACAAATGGCGGGCTGCACAGCCGCTTCAGCGCGGACAGCAGAGTTTGTCCGGTGGATTCGCGCGGTTTGGAATCTCCTGATTCATTCAAATATTCCGGTGAATCCCGCTGAATTTGTCCCGCGCCGAGTATCCAGAACATGCTGGTATTCGCCAAATAGTACACCGTTGCATACGGGATTGCAATCTCACCTAACAGCGCGCGCACGACCGGGAACCCGATGAATACCGTATTGGAGAATACGCACAGCGCGGTGAATACGCCGCGCCGATTCTCCGGCACCTTGAACAGCCGCGCAAAGAACCGCGCCGCGTATATCCATACGAGCATATTCGACAGCGGGATCAGCAGCAATACCGCAACATCTGCCAGCTGCGCCCGCGTGAACGTTGTGAGCATAGTTGTCAGTATGGTTCCCGGCAGCGCGGTACGGATGACCAGCGCGGACAGCAGCCGATTCCCGTCCTCGTCCAGCCATCCCTTCCATGCGAACAGGAACCCTATGCCCATAAGTATAAGCATGGTCGCAACAGCGGTTAACGCGTTCTGGAACATAGGTCAACCGTCGTCCTTTATGAACGCTGCGTAGATAGCCCTGACCGCCTTCTCAAAATCCTGGCTGCTCACACCCACGATGATATTAAGCTCGCTCGAACCTTGGTCGATCAACCGAACGTTAACCTGGGACTGGGTCAGCGCGTCGAATAACCGCGACGCCATACCGCGCTGGCGTACCATACCGCGGCCTACAGTGGCTATCAACGCCAGTTCCTCGTGGATTTCAATGGAGTCCGGCTCCGTCAGTTCATAAATCCTGGTAATCAGCCGTTCTCGCGCGGTATCCAGCGCATCCTGCTGCAGCACAACGCACATCGTATCGATGCCCGTGGGCAGATGCTCGAATGATATGCCGCATTCCTCGACCGCCTGCAGTACGCGCCGGCCGAAGCCCAGCTCCGCGTTCATCATTGCCTTCTCGATTACGATGATGGCAAAGCCCTTCCGTCCCGCGATGCCCGTGATCCCCGCCAGCGGTTCGCCCTGAGCGTGCGGCAGTATCAGCGTGCCCGGGTGATCCGGCTCGTTGGTGTTGCGGATGTTGATGGGAATCCCCGCCTTGCGCACGGGGAATATCGCGTCCTCATGCAGCACGGTCGCGCCCATGTACGATAATTCGCGCAGCTCACGGTAGGTAATCTGCTCGATGCGCCTAGGATTCTTGACGATGCGCGGGTCGGCGGTTAAGAACCCCGACACGTCCGTCCAATTCTCATACAGATCCGCGTCGACGGCGCGTGCAACGATCGCCCCGGTGACGTCGCTGCCGCCGCGCGAGAATGTGCGGATCGATCCATCCGGCAGTTGTCCGTAGAACCCCGGAATCACCGCATACTCCCGATCCAACAGCGCATGTGCGGTATCCAGTTGGGTGCGTTCGCTGTCGAACGAGCCGTCCTCCCTGAACCACACGCATTCGGCAGGATCCACAAATTCCCAGCCCAGCAGCGCGGCCAGCAGCAGTCCATTCAAATATTCCCCGCGGCTGGCCGCGTAATCCGGCGTGGCCTCCAGCGGTATGCGCCGCTCGATGTCGTCCAGTATGGCATCCAAATCAATATTAATGGATAACGAGGCGGCTATTTCCTTAAAACGATTCCGAATATCCTTGAATACGGCGGCGTATGCCAGCGCGTGCCGCGCCAGATCATGACAGCGGTATAATAAGTCCGTAATCTTCTGATCCGTCTCATACCGACGCCCCGGTGCGGACGGAACCACAAACCGCCGCGCCGGATCGCTCAACAATATATCGCGGACCTTCAGGAATTGGTCGGCGTCCGACAGCGAACTGCCGCCAAACTTCGCGACGATCAACTATAACACCTCCGGCAATCGCACCTGAACCATTCGCCATCGAATACGAACGCAGCGGGACCTGTCATCGATACCGGCTGGCCCATGCCCGGCCAGGCTATGCTCAACTCTCCGCCGCGCAGTGTGACCTTTGTCGAATCTCCGCGCACGCGTCCCGTTCGCTTGGCCGCCACCGCTGCCGCGCACGCACCCGTGCCGCATGCCAACGTTTCGCCTGAACCGCGCTCCCACACGCGCATTCGAATGTGTGAATCCGACACGCGCTGCACGAATTCCACGTTCACTCGCTCCGGGAACCACTCATGATTCTCCAGCATTTTGCCGTACGCTTCGAATCCCTTCAGCGTGAAGGGATCTTCTTCAACGAATAATACGGCGTGCGGGTTGCCCATGGACAGACATGTCATCGGGAATGTGCGGCCGACCAATTCGATAGCGCGTTCGACGACGGCTTCGCCATCCAGCGCTGCCGGAATCTTCGACGGCGTCCAAACGGGTACACCCATGTCCACACGCACCGCTTTGACACGTTCGGGAGAATCCTCGTCGAGGATTATCTCCAGCTGCCTTATGCCGCCGCCCGTCTCCATCGTGAACGACGTCTTATCGATCAACCCGCGCTCATACGCATACCGCGCCACGCACCGCGCGCCGTTGCCGCACATCTGGGCCTCGCTGCCGTCGCTGTTGAACATGCGCATCCGCAGGTCGGCTGTGTCGCTGGGAAGGATCAGGATGATCCCGTCGGCACCGACGCCCGTGTGGTACGCGCTCATCTTGACCGCCAGCGCGCTGGGATCGTCGACCGTTTCCGCGAAACCGTTGATGTAAATATAATCGTTACCGATGCCGTGCATCTTCGTAAATTTCATGGCGAACCTCCCGCAGCGTTCAGAATCAAACATTAGGCGAATAATAGTATATCACGCCGCCTTGCGCTTTACCAGAATCCGGTGTAAAATTATGAGTAATAGTTTTCGGGAGGAGTAACCCACCATGAACGAGCCGCAGCCGCTAACCCGCTACATAGGCATGGATTCTATGGAAACGCCGCGCCTTATCATCCGTCCGTTTGAACTGACGGACGCCGAGGCGATGTATCGCAACTGGGCGGGCGATCCAGAGGTGACGCGGTTCATGACATGGGAACCTTATGAAAACGCGGAGGGAACCCTTGAGCGAATCAGTTTGTGGATAGAAGGCTATGCAAAGCAAGAGGAGATCAACTGGGCGATTGTCCTCAAGGAAATAGATGAACCCATCGGTTCGATAGGGATGCTGACCGACAAACTGGCGGACGCGTTCGACTTTGGCTACTGCATCGGCAAGAAGTGGTGGCATAAGGGAATAGTCGCCGAGGCTGCAAAGGCCGTGGTTGACTTGGCGTTTCAAAACGGGGCGTACCGTATGCAAGCCTACCATCACCCCGACAACCCCAACTCGGGCCACGTGATGCAGAAGGTTGGGCTTCAACTTGAAGGAAAATTGCGCGGAGCCGCGTATACCAAGGTTCAAGGGCGGTATGATAGGGTGGTATACGCCATGCTGCGCGAGGATTGGGAGAAATTCCGCTCCGACGCCGGGGCAGTGAGGGATATACGAATGTGATCGTCTGGTATGGTTCATATTATAATTATTAAGGAGGATCATTATGCCAGACGCGACAAACAAGACCTACTACATCACCACGCCCATATATTACCCCAGCGACAACCTGCACATCGGCCACAGTTACTGTTCGACGGCGGCGGATACGCTGGCGCGGTTCAAGAAGCTGACGGGCTACGACGTGTACTTCCTGACCGGACTGGATGAACACGGCCAGAAGATTGCCGAGAAGGCCGCCGAGCACGGCAAAGACCCGCAGTCGTATGTGGACGCCATCGCCGCGAATACTAAGGAATTGTGGCGGATCATGGACATCCAGTACGACGACTTCATCCGCACGACCGAGCCGCGCCATACCCAGTTAGTCCAGCGGATCTATGAGAAACTGCTGGCCGCGGGCGATTTGTACAAGAGCGAATACGAGGGCTGGTACTGCACGCCCGACGAATCCTTCTGGACGGAGACGCAGGTCAAGGACGGCCTATGCCCCGACTGCGGCCGCCCGGTTCATAAGGAGAAGGAGGAGTCGTACTTCCTGAAGATAAGCAAGTATCAGGACTGGCTGATTGAGTACATCGAGTCGAACCCCGAATTCCTCCAGCCAAAGACCCGTGTCAACGAGATGCTGACCTTCCTGCGAGGCGGCCTGAACGACCTATGCGTCAGCCGCACATCGTTCAGTTGGGGCGTGCCGCTGCCGTTCGACCCGAGGCATGTGGCGTATGTGTGGATCGACGCGCTGTCCAATTACATCACCGCGCTGGGGTATGACACGGATCACGACGAGTTGTACCAGCGATATTGGCCCGCCGACGTGCACTTGGTCGGCAAGGAGATCGTCCGATTCCACGCGATATATTGGCCGATCATGTTGAAGATGCTGGATCTGCCGCTGCCCAAGCGGATATTCGGCCACGGCTGGCTGATCATCGACGGCCAGAAGATGAGCAAGTCGCTGGGCAACGTGATCGACCCGATGACGTTGAGCGCGCGCTATACCTCCGACGCCATCCGCTACTTCCTGATGAGGGAAATGCCCTTCGGCGCGGACGGGAACTACACGCACCAGGCGTTGCTGACACGCATGAACGCCGACCTGTCCAACGACCTGGGCAATCTGGTCAGCCGTACGGCGGCGATGATCGAGAAATATTTCGACGGCATTCTGCCCGAACCGACCGATAAGACCGAGCTGGAAGAGAAGCTGGGCGAGCATCTGCTGGCCTTGCCCGCCGAGGTGGAATCCAGCATGGACTCGCTGCAATTCTCGACGGCGTTGGCTGCGATTTGGCGTGTCGTGGGGGAGTGTAACAAGTATATCGATGCGACCGCGCCATGGATTTTAGCGAAGAGTTACGATCAACGCGGACGGCTGGCGACGGTGCTGTATTATCTGGCGGAAGCAGCGCGCTTCGTGGCCGTGCTGATCGGGCCGTTCATGCCGCGCACACCCGCGAGGATATTCGAGCAGCTGGGTATTGCCGAGCCGGAACTGCAGGACTGGGCGTCGCTTAGTGCATTATCCACAAAGACCGTCGGCCATATTGTACACAAGGGCGAAGCGCTATTCCCGCGATTCGACATCAAGAAGGAACTGGAAGATTTAGCTGCGGATTCAAAACCGGACGTCGGATGATCGAATTGCTTAATCTGTTCGATACACACGCGCATCTGGACGACGAGCGGTTCGACACGGACCGCTCGGATGTCCTGCGGAGAATGGTAGATGCTGGCGTTACCCGTTGCAACTGTATAGGCGCGGATCGCGCGTCCTCGGAGGCGGCGGTTAGGCTGGCTGAATCGCATGACGGGCTGTATGCCGTGGTGGGGATTCATCCGCAAGCCGCCGCCGAATTCTCCCCATCTGACGAAACATGGCTGCGCGAACTGTCACGCCATCCGAAGGTTGTGGCCATCGGGGAGATTGGGCTGGACTATCATTATGATGAACCAATAAAAGAGTTGCAGCGCGAGGCTTTTCACAACCAAATGGACTGGGCGGTAAAGTGGGGCAAGCCCGTCCAGCTGCACATTCGCGACGCCCACGACGAGGTGATCGACTACCTGCGTTTGCGAAAGGATGCCTCGCCAAAGGCGGTGATACTCCACTGCTTCAGCGGCAGCTGGGATTATGCAAAGGCGTACCTGTCGCTGGGATGTACAATATCGTTAAGCGGCTCCGTAACATTCAAGAATGCCAGGGATCTACACGAGGTAGCGCGCAACGTACCGCTCGACCGCTTGCTCATCGAGACGGACTGCCCGTACCTCGCGCCAGAACCCAAGCGCGGCAAGCGATGTGAGCCAGCCTTCGTCGCACACACGGCGGCGCGCATCGCCGACCTGCGCGGCATCCCATTGGAGGAACTGGCCCGCGCGACTACCCAGAATGCGCTGCGTGTATTCGGTATTTCAGAATGATTATTAATCATAACTCACAGCGCAGCAAATCCCTCGGGCAGAACTTCCTGACCGACCCGGCGTTGTTGGATCAGCTAGCCGAAGCCGCTGACGTGACTGCGGGCGATTCTGTGTTAGAGATTGGCGCTGGTTTGGGCGGCCTGACCGTTGCGCTGGCGAAGCGCGCGCGTGCCGTCGCCGCCGTCGAGATCGACGCTGCTCTTGAATCCCCTCTGCGCGAGACCCTCAAACCCTATCCCAACGTAACGCTGCATATAATGGACGGCATGAAACTCGACTGGTCCGCATGGGCGCGCGAGCAATCCGGCCCGGTGCGATTCGTGTCGAACCTGCCTTATTATTTAACGACACCTTTGCTGATGCGCGCGTTTCGACAAGACCCGCCGTTCGTGGGCATAGCGTGCATGGTTCAAAAGGAAGTCGCGGATAAACTGTTGGCCGCGCCGGGCGAGGATGGGTACGGGCCGCTGGCGGTATGGGCGAGCGTGAATTATATTCCGAGCGTGGCGATGGAGCTGCCCGCCGCAGCGTTCACACCGCCGCCGAATGTGGATTCGAGCTTCGTGATCTGTGATCCGCTGCGGGAACCGTTGCTGACGCCGAAAGATTACGCGCCGTTTGGACGGCTGATCGACGCTGCATTCGCGGCGCGCCGCAAGACGCTCCGGAATAATCTGCGCGCGGGATTCGGGTTAACGGGCGAACAGGCGGAAGCGTTGCTGGATCGGGCTGGGCTGGATGGGTTCGTCCGGGCGGAGGATATGAAGGTGGGGGAGTTCGTGAGACTTTACCAACAATTATAGCATTATTTCCGCCTAGTTTTATAGAAAATATACACAAATACCACCGAACCGATCAGCGAGGTGAGCACACCTATCGGCAGTTCCAGCGGTCTTAACAGAATCCGCGACAGCAGATCCGTCAGCATCAGGAACACCGCCCCGCCGAATAAACTCGCGGGCAGCAGCCGACTATGATTTGGCCCCGTTATCATACGCATAATGTGGGGTATGACTAGCCCAACAAACCCAATCGTCCCGCCTATCGACACGCACACCCCAATCAACGCCGATACCGATATGAGCAGGGTCAGTTTGACGCGCTTCACGTTTACGCCAACGCCGCGCGCGTTGTCCTCGCCGATGGCGAACGCGTTCAGCTCACGTGCGCAACGGAGGATTACCGCGCCGCAGATTATCAGCGCGGTTAGCAATGCCTTTACATTAGTATAATTACTACCGGATAATGAACCCATCGTCCAAAACAATATAGATTTGATACGTTCACCAGCAAAGGCCGTGATCAAACTGATGATGCTATTGGCGAACATGGAGAATATCACGCCGATAAGTAGTATTGTATTCGTGGATAATGTGTGATCCAATCGGTACGCCAGCGATAGTATCAGCGTCAGCGACACAAACGCGAACACCATCGCCATTCCCATACTGCCCGCTATCCGCAGCCCCGGAATCGACGCGCCGAACGCGATGGCGATAACTGCACCCAGCGACGCGCCCGCCGACACGCCCATCGTTGAACCGTCCGCCAGCGGGTTGCGCAGCAGCCCTTGCATGGCAGCCCCACACAGCGACAGCGAAGCGCCCGTCAGCGCGACGCACAGCACGCGTGGCAGTCGCACGGTCAGTATGATCGGTTTGGCCGCCGTGTCTGGGATGGGCAGACGCAGCGCCGCCTTCCACAATATGGAGAGCGCTTCCGCAGGACTTATGCGCACGCTGCCCAGGCACGCGCACACCAACAGCGCCGCGAACGTCGCCGCGATGAATAGCGCGTACCGGGCAGCTAGAGACAGAGCCGCCGCGCCGTGATCAGGCCGCCGGAGCCAGCTCGTCCGCGCCATAGATGAAGTCGTACAGCGCCCATACCGCGTCCATAAGCCTCGGTCCAGGCCGCGATATTTCGTCAGAATTAGCGTTGAATACCCCGCCGTTCTTGACAGCCTTCAACCCCAGCCAACTCTCGCGGCTTAGAATTTCCTCAACAGGCGTCAACCCCTGGCCAAAGTACATGCCGACCGTCACGATGTAATCCGGATCGCGCGCCAACACCTGTTCCTCGGATATCTCGCCCCAGCCTTGAACATCCTCGAACGCGTTCCTAACCCCCACCATCGCGGCCAGCTCGTTCATGAACGTGCCGCTGCCAGCCGTCCATAATCCCCACTCCAGCGGCGACACCTCAAAGTAGACGCTCTTGCTTAAATCCCCCGCCGCCTTAGCCGCAACCTCCGCGAACGCGCTTTGCATATCCGCCACCAGCGTTTCGGCCTCGACACTCTTCCCAGCGACCGCGCCTATCAGTCGGATGGATTCGTACGTCCCGGCGATATCCGCAGCGTTGCTGACAACCACCGTAATCCCCGCCGCCGTGAGCAGTTCGGATTGCTCGATCGTCTGGGCCATGGTATTCATCAGTACTACCTGCGGCTGTAGCGCTATGATTTCCTCATAATTGGTTTCCGCGCCGGACTGCACGACGGGCACGCTCGACACCTCGGCGGGATAGTCGCAGTATGCGCCGCGCCCGACCAGCTTGTCGCCAGCCCCCAGTGCGTAGAGTATCTCCACATCCGACGCGGTCAGCGCGACAATGCGTGCCGCCGGAGCATCCAGGTGCACGGCGCGACCCATCATGTCCGCGATGTCGATGGAACCTTCCGCCCTCGCGAATGGCACGCTGAAGATTAACAGCATCACCAGTGTAACCAGAAGCGAGAGCGCGGTAGCCTTCTTGAGTTGCATAAACATTCTCCTCCTTAACAGTTATTCTCCATAAAAAAATACCCTCTTGCCCATGGCAAGGGGATAACACGTAGCATAAATCTACAGAATTCGGCGGGACGTTCCCCCTTGCCCAGGAACCGCCAAATAGAATAACAGCAGGTCTCCTGGCTTATGACTGGGATTTATAACAATCCCCACGGAAGCCCTTCTCAGGCAATCGCCCAATGGTTAACGCTTCCGGTTAAGTCAATCACAGTAATGGCTGTTGCGCCGGATTCACACCGACTTCCCTTTTCACCCGCGCCAGATGCCCGGCGCGGAAACTGCGCAATATTTAGTTGTCAGGGACGAGTATACACGCAATATATCGGATTGTCAATATTATTACGTCGGCAGAATTCGACGATATTCAGCGCGGACACAGCTTGCGGCAACCAATATTCCAGACGCCGCCACCCAACCCCAACGATTGCCCAGCATGCCGGAGCACAGCGCCCACGCCAGTGCGCCCGCGACCACCCGCGCCGCTAACTGCACCTCAATCCTCACGCCAGCCTTCGACAAAAATGACGCGTTCTGCGCGAATACCGAGCAACCGCCGAATGTTACCACCGCGCAGATTATGGGTGCAGATATAACGATCGGCCAACCTAAGGCGGCAATCCGCGCGGAACCGCCAGCCATTTCCAATATAGCAGCCAGGATTGCCGCAGACGATTCAGGCAGCGACAGCCGCTTTACTGCCACGGCTACCGCCGCGCTGAATATCATCATGCATCCGCAAACGGTCAGCATGGCGCTCGCGGCCTGTGTTACCGCTTCACCCAGCGAAAGCGGTTTGGATTTTGTCATTTGGATAGCATGATCGGCGGATTTGGTGGTAGAATTATGATTAAGGTTAGAATTGGCAGGGATAACGTCCGGCCAGCGGCGCGTCCAGCTAAGGCAAACGGCTCCGGTTAGGAGCGCGGCCAATTCATGTGCGGCGAGCATCGTCAGTCCGATGCTTCGGCCGCCGCCCAGCCAGTTGGTCAACGCTGCCAGTATGAACATAGGGCTGGCGGTCGTGATGCACGCGGCGGCGCACTGGGCCGTGCGGCGGGATAGCCGCCCATCGGCGGCGCGTTGGGCCAGCAGCCGTGCGCCGGACGGCGATCCGCCCAGCATCCCTAGCGCTATGGTAAGCCCGGTCAGCAGAGCGTCCGCGCCGTCCCACGCGTTCAGCGACGATACGAGCAGCAGACTCAACGTCACGAATGGGAATAGCGCGGGCATTACCGATTCCGCCCAGACGCGGCACGCCTGGCGTGCGGCGGCCGTGACTGCGGCGGGTTCCAGCAGCGCCAGCGCGATCAGTCCGGCGAGCATTATGGCGCGGACGACGTTCCGTTTCATCATAACCAGTACATATGCGGGGAGGTACACGTCCATGAGTCAGCCTGTAGAATCCCAGCCGTCCTGTAAATCCGCCGAGGATCGCCCCGTGATCGGCCTGGCGCTGGGCGCTGGAGCGATGCGCGGCCTGGCGCACATAGGAGTGCTGCAGGTATTGGAGCGCGAACACATCCCCATCGACGTTGTGACGGGCACCAGCATCGGTGCGATCGTAGCTGGCGCGCATGCAGTCCGGCGTACTGGGCTGGAGATGGAGCGCATCGTTACGGAATTGCAGGAGTTGAGCTACTTCGACCTCGCGCTGCCGCACAAGGGTATGCTGGCAGGCAAGCGCGTACAGAAACTCTGCGGACAGATCGTGCGGAATATGTCGTTTGAAGATACCGCCAAACCCTGCGCGGTCGTGGCGTGCGCGCTCGACACGGGCGAGGAAGTTGTATTCGACTCCGGGCTGATGGAGGATGCCATTCGCGCGAGCATATCGATTCCGGGGGTATTTGTGCCGTATGAGATCGACGGCCGCCAGTACATGGATGGCGGACTGGTCAACCGCGTGCCGGTCACGACCGCGCGCGCGCTGGGCGCAACCAAGGTAATCGGCGTGGACGTCGGCTACAGGGGCGAACCGATGCAGCCCAAAGGGTTGCTGAGCATCATGCTCCAGGCGTTTGACATAATGGAGTGGCATATCGCGAGGTTGAAATTCTCCACAGCGGATCTGATGATCGTGCCCGATGTGCGCGACCTGAATCCCACACACATGAACCACGCGGCGCAGGCCATAGCCAAAGGCCGCGAGGCCGCGCGCGCAGCCCTGCCGCAGATTAGGAAGCTGATTGGTAATATTGATGGAAATGTTGATGAAAAAAAAGTTATGCTTACCCATTGACAACATCGTAAAGTTGTGATAATATGATATTGCGTTAGAGGTGGGACGGTACTGTGGGGTGAGGGGAGCGGTATCGCCCCCCTCATCAAATCATTGGTTCGTCGGGAAAGTTTACAATATCAGCGTTTTGTGATATGCTGGGGGCGTTGGGTAATTATGAATAATATATAGAATGATAAATGAGGTCTGCCCCATGATCCGAGTCATTAACAAACCCTGCGCGCTGATGGGCGGCAAGCCCGTGCTGCTCGGCCCCTGGCAGCAGCAGACGGGGCCGACGGGCACGATTACCGAGGCCGTGCTGCACGCGCACGGCGGTCGCAGCATTCGATTCGACAGCCTGATCTCGCACGACATAACGTACGTGGGCATACTGCAGACGGCGCGCGCGAGCGGCCTGACGCGCTTCCCGGTGCCGTACGCGCTGACCAATTGCCACAACTCTTTGTGTGCAGTCGGCGGGACTATCAACGAGGACGATCACCGCTTCGGGTTGTCGGCTGCGAAAAAATACGGCGGGATATACGTTCCGCCGAACATGGCCGTTATCCATCAATATGCAAGGGAAGCGCTGGCCGGCGGCGGCCGGATGATCCTGGGATCCGACAGCCATACACGGTTTGGTCCGTTTGGTTGTATGGGCATAGGCGAGGGCGGTGGCGAACTGGTCAAACAACTGTTAAGTGTGCCATACGATATGCCTGAAGCGCCAGTCGTGCTCGTTTACTTAACGGGCGCGCTGCGTGTGGGCGTCGGACCGATGGATGTCGCGCTGGCGTTGTGCGCTCAAGTTTACACGCAGGGTACAGTTCGCAATAAAATATTGGAATTCACGGGGCCTGGGATCGGATCGCTGACGATGGACGACCGCATCGCGCTGGACGTGATGACCACCGAGACCGCGTGCCTGTCGTCGGTGTGGGAGACGGACGAGCTGGTGGAGCAGTGGCTGGCAAAACGCGGGCGGCTGGACGCGTTCCGCGACATGCGGCCGCGAGATGGCGCGCGCTATGACGCGCTGATCGAGATCGACCTGGATTCGATCGAACCGATGATCGCGCTGCCATTCCATCCGTCGAACGCTATAACCATAGATTCATTCTTGGGCAATCCGACGGATTATTTAACGAAAATCGAGGAAGAAGCGCTAAGTCTGACCGACGGGAAGGTGTCGCTGGATCTACAATCCAAGCTGAAACACGGCGGCTTCTGGGTGGATCAGGGGATCATCGCGGGGTGCGCCGGAGGACTGTCGGGCAACCTGATCGCCGCCGCCGCGATTATGAGCGTCGGGTCGATGGGCGACGGGGCTTTCAACATGTCGGTGTACCCGGCCAGCATTCAGATAGCGCTGGCATTGGATAAGATCGGCGTGATGTCAGAACTGACAGCCGAAGGTTGTATAATCAAGCCGTGTTTCTGCGGGCCGTGCTTCGGCGCGGGCGACGTGCCCTCGCACGGCGCGTTCTCCATACGGCATACGACGCGGAATTTCCCGAATCGGGAGGGCTCGAAGCCGGGCGATGGACAACTTTCATGCGTAGCGCTGATGGACGCGCGGTCGATCGCGATGACGGCTCGCAACGGCGGACGCCTGACGCCCGCGACGGCTGCCGGCACGCTGTATCCGCTAGATTTGGAACAGGAATTCATCGAACTGCTGGACGATGAGTGGGATGGCACGATATACGAACGAAGGGTGTATAACGGCTGGGGACGGCCGCATCCTGACACGGAATTGGAGTATGGACCCAACATAGCGGATTGGCCGGCGATACCGCCGCTTAGCGCGCATCTGTTGATGGAATTCGCATCGGTAATACTGGACGAGGTGACCACAACCGATGAGCTTATACCGTCGGGCGAGACATCAAGCTATCGATCCAACCCGATGAGGCTGGCGGAGTTCACACTTTCTAGGCGTGATCCGGATTATGTCGATCGGGCGAAGGCTATCCAATCCATCGAACGTGAGCGGGTTTCAGGCGTCAAGTCGCTGTCGCTGATGGATTCACTCAAGAAAGTTGTCGAACGCGAGACGGGTTACACGGTGTCGGAGTTATTCAAAACGACGCAGTTTGGTTCGGCTGTGTTTGCACGGCGGCCGGGGGATGGTTCCGCGCGCGAGCAGGCCGCGTCGTGCCAGCGCGTGCTCGGCGGCGTCGCGAATCTCTGCGAGGCCTACGCGACCAAGCGTTATAAGGGTAATTGCGTCAATTGGGGCCTCCTGCCGTTCACGCTCGCCGAGGATATTACGCTGAATCTGCAGCCAGGCGACCGACTATTCGTGCCGGATGTCCGCGCGGGTGTGCTGGATGGGCGGGAAACGTTCATCGGGCTGTTATTAAAGAATAACTCTATTAGCCCGGCTGAAACGGTATCGCTAAAACTGGAAGGATTAAATCAACGCGAACGCGATGTGTTGGCAGCGGGTTGTCTGATGAATTATATGCGCAGTGCTAATCAGAAAAATGTATAAATATGCATTCTCAACACGGAAAGGTTGTTACGATGTCTGAGAATCTGATCATTATGAGCCGTCCTATCGTTGAGATGGATGGCGACGAGATGACGCGAGTGCTCTGGCGGAAGATCAAGGAAACACTATTGGAGCCGTTCATTAAGCTCAATACGGAATACTACGATCTGGGTTTGCCAGAGCGCGACCGCACCGACGATGTGGTGACGCACGAAGCCGCAGCCGCGATAAAGCGGCTCGGTGTGGGGGTCAAGTGCGCGACAATTACGCCGAATTCCCAGCGAGTGGAGGAGTACGGTCTCAAACAGATGTGGCCAAGTCCGAATGCGACCCTGCGCGCGGCGCTGGATGGCACCGTATTCCGCGCGCCTATCGCGGTCAAGAACATCATCCCATCGGTGCGGACGTGGAAAAAGCCGATCGTTATAGCGCGTCACGCTTATGGCGATATATATAAAGGTGTCGAGATGCGTGTGCCCAGCGCGGGTAAGGCAGAGTTGGTGTTCACCAGTGATGATGGAATCAGAACGGTTCTGCCTGTACATACATTTGATGGATCGGGGATTCTGCAGGCCGTTCACAATACCGATGTTTCCATTGAGGCGTTTGCGCGCTCGTGCTTTACGTTTGCGTTGGCCAGCATTCAAGATTTGTGGTTCGGGGCAAAGGATACGATCAGCAAAAAGTACGATCATCATTTCAAAGATATTTTTGAACGGATATATGAGGTGGAGTTTAGCGAAGCGTTTAAGGCCGCTGGGATTCACTACTATTATATGTTAATCGACGACGCTGTGGCGCGCGTGATGCGTTCGGAGGGCGGATTTATCTGGGCATGTAAGAACTATGATGGCGATGTAATGAGCGATATGGTGTCGGCTGCATTCGGCTCGTTGGCAATGATGACCAGTGTTTTGGTCAGTCCCGATGGCAAGTTTGAATATGAGGCTGCGCACGGTACGGTTACGCGGCACTACCGCCGGTTTTTAGCAGGGGAAACGACGTCCACGAATCCTATTGCGACTATTTTCGCCTGGAGCGGCGCGCTTCGCAAATCTGGTGAGATGGAGGGGAATGCTGCGCTCGTTAACTTCTCAAGGTTGTTAGAACAAGCGTGCCTCGATACGATAGAAGGCGGGCAGGCGACGAAGGATCTCGCGCCGTTGAGCGTGGAACCCATGGAGGGGCTGTCGACGGATGAGTTCCTCGCGGCCATTGCGGAGCGCTTGCGCGGGATGATGTGATGGCTACTACTGCCCGGCGTACCGCGGTGAATAATTATGCAGTTGAACGCCAGTCGAGTCAACTCGTATTGGTTGTTGCGGAGAAACCGTCGGTTGCACGTGATCTAGCGCGCGTCCTCAACGCTAACGCAAAGGGTGATGGCTGTTTAACGGGCGGCGGGTATGTCGTCACATGGGCGGTCGGGCATTTAGTTACACTTCAAGAACCAGATGAGATAAATCCGCAGTGGAAACGCTGGCGGGATGTGGATTTACCCATGCTTCCCACAACGATTCCGCTTAAAGTGATACCTCAAACGCGATCGCAGTTCGCTATTGTCAAAAAATGGATGAATGATTCGGCGGTCAGCCGGATCATTTGCGCGACGGATGCGGGCCGCGAAGGTGAGCTGATATTTCGATACATCTATCAGTTGGCAGGATCGCACAAACAATTCGATCGGTTGTGGATATCAAGCATGACCGACGAGGCGATTCGGGAGGGGTTCGCGCGGCTCAAGCCTGGTTCGGCATATGACACGCTTTACGAAAGCGCGCGTTGCCGCGCCGAAGCGGACTGGCTGGTTGGTATGAACGCCAGCCGCGCGTTTACGTTGCGTTACAATGTTTTGTTGTCAATCGGGCGGGTACAGACGCCGACTCTGGCTTTGTTAGTAAGGCGTCGCAAGGCTATTGACTCGTTCGTGCCTAAACCCTATTGGGTTGTAACGGCTGACTTTGGCGACTACACAGGGGTGTATGTCGATGCGGAGACCAATGAGTCGCATCAATTCGACGAGGCTAAAGCGCGAGCCGTGGCGGATGCCGTACGCGGCAAACCTGCGCGTGTGGATTCCGTTGAGAAAACAAGAAAGACGGATCTGCCGCCACAACTGTTGGATTTGACAAGTCTGCAGCGCGAGGCCAATCGGCTGCTCGGATTGACCGCTCAGCAAACCCTTGAAGCGGCACAATCGTTATACGAAAAGCACAAACTCATCACCTATCCGCGTACAGACAGCCGGTATTTGTCGGATGATTTGCGGGATAAGCTGCCCGCAGCAATGCGCGGCGCTTCTGGTATTTTTGGCGAATTACAACAATATGTCGAGCCAATTCTCGCCAAAGGATTAGCAAAATCAGCCAGAATTTTCGACACTGCAAAAGTGACGGACCACCATGCCATAATGCCCACGGGTAAAGCGGGCGGATTGGATCGGCTGAATCCTGCAGAGCGCGGGGTATTTGGGATTATTTGTAAAAACCTGGTAGCGGCATTCTCACCGAATCATGTGTATGAACAGACAAAGGTGAGGACAGTTAGTGAAGGCTTCGCATTCGCCAGCCTGGGACGTATAATTATGCAAAACGGTTGGAAGGCGATATACAAGCGTGCCGACGATGCGCAAGACGAACAGTTGTTGCCCGCGCTTGCCGTCGGGGACAAGCGGACTGTTCAGGATGTTTCGGTAAAGGAGGACAAAACAAAGCCGCCGCCGCCGCTGACTGACGCCAGTTTGTTGTCGGCGATGGAACATGCGGGGCGTGAGGTGGAGGACGAGGCGCTGCGGGAGGCCATGCGCGCGGGGGGATTAGGTACGCCAGCGACACGTGCGGCGACGATCGAGCGGCTGATCCATGTGGGATACGCGCTGCGGCGGGGCAAGGCGATCGCGGCCACGGACAAGGGGATGCGATTGATCGAAGTGGTGCCAGGCGTCGTCGCCGAGCCTGAATTGACGGGCAAGTGGGAGAAAGCGCTCAACGACATAGCCAAAGGCAGTGGTTCAGTGGGGAAGTTCAGGGAAGCAGCGCGCAAGTTATCCACGAGGTTGGTCGAACAGGCGCGCGAATCCCATACAACCGTTGTTTTTGATGTTGAACCTCGTAATGAGCGGAAAGCTGCAAGTCGCGGTAAGAGTTCAACTAGATCGAAAGGTTTTCCACACCGTCTCAAACCATAGGTCGCGCTCCGGGAATGGTCGGACAGGAATGGCTGACGACGTAAAGTTGTGATCATGGCAGTCCGAGGAATCATTGATTTTCGTTTCGATTACGCAATTAGGTTTTTCATCGCGATGAGGGCGAATACCGTTGCTAGTGACAACCAACCCAGCGCCAGTACTGCCATAAAACTTAGCGGAGTACAACATTGCATCGATAACTGCGTCAAGGGTTGTTAGCATATCGTTCAGCTTAATATGCTTGATGAGTTCAGAACCACTCATTTTACGTAATAAAGTCGGATCATCTACATCGGTATATTGTAATTGCTCACGACGATACTGTTTGATTAGCTCATGTAATTGTCGTAAACCTACATCAACATCACGTGCGTGTGCGCCAAATTCACTCATCTTGCTCTGAAAAGTTGTTAGCGCTGCATCAACATCGCCTGAAAATATCGGGACGGTTGTAGATTCTGTAGCGGATTCTACAACTTTAACTTCATTATTATGTCGGAAATTCCTAGCAATATGTTGTGCTGCGCGCATTGAACCTACCTGCGTGGAATTTAACGCGGAACCACCCGGCCTGTACGCTCCGAATGTACCCGCAACCTCACCCACCGCGTATAAACCACGTATGGTTGTTTGCCAATTGGTATCTACACTAAGGCCGCCGTTGCAGTGTTGAGCGCATATATCAATACGCAATGGGGTTGTATATAAATCAATCCCGTGTGAGCTATACAGCTCAACAGCGGGGTGATTCATGTGTTCAAGACGCGCGATCGGCGTCGATTGTGTTGCATCGGATCGCTCCAAATACTCGCGTAGCTCGTCGTCGAGTGATTGCAGATCACTCGTCCATCCCGCAGGATTATGTCGAAAATCCATAAAAACATTGCGCTTCAATGTGTGAATTTGGTGATGAACGAGCAAATCAATTTGTGAAGATTCATCAATTTTTCGTGTGTCGAATGGCCATTGATATCCTTTGAGAAACGTCAGCCGCAGCGCCTCCTGCGGGGACAGTTTATCCAGCAAAAATTCCCGCTCTATTCCACTATCATCAACGGAAACATAGCGCGGCAGCGCTTGCTGGTAACTGCCCGACACATTCCATCGAAAATCAGTTGACGCAAGACCGTATTGCCACTGATGAAGATTCGAGGCTGCAGCCCCGGCAACCAGGGCCATTCCCGTCATGCCCGTGTGCCCCATTGGGTAAACCGACGACGAATAGATGTATGCTGGGCCTCCAGTTGCTAAGACGACATATTTACAGCAAAGATGATGAAACTCATTGGCTGTTTTGTCAAAACAAATTATACCAGTAACACGCCCGTCATGTGTGATAATCTTGAATGCGACGAAATAATCTAGTATGGATAAACCTTTACGGCGTGCTGATGCCTCGAGCATCTCGGTCATGTAGCGCGAGGTGAGAGGACCTGCGGACGTTGCGCGCGCTCGTGAGTCGTGGTCCGTTTGGTAGCCGACATACTCTCCAAAGTTGTTGTGCGGAAACAGCACGCCAAGGCTGACTAGTTTGAAGAACGCCTGCGCCGAGCCTGCGGCTTCTGCCAACGCCGTATCAGCGTTAACACCCTCGGATAGTAAATCGTTCGCCATAGCTTCAGGCGAATCACCAACCCGTCCGGATAACGACAGTTTGTAGTAAGTCTGCTTATCACTGCCAGTGTTGCGCGACGTACCCAGGTTCATCGATTCTGTTACCATAACGACTTCAGGCACACCTAAATCGAGTAACCAGTCTGCCGCGTTCAGGCCCGCGCAGCCCGAACCAATTACAACCACATTGGAATCAGAATGCCGCATTATCACAACCTCCTAATGTGGAAGCCTCCGTCGACGTTGAGCACCTGGCCAGTTGTGAAGTCTAACAACCCGGAGCATGCCGCTTTTACCATCATCGCCACATCTTTAGGTTCACCCATACGCTTGATAGGTGTCAAGCCATCGGCGATCATTGCATCATACTTGGTTTGAACGCCGCGCGTCATATCGGTGGCGATGATGCCGGGGCGTATCTCAAACACGGGGATGCTTAACTCGGCAAGGCGTGCCGCGAATAATTGCACAACCATTGATAGTCCCGCTTTGGCTATGCAATACTCCGCGCGGTTGGTCGAGGCGGCGTACGCGGAGATAGATGTCACAAAAATTAGGCGTGGTGCATATTTAGGGAGATTAGCTTGCTTGAGCACAACCATTTCGCGTGCCGCGCGCTGGCTAACAAAAAACGTTCCACGCAGGTTAATGTCCATCACCCTGTCAAAACTCTCTACGGTTGTTTCAAGCACATCCATACGTATGGTTGGAGCGACGCCTGCATTGCTCACGAATACATCCAAACGTTTGTAATGATCTATTGCGAACTGGACGAGGGCTTCACGCTGTTCAGCGTTGCTTACATCGCACGGTTGGTATGGACGTTGTAACGGCAAATCTGCCGGACGCTCAGGATGCGTTCCGCTATAGATGACAATATAACCATCATCCCATAGCATGTCTGCAATTGCGCGGCCTATGCCGCGGGTAGAACCTGTTACGATAGCTATTTTTGATATTTTTTCCGACGGAGTATTGTCAACTATCTCCGATTTTTGCTGATTATCGATCATGATGCGGCTCCTTTTCTGTACGCAGGATCGCGAACTGCACAACCTGCGGGTTGCCCCTGGCGCAGAAGAGCCGCGCATTGTCCGCATGTGAGGCACACCTTACTGGCGTTGATGCCGCCTGTTTTAATAATGTCGTTTGCGAAATCAGGATAGGCGAAAGCCATGCGGCCAAAGCCAGCCATTTGGCAATGTTTACCAGAAATCATAGCTGCAGCCAGGTTCGGCGCATGTTGGCGCGGGTATGAAAAGGCAGAACCAATAACCGGAAGTTGTTGGAACGCGTTCTGAATGGCAGACACGCTGCGCATCATGCGCGATAACCCAACCAACGGGTGTTCGTCGGGAATGTAGCCGCCGTTGTCGTACGGACGATTGACATGAGGATTTTTGTAAGGATTGCCAATCGTCACATTGATTATTGGTAAATTGGACCTATTGACTAACCGAGTGATCAGTTCGATTGGTTCGGTCAGGTCTGGGGTCAGTTCATCACCAGGTGTAGCGTTCGGATTCACACCAAACCCATATGGATAGGGGAAACCGTCATAAACATTCAAGCGCGTGGATAGAATCATGTTGGCGGACAGGTTGGAACGCGCGGATTCGAATGCATTAAATAGGAAGCGCGAGCGATTTGTAAGGTCGCCGCCGTATGAACCAGGACGGTTGTATGCCGACAACAATTCGTTGATCAGGTAGCGATGGCAGGCTTTCACATCGACGCCGTCGAACCCTGCGCGTTCGGCAAGAGCAGCGGTTGTGCCATAAGCCGATTCGGTTTGGCGCAGCTCGTCGTCCGAAATGATGGTAGAAGCGGGCAGAGGGGTTTCCTCAAACAATGGATTGTTGTAAGCGATCCGAGGATGCGGTGTGCCGTCCGGCTTGGAGTAGCGGCCGGAATGCGTTGCTTGCATTATTATTAACGGTGCGTAACCATTATGGCGCGTACCAGTTTCACGGATGGTGTCGGTCAAACGATGAAACGCATCCAGGTTGTCATCGGTTAACATCAATTGGTGTGGATTTGCGCGCGCTTCGTTAGACACCGAAACAGCCTCAAACCAAATCAATGAAGCACCGCCTGCGGCAAAGCGCTCATAGCGGCGGGTTGTGAGATCACTAGGTGCGCCATTGGGCAGGCTATCAGCGCCTTCCATGGGCTGGATGGCGATGCGATTTGACAACGTGTGATTGTTGATATGTAGCGGTGAAGATAGCGTGCTCAGGTCGTCGCTTAGGGGCAGCCACGCCGATTCGCGCTCGGCGGTCTCGCGCAGGTTGTTTAATGAATCATAATGAAAACGCTCATGTGGCATAACGCACGCCTCCGTATCGGATTTTTCGCGGAGATCTTACTTTCTCGACGAAATAATAATAGCGGGAATGCTGTACTATGTCAAGGCTGCGGTGTGGCGATGTTGGTTTTTGTGAGATTGTGCGTGAATGTTTGGGATTGATGGTTGTTTTATAGGCCCAAACATGGTATAATGTCCGCATTGAGGTCGCTATCATGGTGTATGGAGGACTGTTATGGCACAACATATATTATTACCACAGTTGGGAATCGCGGATGAAAGCGCGGTGGTTTCATCCTTCCGTGTGAAAAAGGGCGATGTGGTCGCGGTGGGAACGCCGCTGTTCGCTATCGAGACGGGGAAAAGCGTGTTCGAGGTAGCAAGTGAATACGAAGGAACGGTGTTAGCATTGCTTTGCGGCGAGGGTGACGAATTGCCGATTAAAGCGCCGGTGATGGTGATCGGACAACCGGGAGAAGTGTTCAACACGGGTACCGAAGTTGATCTATCACAAGTACAAGTCGTTGATACCAATACTGAAGGTGGTAAAAAACGAGTTACTGCTGGTTCAACGTTACCAACATTGATCGAAAGTACGACACAAAACAACGGGAACGTGTTAGCATCTCCTCGAGCGCGCGCGCTTGCAGAGAAGGCTGGCTCGGATGTGTCGTTCGCAGAGGCTACGGGGCCGGAAGGTTTGATAATCGAGCGAGACGTTAGAAAGTTGTTAGACGAAGGTGGGGCTATAAGTAGAACAGCACCCGAAGTTGTAGCGGCAGGGCACACGACGGCTGTTCCGGAGTCTAAGCTGACACAAACTACAGTTGTGCCAATTGCTCCTGCTACCGATAGTTATACCGACATACCCATGACTCAGATGCGCAAGGTAATCGCTAAAAATATGAGCGCATCGCTCACGAATTCAGCGCAATTGACCCACTCTAGCAGCTTTGACGCGAGCGAAATCCTCGCGTATCGGGCACGCTGTAAGGCTGATACAACCATGAGTGGTGTAACGCTTGGCGACATGGTGCTGTTTGCGGTGAGCCGTACATTGCTGCAGTTCCCTGATATGAACGCTCATGTTGTTGGTGAAACGGCTCGCAGGTTCAGCAGAGTACAACTGGCGGTTGCTATCGACATACCGGGCGGGTTAGTGGTGCCCGTGATCAAAGACGCCCACCGGAAGAGTTTGTTGGACATATCAGACGACTGTAAGTTGTTAGCCAAACAGGCGCGCGACGGCACGCTGCCGCCCGAGCTGCTATCCGGCGGGACGTTCACGGTATCCAACCTCGGTAGCCTAGGCGTCGAGCACTTCACCCCCATCCTAAACCCGCCGCAAGTGGGGATACTGGGCGTCAACTGCGCGATGCTGCGGCCGCGCAGGAAAGCGGATGGGTCGATCGAGTTCTACGACGCCATCGGGTTGTCACTGACATACGACCATCGGGCTGTAGACGGCGCTCCCGCCAGCCGATTCTTGAAGGCACTGTGCGACAACCTGGCGGCGTTTACGTTGCTGCTGGGAAGATGGTAGTGGAGGATAATCATGGCGGATAAATATGATTTGATAATATTAGGTGGCGGACCTGCTGGTTATCGTGCGGCTGAACGCGCGGCTGCTAGCGGGTTAAAGACGTTATTATTTGAGAAACGTGCGTTGGGTGGAGTTTGTCTGAACGAAGGTTGCATCCCATCGAAAGCTCTGCTATACTCCGCAAAGTTGTACGATTACGCCAAAGGTTCTTCCAGTAAGTATGGCGTGAGCTGTGAAAACGCAAATCTGGATCACAAAGTAGTCGTCCAGCGAAAGAATAAAGTTGTAAAAAAACTTACGTTAGGTGTTGGAGCCGCACTGAAAGCGGCGGGCGTCGAGGTTGTAAAGGAAAACGCTGCAATTGTTAACCGAAATGATGATGGATACGCTGTTTCGGCGGGTGGACAACTGTTTGTTGGTTCACGTTTGTTGATTGCTACGGGTTCGGAGCCAGTGCTGCCGCCGATTGAGGGCTTGAAGGATTCGCTTGAAAACGGATTCGCGTTGACAAATAGGGAAGCCTTAGATTTAGCGGCGATACCCACATCGATGGTGATCGTCGGCGGTGGTGTGATTGGCTTGGAGATGGCCAGCTATTTCGCTTCGGCAGGTTCACAAGTAACGGTTGTCGAGATGCTGGGCGCCGTAGGTGGGCAGATCGATCACGAGATTGCCCAGGCTTTACAAAAGGCTTACGAAAAGAAAGGCGTTAAGTTTCTGTTACAGACAGCGGCGGTTAGGTTCGCGCCAGGTGAAGTTACCGTTCGTACTGGTGGATCGTTAACAACTATAGCGTGTGACAAGACGCTGGTCAGTATTGGTCGAAAACCTGTATTGCCAGAAGGTCTTGACAAGCTAGGGTTGTCGTTGAATCGAGGTGCGATTGTAACGGACGAACACATGTTGACCAATGCGCTGAATGTGTATGCGGCGGGCGATGTGAACGGCCGGAGTATGCTCGCGCATACCGCATACCGCGAGGCAGAGGTTGCGGTAAACCATATGGTTGGGATCAGCGATATGATGGACTACTCCGCTATTCCGGCGGTTATCTACACAAACCCTGAGGTGGCGATATGCGGCGAAACGTTGTCGTCAGCACAAGCAAAGGGTGTGGATGCTATCGAACGGAAGGTGTCGCTGCAGCATGCAGGACGGTTCGTGGCTGAAAACGAGGGCAGCGACGGCATATTCAAGATGGTGCTGGATCGCGCCGGAAGGATTTTAGGCGTTGCGATATTGGGTAATTCTGCCAGCGAGATAATATTTGGTGCCTCTTTGATGATAGGACGGGGGATGAACGCACGCGATATCGAGCGGGTTGTGTTCCCACATCCTACGGTTAGCGAAATATTCAGAGAGACCGTGTTCCAATGAAACAGACTCGCGGTCTGCATAAAACAGACCACGGTCTGATATTTACAGACTCGTGGTCTGATTAGGTGACAAACTACTGAAAAACAGGAGGCGATTTTATGCCACAATCCCAATTCATCGATCCGACACGTGTGCGCGCCAAAGGCGAACTGGCGTTCCCCGCAATACCGCTCAACCAGTATGATAAGACACTGGCAGATGAACGTGCTAACTATACCAACAGCCAAATGGTTTCTATTTACCATGACATGAAGGTCATCCGCGAGTTTGAGACGATGCTTTACTCCGTACGGACTACCAAGCAATACAACGGAGTGGATTACGTATACACCGGACCGGCGCATCTGTACACCGGACAGGAAGCGGCAGCAGTTGGCATGGCGTTCACGCTGAATAAGGACGACGCGATATTCGGTTCTCATCGCAGTCACGGCGAGGTGCTGGCGCGCGGTTACAGCATGATCCGACAGCTACCGGACGACGAATTGATGAGTATAATGAAGGCGTTCAACAACGGAAAGACGTTAGCTGCCATAGAGTCGAGCGGTCGGCCCGGCGAGGTTAAGGACCTGGCGCGAGACTTCCTATTATATGGATTCATGGCGGAACTGTTTGGGCGCGAGAATGGGTTCACAAAGGGTTTGGGCAATTCGATGCATGTATTCTTCACGCCTTTAGGGATATATCCCAATAATGCGATCGTCGGCGGCAGCGCGCCGATCACAGTCGGCGCAGCATTATACAAGAAGATAATGCGCGAGCCCGGTATGGTCGTGTGCAACATCGGCGATGGCTCCTTTGGCTGCGGCCCTGTGTGGGAAGCGTTGAACTACGCGGCGATGAATCAATATGATAAGCTGTGGGATGAACCGCATAAAGGCGGTTTGCCTCTGATATTCAACGTATTTAATAATGGTTATGGGATGGGCGGACAAACCGATGGCGAGACGATGGCGTATGGCGTGCTGGCGAGGGTTGGCGCGGGGATCCGTGAGGACGCGCTGCATGCGGAGCGCGTGGATGGGTACAACCCGCTGGCTGTCATCGACGCATACCGCCGCAAACGACAGATTATTGAGGAGAAAAAAGGCCCCGTACTCCTTGACGTTGTTACATATCGTTACGCCGGACATTCCGCGACGGACGCCTCCACATACCGGACGCGGGAAGAGATCGATGCATGGCAAGCTGCGGACTCGATTCAAGCATTCCGCAACGAGTTAATACAAAACGGTGTGTCAAATGACGACGCGCTCACAAGCATCGACCAATCCATAAAGGACGACATCACGCGGGTGATGCGAATAGCGATCGATCTAGATAAGTCGCCACGACTGGATTTTGTGAGCGATCCCGATGTGGTACGCCATTTCATTTTCTCCAATGAAAGGATCGCGAAACGCGGCAACGGTACACCGGAGACACTCAAGCCGCTGGAAGAGAACAGCCGCGTCCAGAAGCTGAAGTCGAAAGAGCGGTTTGCCTTCGATAAGGATGGTAAACCCGTCAGCAAGTTGAAACAGTTCACAATAAGAGACGCGCTTTTCGAGGCGATTATTGGTAAATTTTATGAAGATCCGACGTTGATTGCATTCGGCGAGGACAATAGGGATTGGGGCGGCGCGTTCGGCGTGTACGGAGGGCTGACTGAATCGCTGCCATACCATAGATTCTTTAATTCTCCGATAAGCGAGAGCACGATCGTATCTAGCGCGGTCGGGTACGCTATGATGGGCGGGCGCGCGCTGCCGGAACTGATGTACTGCGACTTCCTGGGGCGTGCGGGCGATGAGGTGTTCAACCAAATGGCGAAGTGGCAGGCGATGAGCGCAGGCGCGTTAAAAATCCCGGTTGTGCTGCGGGTGTCGGTCGGCAGCAAATATGGCGCGCAGCATGCACAGGATTGGTCGAGCCTATGCACCCACATCCCCGGCCTGAAGGTGTGCTACCCGGTGACGCCATACGACGCGAAGGGCCTGATGAACACAGCGCTGTCGGGCAGCGACCCGGTGGTGTTCTTTGAAAGCCAGAAGTTGTACGACATGGGCGAATTATTCCATGAAGGCGGTGTGCCAGAGGAGTATTACGAAATTCCGTTGGGAGAGCCGGACATAAAGCGACAAGGGAAAGATGTGACGATACTATCTATTGGCGCCACGCTGTACGCGGCAATGGACGCAGCCAAGGAGTTGGAGAGCTACGGGGTAAGCGCGGAGGTTGTTGACGCTCGGAGCTTGGTACCGTTCAACTACGATTTGGTTGTTGAATCGGTGAAAAAGACGGGCCGGCTTGTGCTGATCAGCGATGCGTGCGAACGTGGGAGCCACCTCAATGACATGGCGCGTAACATCACGGAGTTTTGCTTCGGCTGGCTGGACGCACCGCCGGTTGTGGTAGGCGCACCGAATGTGATCAGCCCATGTCCTGAATTGGAGCAGTACTACTATCCGCAAGCCAGTTGGTTGTTATCGGCAATCCACGCAAAACTGCTGCCGTTGAATGGCTATGTGCCGACAATGAATTACCAAACCCTGGAAAAGATACGCAGGGAGAAGCTGGGCGTATGACATGTATAATGAAGGAACTCATCGAATTCAGCAACCGTTACGGCGGGGATTCGCGGTATGTGCTGGCCGGAGGCGGCAATACTTCGGCCAAAGACAACGGCGTGATGTGGGTCAAAGCGTCCGGAACGCGGCTGGCTGACATCGGCGAGGCCGGATTCGTGGCGATGGATCGGCCTGCGCTGATGGCCATGTTTGATAAGGATTATCCGACGGATGATGCGCAGCGGGAGGCCGCCGCGCTTGCGGACATGATGGCCTCCGTATTGCCCGGTGCCGCTGGCCGTCCCAGCGTCGAATGCATGCTCCACGCGCTGTTTCCACAACGATATGTATTGCATCTGCATCCGGCGTTGGTGAATGGGATGACGTGCGGGCGTGAAGGGCAACAGGCGTGCGGCGAGTTATTCGGCAGCGATGCCGTGTGGATTCCGCTGACAAAACCAGGGTACACGCTGGCGAAAGTGTGTGCCGACGCCTTTAAGTTGTCGAATGCTAAGACGGGTTATACACCAAACTTACTATTTATGCAAAACCACGGCGTGATTGTCGCGGCGGACACCGTCGCGGAACTGGATGCCTTGATGGACAGGGTGATGCGAACGATCGGCGAGCGGGTCGCGTCGCACGCGGATGCGTCCGCGGCCGACGCCGATATCCCGTTGGAATCGTTCGATATTCCGTTGAAAATAGCGCCGCAGCTGCGTATGCTTTACGCAAAAAAATTGTCGGGATCTGAAAATAGCAGCGCTATCGTGGCCTTCCGCGCTCGCGGTGCGACGGAGCGTTTCATCCGAACCGACTGCCCTCTTGAGACCATCGACCCCTTGCGCCGCCCGTTCAACCCGGATCAGATCGTGTACTGCAAGGCACAACCCATGATTGTTGACGCTGACACGGAACTGTCGGCAGCGTTTGATTCGTTCATTGAGGATAATGATTATCTCCCTAAGATAGTCGTCGTGTTGGGCGTTTGCGTGTTCGCGATGGGGCGGACAAAAAAAGAGGCTGATACGGCGCTCGACCTGTTTGACGATGCGGCACGGATCGCCCGGTATGCGGAGGCATTCGGCGGTTATCTCCCGCTAACTGCGGAATTCACGGAATTCATTCTCAATTGGGAAGTGGAAAACTACCGCCAGAAGGTGTCGTTTACGGGTGGCACAACCAAACGGATGGAAGGCAAGGTCTGCATTGTCACCGGAGCGGCGCAGGGTTTCGGCGAAGGGATAGCGCGCGCCATCGCGCAGGAAGGCGGTTATGTCACCATAGCCGATATGAATGCTGAAGGGGCCGCGCAGGTCGCCGATTCGATCAACGCACAATATGGTGCCGGCACAGCCTTCAGCATACACGGAATGGGTGTGAACGTTGCCGATGAGGATTCGGTAAGCCGGATGGTTGGCGAGACCGTGCTCACATACGGCGGGCTGGATGTGATGATCTCCTGCGCGGGCATCGCCATCGCTGGCGGTCTGGATACCATGACATTGGATAAGTTAAACAAAGTTACTGCCGTGAATTATAGCGGATATTACCTATGCGCGAAGTTCGCCTCTGAAGTCATGAAGCGGCAGCGCTTGGTTTCACCATCCAGAATGTTTGATATAATTGAGATTAACAGCAAAAGCGGGTTGGAAGGGAGCAAGGCCAACTTCGCGTACGCGGGCAGCAAGTTCGGCGGGATCGGGTTGACGCAGAGTTTTGCGCTGGAGTTGGCAGAATTTGGGATAAAGGTCAACGCCATCTGCCCGGGCAATCTGCTGGACGGGCCACTATGGAGCGATCCGGAGAAGGGGCTGTTTGTACAGTATTTGAAGGCGGGCAAGGTGCCTGGCGCGCGGACGGTCGAGGATGTGCGGCGCTTCTACGAATCCAAGGTGCCGCTGGGCCGTGGCTGCACAATACAGGATGTTGTGCGCGCGGTGTTTTACATCGTCGAGCAGGAATATGAGACGGGCCAGGCGCTGCCCGTGACGGGCGGTCAGGTTATGCTAAACTAGGAGATCGATAAATGTCAGATAATACATTTTATGTCAACAATCACATCCACACGGCGTACTCCTTCTCACCGTTCACTCCGGCTGAAGCCGCTCGGCAAGCCCAGCGTGCCGGGCTTGTGACGGCGGGGATAATGGATCACGACAGCGTGTCGGGCGCGGAGGAATTCTTGCGCGCGTGCGCGGAGGTTGGCATCGCCGGGACCGTTGGGTTCGAGTGCCGCTGCCGGATGACTGGCACACCGTTTGAGTGTCGGCGGCTGAATAATCCAGACCAATCGGGCGTGGCGTATGTGGCGTGCCACGGCATACCCAGGCGCAGCTTCGAGGCGGCGGATAAGTGGCTAGCGCCATTCCGGGCGCATCGTGAACAGCGCGACCGCCGGATGGTCGAACGGCTGAATGCGGTCTGTTCCGATGCAAGCCTCCATATATCGTATGACGAGGATGTGCGGCCACTATCTATGGTGGTTAAGGGCGGCTCGGTCACGGAACGCCACATACTGTTTGCGCTGACGAAGCGGCTGATCGATCGTCACGGCAAGGGGCACAAACTGATCGGCGTGCTTGAATCCGCGTTCAATTTGGAAATAGATTACAAAAACGCCGCAATCCTAAGCGCTGACAACGATCCGTATTATGACTACCGAACGCTCGGGATACTGAAGAGTTCGCTGGTTGAAAAGTTCTACGTTGACGCTGAAGAAGAGTGCCCGCACATCCAAGAGTTTGTGGATTTTGCGAATAGTATCGGCGCGGTGCCCGCATATCCATACCTGGGGGATGTGGGCGAATCGGTGACGGGCGACAAGAAAGCGCAGGCCTTCGAGGATGCGTTCCTCGGAGAGCTGATCAAGTATATAAAACAAATCGGTTTCCAGGCCGTGACATACATGCCCACGCGCAACACAATGGCACAACTAACGCGATTGATGAAGCTATGCGATGACAACGATATGTTCCAGATATCCGGCGAGGACATCAACACGCCTTTCCAGTCGTTCGTATGCGAGAAGCTGGCGCTGCCGGAATTCTCACAACTAATCGATGCGGCGTGGGCATTGATTGGCCACGAGCGCGCGTCGGATATGGATGCCTCGATGGGCATGTTCGCGCAGCGGGCGACCGAGGCGGTTCCAACGCTGTCGAAGCGTGTCGAATTATACGCCGTGATGGGCAAGTTGTCTACTGGGTCATTCCTCAATAATTCCAACCGGAAGGGGTGATGGGTATGCGTACAACCGCCTTGCGTCTGTATGGCGCTGGGGATTTGAGGCTTGAAACGTTCGAGCTGCCGCCGATCGGTGAGGATGAGATCCTCATAAAGATTATATCCGATAGCCTTTGTATGTCCAGTTACAAGGCCGCCTCACAAGGTACGGCGCATAAGCGCGTGCCTAAGGACGCAGGGACACACCCTATAGTAGTGGGGCACGAATTCAGCGCGGAAGTGTTGGAGGTTGGCGCTAAGTGGGCGGATCGTTATCATCCCGGCCAGCGCGCGTCGCTGCAGCCCACGCTGGTCGGCACGTATGACGCCGCCGGATATTCCTTCCAATTTTTGGGCGGGGATATGACGTACGCCATCATGCCCGCACGGTATATCCAGGAGGGGAACCTGCTGCCGTTCGAAGGCGAGGCGTTTTTCCATGGCTCGCTGGCTGAACCGCTGTCGTGCGTGATCGGCGCGACGCACGCGTGTTACCACACGGTGCACGGCGATTACAACCATCGGATGGATATCAAAGCGGGCGGGCGTATTGCGGCGCTGGCGGCCACTGGACCGATGGGTCTGGCGCAGATCGATTACCTGATGCACAGGGATCGCAGGCCGTCGATGATGGTCGTGACGGACATCGATCCGGCGCGGCTGGCACGCGCGGAGCAGGTGTTGTCCGTGGATGAGGCGGCGCGCAACGGCATCACGTTAACATACGTGAATACCAAGGATGTACCGGATCCGGCCGCTTACCTGCGCGGACTGACCGGGGGCGAAGGTTATGACGATGTATTCGTGTTCGCTCCGGTGGCGTCGGTGGTGGAGCAGGCGGATGCGATTCTCGCGTACGACGGTTGCTTGAATTTCTTTGCCGGACCGACCGATACGGCGTTCTCTGCGAAGTATAACTTTTATAATGTGCATTACAATGCGACGCACGTGGTCGGCACGTCGGGCGGGAACACGGACGACATGCGCGAAGCGCTCGACATCGCATCGCGCGGCCTGATCAACCCTGCCCTGTTGGTCACGCACGTTGGTGGCCTGAACGCAGCCAGGGAAGCTACGCTGCATCTACCGCAAATTCCCGGTGGGAAAAAATTGATATACAACCATATCGAACTGCCGCTGACCGCCATCAGCGACTTTGCGGAATTAGGCAAGAAGGATCCGCTGTTCGCGAAACTGGACGAATTGTGCGAAGCGGCGGGCGGTCTGTGGAATCTGGATGCAGAGCGTTATCTGCTGGGGAACGCGCCGCCGCTCAACGCGGATCAGAACGCATAATCGTTATGGGTTAGTAATAGCAGGGCTGCCGTATGGCAGCCCTGCTTTGCTTATATTCCTATCGGATTATCGACCGATCACGGTTCTTCAGGTGGAGCGGGCGGGCCAGTTGTAACGGCATCGACCGTATACGGGTCGACGTCGTAACTATCCTCCGGGTCGTCGGGGTCATACGTGAACTCGGAGGTTCCATTGACGAGGACCTTATATGCCTCGCCGCTGGCTAGGCGGAATGTTGTGGCGCCGGTTGCATTGGTCTTGCCATTCTCGCAGATATCCCACTCCTCGCCTTCAGGACTGCCGAGTGAGGTGACACTGATGGGGATATTCGGCTGATTGGTGACAACGCGCGTTGATTCTTCACCGCCGCCACCAGCTTCGGGTACATCGCTTGAGACTGTGAACGCAACCGTCGTATCGGCCGTCGCGGTTTTGATGTAGTTGAACGAGCTGGGCAGATTACCCAGCGTCTTGCCGTCGATCGTGTATGTACTGCCGCGCACCTCGATCTCGTAGGTGTGGCACATCGCGGTATGGTTCGGGCCACCCTTTACAACGCGCAGTTGGTATTTACCGGGCTTGAGCTGATAATGCACATAACCCGAGCCGTCCGAAGTGGATTCCTGCGAGATGAATAGCGGCATCCTCGGCTGCCTCGAGCTGTTGGGGGTGAATACGGCGTCCGGCATGCCCGTCAGGAGCGTCGTTACGCCGGTTACCAAATTGCCGTTGGAATCACGTATGGGCAGATTCACGTTCACCAGCGTCGGCGGGGAGGTGTACGGGTTGATGAAGTTGAGGACCGAGTTGAATTTGCTGCGCAGTATATTCTCCAGGTCCGACACTCTATCAACCATATCGTTGACCGAGTCGTTGACGAGCAGCAGATCGCTCAGCGCGGCCTCCGGGTCGTCTTGATACATAGGCAGCTGCAAATCGCTTTCCTTATCCGTCAGCTGCACGGCCAGCTGCAGCTTTTCACCGTCGGCGTTAAGTATATGGGACAGCGCCGCCTCGGATAACGCGATGGAGCCGATGACGCTGTTGAGCGCCTGCTCGCGGTCAATATCCTGTATGTAGGGGGATATGGTCGGCATCGACATAAAGGCTCCTCCTTGCGTTGAGGCGTTAGCAATCGGCGGACGCTTTCACGCCAGCCTGACAGCCTAACCTATGCCGACGGTTCCTAATTTGTGCATTTCGAGTGCAAGTCCAGTGGGTTTATGACAATTTTGGGACAAAGATGGGGGATAATTAGCATATCATGTACCGCGCTGGGCGTTGAGGAAACGCATCGTCCGCTTGAGCCTCGCGTGCAGATTCGCCTCGACGTCGGCCACCGTGTAGAGCATGTCGCGCACCGAGTCCTCGGTCTTGAGCGCCAGGCACAGCGCGTCCGCCTTCTCGCGGTCGGTTGTGGCGCGGTGGATGCCCGCCGTGACCGCTTGCAGCTTCTCGCCGTCCGCGTTGATGATATGCGCAAGGGCAGCCTCTTCCAGCGCGATACCCGCCAGGAGGTTGTTCAGCGCTTGATCGCGGTCTACGTGCGGCAGGCTAATGCTTGGCATCGACATGTCCAAAGGTATGCCCGTCTTGTCGCGGACATGCGTGAGAAACGTACGAAATTCTAGATATACTTAATGGATTATGGACATACAATGCCTTGACCGTTGAGGTTCAACCCGAACGGTTATCCAAAAAGGTTATATCAAATGAACATATAAGGAGCGATGCGCATGCCTGGCAACGTTAAGACGGATAAGGCTACGGTCAAGATTCATACCGCCGCTGACATGGCGGCGATCACGAGCGGCACGGAGTATGAACTGGCGGGCGATATTACGCTGCCATCGCGCTGGCGCACGCTGGAAGGCTTGAGCGGCGTATCGCTGTACGGCAACGGGCACTTGATCCGCGGCCTGCAAGCGCCGCTATTCGGCAGCCTGACCCAGTCCAAGATAATGCATATGCGGGTGGAGGCGAACATCACCCAGCAGGTTGAACGGTATACGGGCGCGCTGGTGCGCACTGGAATCCGCGTGACGATTTCGGGATGTTCCGTCAATGGCGCGATCAGCGGCACCGAGTACGTCGGCGGCCTGGCCGGGGACTTGAGCCAATCCACCATCACCAACAGCGCCAGCGTCGCCACCATCAGCGGCGAGCAATACGTGGGCGGCTTGGCAGGGTGCGTATCCCATTCTAGCGTGACGGGCAACACAAATAGCGGGCAGCTCAAAGCCGTCGGCCGCGCCATGTATGGCGGCGGCATCGTCGGCTACGCCCAGGATGAATCCTACATCGCCGACAACATCAATACGGGTGCGTTGGTGGGGTATAGTTTCCACGGTCTGGGCGGGATAGCGGGTGGAATCAAAGATATCCGTGTATTTTCAGGCAATGTAAACAAAGGGCTGGTTCAGGGGCGGCGATTCACGGGCGGCATAACGGGCATGGCCGATTCGTCCGCGATCGAATCCAACCATAACCTCGCGCCCGTGGGCTGCACGCTGGATAACGTGGGCGGCATTGTAGGATACGCCTTCAAGGAACCCGTGCTGATACGAGGCAACGCGTCGGCCGGGACGGTCGAAGGCCAGGCGGATTATGTCGGCGGCATATGCGGCTATGCGGCGTCCGGTTCGACAATTCTCGACAATACCGTATCCTGTCCGCAGTTAAAGGGTAAAGGCAGCATCGGCCGTGTGCTGGGCGGCGGCGAGGCGCTGTTATCCAATAGCCGCGTGAACGGGCAGTGCATCGTGACGGGTCCGACGCCGCCGCTGATGTATTTTAAGGAATCCATCATTACGGCGGATAACCCGGAGTTGGGCGTCAACGGTCGGCACGGTGAATCATTCATCTGTCCGGAAGGCATGACCGCTACCGGCATCTGGATGCACTGCGTGCCCAAGTCCGCCGTCGCTATTTCCGGCAACGAGATGGAGGCCGCCGCGATCGAAGACAACTCCATATTGATTGAAACGCCAGAGCCAGTGGATCCCGAGGTGCAGGCGGTCAACGAAATCGAAGCGGGGATCGCCGTGTTGAGCCGCTCCTTTGAACAGATCGTAACCTCGCTGGGGTTGGGTGTCACCGCCCTGTCGCGCGTATTTCAAACCGAACTGGATCTGCTTCAGCCCGTGCTGGGTCGCGACCGCGAGTCGCTGCGGACGCTGAAGCTGCTGCAGAGCACGCTGAACGCGTACATGGAATATTGCGACAACATCGATCCAGGCGATGGCGGGGAGCAGACCGCCGCGCCGATCCAGGCTGACACGGCGGCGGTATTGAGCGCGAAGGTCGAGCGCATCGTGCTCAAGCTGGTCTCCGATACAACCCAGATGCCGCTGGAAGACGTTCCCATTACCGTGACGGGTAAGGCATCCGGCGCGGGATTCAGCCGAACGTTCTACTCGGACGTCGAAGGCCAGGCGACCATCGAAGGCTTGCCAGCGGGCGCTTACAGCGTGCATGAACAGACTGCGCCAACATTATACCTGCGCGACAGCGAGGTTCACAATCTGACAGTATCCGACAGCGGGGAATACGAATGGGATGGGCGGCTGGGGCTGCACTGGGGGAACCTCATATTGGTGACGATACCGCATACCCGCGACGAGTCGGCGCTGTTCCTGCATGGCGAGACATGGGCAGCGCATCCTGAAAAGCCAGCCGCCGACGCCGACATACCCGCGCGTGTTAGTGATCAGGATATAATTAAACCAAAGCTGAAGGTTGGCGTGGATCAAACTGGACGCAAGACGAGGATCCCGCACTTCGATGTAGGCGGCATGCCGTTGCCGGACGACAGCGCGCGAGCCGCCGCTCAAGATATGTTGGAATCGGTGCTAGGGAGTAACGCTCGGCCGGGCGCTGGCGATCCGATTACGGAGGATGACGGCGGCGCGCCTCGGCTGGAATTGGCGGCGGTTGCTGCAAGTGCGTCACCAATCGAAGGGCGTGATTCACAATGACTTGCAATCCCAAACAATGCATAATGGGCAGCCGATGCGACGGCTGCCCGCTGGCCGAGAAGCGAATTGACCCGGCGCTGGTCAACGAGATGGATTCGCGCATCCGGTATTGGCGGCCGGGGCCGTTCGCGCCGCCCATCGAGGCGCGCTGGGTTAAGCCGCGCACTCACCGCAAGTCCGCCGAGATGGTGGTGTGGACCGATCCGCGCCACCGCGTGCCGCTGAACCTGCGCCGCTTCGAATCGCCCATGGGGGAACCCAGTTGCATGCGTTGTCCCGCGCGCCAATGGCGGACAAACGTTGACGCGCCGGAAGGCGAAGGCGAATCTGAAGTGACGGCAGATTCCACAAATGAATAACCGGAGCGGATGCAGCGGCCGCTCCGGTCAAGCCCGACAGATAATTTAGTTATCCCCGGCGAGGTAATTATCCAGGAAGGTGCGCAGCTCGGTCCAGGAGCGGATGTCGCGGGCGTGTTCGCGGACGCTGTCCTTGGCGTAGTCGGGCAGCTTGTCGTAGTAGTCGCGTGCGCGCGAATCGCGCGAGAGCAGGGCGTCCAGATTCTGGTAAATGGACATGCAAGGCCTCCTTTGTTCGGTAGGGTTGGATAAGTTGGCAAACATAGATGGTGTTATCAGCCATAGTATGTGACACAGGAGGGTTTTGCATCCAAAAGACTAGGACTATTTGCTAAGACGCATAAACGTTTGCAATTGCCATACAATAGTGGTACAATACCATACAGAGGGGTGATAAGCATGGCATCGACAAGTGTAACCATCCGACTGGACGAGGATTTGAAGCAAAGAGCCGAACGTTTTCTTGATGACATTGGAATGAACATGACGACAGCCGTAACAGTTTTTTTGAAGGCGGCGTTACGCAAGGGACGCATCCCGTTTCAGCTGGAAGCTGATCCGTTCTGGTCGGAAGAGAATCAAGCGTATTTGCGGCATGCCGCCGTGCTGATGGATTCGGGCGGACACGCCGTGATAAAAACTCTGGATGAGCTTGAGGCGATGGAGAATGATTAAGGTAACATTCTTCGAGTCAGCGTTTGATGAATATATGTCGTGGCAAGAAGAGGACAAGAGAACGCTTAAGCGCATTAATCGTCTTATAAAAGATATACAACGTAACGGATACGATGGTATAGGCAAGCCGGAACCGCTCAAAGGCGACTTGCAAGGATGGTGGTCAAGGCGAATTGATGATAGTAATCGCCTTGTTTATCGGTTGAGTGACGATGGAATCGAAATCCTGCAATGCAGCACGCACTACCACGATGAATAATAATTATAACACGCTTTAGATTGACAGGCTGGCGGTTGAGATGGTATACTTACCTCATCGTGAATGTGTATCATGATACTAACATAATTAGTAAGTTAGAAAGGAGGTGAGCGGGATGAATCGCACGTGCTTTATGAGCGGCGGTACGGTGTTTGAGCATCTGGAATGTATCCAGGGCTACGCGTTCAACGCGGCCATTGTTGGGGAGAAGTCTGCCCTTTTGTCGGTTCGCTGTGCGGATTATGCGGCTGAAGGGGAGAAGTCTGCCCATTTTTACCGTGTCGGATGCCGCTCGCCTCGTAAGGTTATAACCGTGTGACGGTTTAACTTACGTTTGACGCCGGGCATTCGGACGGATGCCCGGTTTTCGTTTGCCCATTTATCTATAAAGGGGTGACTCCTTTGGTCAAATATTACCAATCGGCGCGCATGATGTGCCTGGCAAAACTCAACGGCGGCATATTAGGTATGCTGCCCGACCTATTCATCAAGGCGTGCACGTTGATCGCACAGATATACGTTTGGCGCAGCGTCATGATGTCCGGCGTCGATGTGGACATGACGATGCCGCAGATGCTTAGTTACGCATACTTAAGCGTCATGCTCTCCGACCTGATGGTCGTGGAAACGCAAGCGTCCGGCTGGCTGTCCGAGGGTGTGCTGATGAAGATGTACGGCCGGCCGCTCTCCGTACTCGGTCAGTTGGCTGCTGAGACCGTCGGCCGCTGGATACCGACGCTGCTGCTGTTCTCGCTGCCCATGGCGCTCGTGTCGCCATGGATCGGCGTGAGTTTGGTTCCGGCGACATATTGGTTCTGGGTTAGCTTGGTTCTATGCGTATCATTAGGATTCGCGATGGACTTCATGTTCGCTTGCCTCTCTATCAAGCTGCGCAACATGAATTGGCTGGTAAGCCGCATCCGGCTCGGCATTACCGCGCTATTTTCCGGCGCTGTCATACCCATCCAGCTATTGCCGGAAGGGGTAGGCCGCGTGATGCTGTACCAGCCGTTCGCGAGCATGGGCGGCGCACCGCTGTCGCTGTTTGTCGGATCGATGGATCCTGGGCGGATTATCCCGTTACAATTATTATGGAACATAGTGCTGTGGCCAGCCGCACTGCTCATCTGCAAAAAATCGCAGGAAGGGATGGTCAGTTATGGAGGCTAACGTTTCACATTTCAAAACGTTATATAAGACTATACGCCGCATAATCGGACTGCTTGGCATGTCTGCGCGGATGGATTTGGCTTGGCTGCTGCGCGATACGAAGTTCGCGCTGGTCGGCATCACGGGCGACTTCATATTCAACATCAGCACGTTGTCCAGCATTTACCTGATCGCGCTGCGATTCGGCGGGATCGGCGGCATGAGTACGGACGAGGTGCTGTTCATGCTGGGTTTTTCGACATTAACCACGGGGTTGTTTATACTGTTCGGTGCGTCGAACAACTTCTACATCAGCCGGATTATCGGGCGTGGGCAGCTCGATCACCTGTGGATGCAGCCGCTTCCGCTGTGGATGCAGCTGTTTACGAGCGGGTTTATACCATTCACGGGCGGTGGGAATTTCCTCGCAGGCATAGGAGTGATCGTCTACTCAACCAGGCGCTTGGGGCTTGCGGTAACTCCGCAGTGGCTCGTTATGCTGGCTGCGTATGCCCTATGCTCGGTGGCGATAGTTGTAGCACGGTCGTACCTGGTTTCCACCGCCGCGTTCTACGCGCCCGTCGCCGCGGAGGAGATCGCAACGACGGCCATCAACGGCACGTGGATGCTAAGCACATTCCCGTTATCCGGCGTACCGCGCTGGCTGCAATGGTCGCTCATCACCATACTGCCCGAGGGTTTGATGGCCTGGTTCCCGTCGCTGGCGTTGCTGGGCAAGCCGCCGATGGGCTTGACAGCCGTGTACCCATTCGCGTATGCGTTAATAATTACATTAGCATCATACTTTGTATTTCAGAAAGGAATGAGGCACTATGTCCGCACGGGTTCAAATAGATATGTCCCATTTGGATTCCGCCGTTGAGGTTAAGGATTTGACGAAAACCTTCCTGCAATGGCAGCGCGACCAGACGGCGAAGGGGATACTGCGCAACCTGATCCACCCTGAAAAGAAAACCGTCGCCGCGCTGTCGAACGTATCCTTCAGCATCAAGAAGGGCGAGTTCGTGGCCTACGCCGGGCCGAACGGCGCTGGCAAATCCACCACGATGAAACTGCTGGGCGGAATGTTATTGCCGAATAATGGTAATATAACCGTACTGGATTACGAGCCGCACCGCCAGCGCGCCGAGCTGATGAAGCGGCTGGGCATACTGTTCGGCAACCGCACCGAGCTGTGGTGGGATCATCCCGTGCGCCAATCCTTCGAGTGGAAGCGGGTGGTGTGGGATATACCTGCCGATACGTACCGCCGGAATCTCGACATGACCGTGGAATTGCTGGATATCGGCGGGCTGCTCAAGACCTTCGCACGGGAATTGAGCCTAGGCCAGCGGATGCGGTGCGACCTGGCGATGCTGCTGCTGCACAGCCCGGAATTGTTATTGCTGGATGAGCCGACCCTGGGTCTGGACGTGGTGGCCAAACGGCAGATGATCGAATTCCTCAAGAAAATCAACCGCGAGGATGGCGTGACGATCATGGTCACCAGCCACGACATGGACGATCTGGAGGAGATGGCGCGGCGCGTGCTCATGATTGCCGACGGGAAGATCGCGTTTGATGGGGATTTCGACGGGCTTCGACGGATTACGGGGAATCTGTCGCGAGTACGGGTGAGTCTGGCGGATGGTGTGAGCACGCCCAATATTGACGGAGGATCGCTGATATCCAGCGAACGCGGGGTATTCGAATATGAAGTGGACTTTGAAAAAACCTCCGTGACATCGATGCTGGCGCGGCTGTCACAAACGGGAGGCGTGCGCGACCTGGAGATCCAGAAAGCGCCGATTGAACAGGTGATTGCGCAACTATACAAGCGCTGGGCGTGACAGCCGCCCTTTGTCGAACGATTGGCGTGAATTGACAAAATAATCGGCAGGAGAATCCGCGTGGCGAGCGAATTATTACAACTCACCTTTGTACGGAGGATGTAACATGCTCAAGCACGCGCGCCAAGGCAACACGCTGACGGTCCGGCTGGACGGCGAGCTGGATCAGGACAGCGCCACGCGTATCCGCCAGGAGCTGGACGACCTGATAGCGGATACGCGTGTGAAACACCTGGTACTGGATATGCAGGGGCTTACGTTCATGGATAGCTCGGGGATCGGTGTCGTGATCGGGCGGTACCGCACACTGGCCACGCGCGGAGGCGGCGTGGCTGTGCGCGGCGAGAGCGCGCATGTCGAGCGGATCATGAAGCTGTCCGGGCTGTATTCCATATTGGAGCAGGCCCGATAATCATTCTGGCATTATATAGGAGGTCGGCGGCATGCTTGGTAGGCCGGAGATGACGAACCGGATCGGCAACCGGATGAAGGTCCGAAACCATATGCGGCTGGTATTTGACAGCCGCAGCGAGAATGAGTCGTTCGCCAGAGTGGTGGTGAGCGCATTCATGGCGCAGCTCTCGCCCACCATCGAGGAGCTGAACGACGTTAAGACGGCTGTCAGCGAGGCGGTAACAAACGCGATCGTGCACGGTTATCGCGGATCGTTCGGGGATGTGGAGATCGAAACAGCGCTGACGGACGATGGTTATGTTGTTATAGAGGTTTCGGACGCGGGCTGCGGCATTGAGGATGTGGAGCAGGCAATGACGCCGTTCTTTACATCCCAGCCGGAGATGGAGCGGGCCGGGATGGGGTTCGCGGTCATGCAGACGTTCATGGATGAGCTGAACGTGGAGTCGCACGTCGGAGAAGGCACGCGCGTCACGATGCGCAAGCGGATCAGCCATGGCACTGACGGCGACAAATGACGGGCTGGCCAGCCCGGATACCGCCGATTATGCGCTGGGGGATCAGAACGCGCTGATCCTGGCGGCGCAGTCGGGCGACGCCGCTGCGATGGCCGAGTTGGTGGAGCGGCACATCAAGCTGGTGCATGCCGCCGCGAAGCGTTTTAAGGGCGCGGACGCCAGCGAGGTCACGCAGTCGGGATGCGTCGGCTTGGTCGAGGCGATCCGGCGATTCGACACAGGACGCGGGGTGAGGTTTTCCACCTACGCGGTGCCGTATATTTTGGGGGAGATACGGCATTATCTGCGGACGGACCACGCGATGCACATTCCTAGGCGTTTGCAGGATGCCAGCCGCGAGGCCGCGCGAGCATCGGCGATGCTGACGGCACGGCTAGGCCGAGAGCCGACGGTGCCAGAGATCGCGGCGGAACTGAACATGTCGCCGGAAGAATTAGCGCTGGCGCTGGAAAGCCGGGCGGCACCCGTGTCGCTGGACGCGCCAATAGGCATGGAGGACGACACGCCGATGCATGAGTCATTGGGCGACGCGGCGTCGGGGATGTCGTTCGAGCGGGTTGACGTGCGGGATATATTGGAACGCTGCGAACCAGAGGAACGCGCGCTGCTGACGATGCGATTCTTCCGGGGCATGAGCCAGTCGGACGCGGCGCGGGTGCTGGGCATCAGCCAGCCCCAGGCTAGCCGCATGGAGAAACGCATCCTGGCCAGGCTGCGCAAGGAGGCGGAGAGCGCGTGAGGCAGCCAGTATAATCACCCTTCCCGCCAGCCCGCATACTCTGTAACAAGGCGGGCTTTGCGTTGTTGTTATGGCCTGCGCGTCAGGGGGGAATCGGTATGTGTTCAATATGCGGCGTGGTGGATTCAACGCTTAATTTATCATCATTATCAAGCAATCAGAAGGAAAATGCCCAAGCGATGGGCCTTACCATGGGCAAGCGGGGGCCGGATCAGTCAGGCTTATACACGGTCGGCGGTGCAGTGCTGCAGCACAACCGCCTGGCCATCATAGACCTGGAGAACGGTCTGCAGCCGATGACAGCCGAGCATGAAGGCTTCTCATACACAATCGTATACAATGGAGAATTGTACAACACTCCTGAATTGACCAACGAATTGCGAGCGCTGGGTGCGCGGTTCAAGACGCGGTGTGATACCGAGGTAGTTCTGTGGGCGTATATATTATGGGGTGAGGAATGTCCGGCGCATCTGAATGGGATATTCGCGTTCGGTGTGCTGGATGGCAAGCGGAACCAGCTTTTCCTGGCGCGCGACCGATTCGGGATCAAACCGCTGTACTATGCGCAGCGGAATGGGCGGCTGCTGTTCGCGTCGGAGTTGAAGGCGATCCTTGCACACCCGGACGTTAAGCCCATCCTTGACCACGAAGGGTTGTGGGAGCTGCTATTCCTGGCTCCAGCCAGCCGGATCGGTTCAGGATTATTCAAGGATGTGCATTCGCTGGAACCGGCGCATATTCTCATATGGGAAAACAAGATAATCAAGACCCGCGCCTATTGGGAGTTGCGCGCCGAACCGTTCACGGGCACCGAGTCGGACGCCGTCAACACGACGCGCATGATTCTGTCGGACGCGATACAGCGGCAGCTGGTGTCGGATGTACCGCTGGCGACATTCCTGTCGGGCGGGCTGGATTCATCTGTCGTGACGGCGGTCGCTGCGCGCTCTTATCGCCAGGATGGGCGGCGGCTTCACACATACTCATTCGAGTATGCGGGCAACCGCGAGTTCTTCCACAAATCCCTATTCCAGCCGCAGAGTGACGATGAATATGCGGCGTGGCTGGCCCGTGAGCTGGGCACGGAGCACCACATCCTGACCGTGACGCCTGAACAGGTGGCTGACGCGCTGATCCCGGCCATGCGGCTGCGGGACTTTCCGGGGCAAGCGGATATAGATTCATCACTGTTCTTGTATTGTTTGCAGGTAAAGCAGCTGCACACGGTCGCGCTGTCGGGCGAGTGCGCGGACGAGATATTCGGCGGGTATCCGTGGTTTTATCGGCCGGAGATGTTGGAGAAGCCATTCTTTCCGTGGCTGCATGATCCGTTTATACGGGTGAAATTATTCAATGAGGAAATGGTTCAACCGAATAAAGGTTATGAATGGCTGTCGGATGAATACCGCTCCGACCTGATGAAGTGCCCCGTATTGCCGGACGACACGCCGGATATGGTAACGGCGCGGCGGGCGACGTGGCTATCCACGCGGCATTTCATGTATTCGTTATTAGAACGCAAAGACCGCATGAGCATGGGAGCGAGCCTGGAAGTGCGCGTGCCATTCAGCGATCATCGCGTGCTGGAATATGTATTCAACGTGCCCTGGTCGATCAAGCGCAAGAATGATGTCGAAAAGTCGCTGCTGCGCGAGGCGATGGGCGATTACCTGCCCGAGCGCATCCGCAATCGCAAGAAAAGCCCATACCCGAAGGTGCATAACCCGGAGTACGAGCGGATCGTGCGTGAGCGGTTGGATTCGGTACTGTCGGACCCGGCGTCGCCACTGCGCGGGATGATTGATCGTGTTGCGCTGTCTAGGACGCTTGAAGATTCTGACGGCACTTGGTATGGCCAGTTGATGGGTCGGCCGCAGTTGATAGCGTGGCTGCTGCAGTTGGATGGTTGGTTGTCGGAGTATAAGGTTATTATTAAGTAATTTTTTATTCTGTTTCCCTCCGGGGGTTTTGGGTTCGTCCTCTGCCGAGGGGTTGCCCTCACTGCGGTGAGGGACTTGTTACTTTTCCCGTCCGTGGGAAAAGTAACCAAAAGGACGGCCAAAGGAGAGAGGCGCTATGGCGCCCTCTCTCCTCTGGACTCCTTTCTCCAGCCATGTTGCACCCGCACCTTGGTCTATGACCAACGTTCCGATTGATTTACAAGCACTGTGTTGCAGGGTTCTCGCGGCTTCGCGGCGAGGTAGTCGCATTGGCGAGGCGTGGCATTATCATTATATAATCGTAACGCGCCCCTGCTATCAACTTCGGATCATCTAAGCACGTATACAAACAATACGAAATCATAACAGACCAACGCCGCCATCTTTAGATTATCTAGGATTTCAAGTAAACAATATGATGCCAAAGACCTGCAACACTGTGCTACTCTGGATGTAGTTTGTTTGGTTTCATGCAGCAGGTGCAATATTGAGGAGGGAGAGTCCAGAGAGGGAGGGCACAGCTGCCCTCCCTCTTTGGCCGTCCTTTTGGTTACTTTTCCCACGGACGGGAAAAGTAACAAGTCCCTCACCACAGTGAGGGCAGTCCGCCCGCAGGCGATGGGATTCGCATATTGTCAATAACAAGTGATTATGTCACCCCTCAAGCGAGTTAATTCACACGTGAAAATGTCAGCCCTGGGAAGGTGCGAAAAGAGCAGCTGTGGATATATGGACAACGTCCATGCGAATAGGACGTTGCCCACATACCCACAGCACTACTACTGCTGGGATACGATCATCCGCAGCTTACGTCCACAGTG
>BNUH01000018.1 GCA_025997215.1 Clostridia bacterium
GCATTCTGCAAGATAAACTGCTGTAGATAACCCAGTACCAGTGAGCGATGTATAGCATTGTCTTCCAGCACTATGACGTGTAGCACCAGTATGACACCCCCGAATCGTGTATCTCAATCTTCATAATCATTCGTATGAATAAAATGATTTACTCACCCGAATGCATGGCCTAAGTATAACATTACCATGAATGTACGTCAATACAGACAAATGTCTTTTTTGCAGACCGTGCCCCCGTCCTCGCCATTTCGTTAGTATCCCATAAGCAATCTCACCGTCCTCGGCCAGGTAGAGTCCCAACGCAAACGCGAACGCCTCGAGGATTCAGTCTACCAGCTCCACGAGCGATTCGGCGCGGGTTCGGTATTTCCGTGTGCGCTGTTAAAGCCTACCCCTGTCCCGACGGACGGCAGGGACCTGGTTAGGATGACAGGGTTATTTTATCAGTGAATCATCGACTATGGAGACAGCCAAATGTGTGCAATTGCCCGCATGCTGCAACTTAACTAAAATTCAATGGCCATCATTGTCCATTATGCTACCTACAGGCGATTGCCCGTACCTTGTGGCATAATGGAGCAGCTTCTAACACGGGATACGCGGGTCAATACCTGTCCTCAAAATACCCAAAAACAAGCCCTGGTGATTTGTCTATTACGCCACAAAACACCTTATAGAATCATAGCAAGTGAAAAAAGTGAAAAAACTTTTACGTGCCACGCCACTCGTTTTTCAGCTCTATGCCAACGACTACTGCGCCAACATCATCGTCGCGCGATGTCGGCAGGCGACGCTCTACATCAGCCTTAAATTGATGCGTGTTCATGGTTTTGTAACCATTCTGTGCTGCCCACTTATTATGGACATCATGTAAAATAGTTCGTGATAACCTAGCCTTGGCTAGAGGTGAAGTGCATTCGGCTATGAAAGCGCTAAAGACATCCATCTCTAGCCTATATGCTTCAGTCGCTTCTATTACACGTGCCGATTCCTTGAGCCCTTCGATCACCAATAGCCTATACCCCTCGACTAGCCATTTGAAAATCGCATTGAGGCTATCTTGTTGTGCAAATTGTTCTTTGAGCGTCTGATCCTGTTCTTCTTCTGGAAAATAGCGATCAAAAGGTATAACTTTTAAGCGTCCAGAAGTGAATAGCGTTTCATCAGTAACTCTTAACTGATAGTTCGAGTTAAAGTAGAGTTTGAATTGTGGTCTAAACTCAATCGGATTAGTATTAAGCATTCTGGCAATGACGCTGTCACCACCTGTCAATTGCTTCATCCAAAGCCGCATTTAAAGTTATTGTTTTATCGGGTTCTGGCGAGTTAACATAACGTGCGCCTTTTAACCGCGCAATATCGGGCGAAGCTGCAGCGCCATCTCTTGGACGATGAGCAAATGTCGGCGCTTGCGCAGTTCGACCATAATCCCCTAACACATTTCGTATAGTCTCGCTAAGCGTCCCTTTACCATTCCTAGTTCTCATTCCATAAAAAATAAAGAACTTCTCAAGCCACGTTTTCCCTGTAAGGCAGTATCCTAATGCTTTTTGTAAATAGCGAGCAGTCTCCTTGTCGTTTAGCATTATCTCATCAATGAAATGTTCCCACTGCTCTGTATTAGCATTTATATCATACGTAACACCGCAAATTTGCATAATATAGTCTTCGGGATTATGTGGTTGCAGGATAAATGTTTCAAGGTTTAAGGTTCCATTTTGGCAATTAATCAGATTAACATTCTGATCGAAAGATGCTATACTTTTTCTTGCCAGGTTTTTTGTGCCTTGGACTAATCGCGTACGCATTTGCTCAGCGTCATATTTAGCGGGGAAACTTGATAGGCTGCTCATTTCTCTTTCACCGTCGTAATTGTTGGCAAAAGTGATCATACCATCAACAAAGTTATTGCATAAGCCCATGACAAATAAGCCTTCATAGTCCTTTTCCCATTTCTTTCCAGTGTAAGTATACCAACTCTTTTCTTCGAACACATAACTAATTAACGCCTTGTGCCATGAGTAAAAAAGCTCCACTAATCTCATATGTCTATGAGAAAACAAAGGGTTATTACGATCAAAAGGCAACTCTTCAAACATTCGAACGTAATCCATATTATGCCTCCTTATTGGTCTCGACATTTTGCAACCTGTCCACAGAGCATTATATCACGTCCTGTGTTAGATTGCAAGCTATTCTCATAGCAAGAATTGCTTGTATGCGCTTGCGAAACACCAAATACTAGATTTGTTACTATTTAGTCCCAATGCAACCAATGCATGCCATTTGTGTATGAAATTTGTGTTCAATTCGGTAGTAAACCTACCCTTGACAACAAAGCTAAATATACACAGGTAACGGATGATGGTCTACCATCATCTGTTACCTAACAGCATTAAACTCTGTTATCTATCGCCGCGCGTGCTTCGGCCAATTCTTCATCCGTTGCTGCATCGGGGTTGTCTTTAAGCCAATCCTTCTGCAGCCTTGATAAAACTTCAGGGTACTTTTGTGTTAATGCTATCATCTCATCCCAAGGATTATCATTCTCGTCATCTGTTGATTTTGCCCGCGCTTGCTTAAGAAAACGATCAGATAAGCTATGTGCAAACACTACCTTAATTTCCACATCATCAGTGGTCTGAGACATTTTTCGCAGGACATCCAGCGGGTGCGCTGCAGCATTAAGCGGTTGTCGCACGGTTAACAGTGCTAAGCCACGCGCATATGCACGCGCAAACTCTGGTATGCCCTGATAGCGTTCAGTCAGAGATAACTCGTGTAGATCTTCAATGACAACATCCGCATCATCCACACTTATCCTCGATATCAGATTTGCCAATTCAATCGCATACCTAGTAATGAGCATTTCTTCTAATACAGTATAACGTTTATCATTAGCAAACTCACGTATTGTATCAAGTGATTTTCTTGCATCAACCGGTTTCTGTTTGTACGAAAGAAACACTAGCGCTTCGAGAAGCGCTAGTGCAATAGGATGGTTGCCAGCGTACCGTTCATCACGAGCTATTTCACACAATGATTCAACGGTCACCTTCGACAAATATACTGACTGTTTCTGCGAGAACTGATTTAACGCGAAAGCGTACGCCATTACGACCTTCAGATTCGTATCATATTCCCTGGACAGTGATTGCAAAAGCACTACTGTTGCTTCAGCAGGTTTGCGAGGCTGTATGCATACGAGGTTGAACAACCCTTGCGAGTAGTCTTCGACTCTCATAAGTTGTTCGTTGGACTGTTCTCTTGGCGGAATGTGCTGATCTATTTGCGCCAGCAAGCGCAACGACTCAGCGGCGGCCATCGCCTCTGGCAGTGGATTTTCCATAATAATGGTGAGCAGTTCCTTAGTTTCTAAGCACTCACTGACGGACCCTGTTCCACGCATATACCATCCTCCCTTTATTGCCGTGCAATCCGCAAAATGCCTCATTCACGACCTCAAAAATACATGAGAATAGTCACGCTTGAACAAGCTTCTGCATTGTATCATATATTCGACAAAATAGCTAGCATTATTTACAAACCGACTTCGACAGTTTCGTCACACGTCACCCTAACTCTTATGGCACATTACGCATCCTCCCAGTTCGTCCACCATCAAGCTAACAGCAGCTGCGGATCACTTCTTATCTGTATCATACAATACCCATGGGTATCTTCGCCATGCCTTGGCTCTATTTTGGGTAATTGCCTCCAGGAATTGCCATTGCTATTTGGTTTAGAAAAGCATACTATGGGAAGGTGTGCCATCAGCAATGTGTTTGTCAAGCGAAAAGTGCAACAAAACCGCATCCAAAAGTGTAGCAGCACCAGCACCGGTAGGCGAGGGTGTAACGAGTCGGAACGGTATCCAGGGGGCTGCTGCTGGGAGTGCGCTGCGGTGGAATCGTTACGGGAGAAAAGGGTGGTTGGAGGATATGCGTGCGGTTGGCAAGAGGGGCGTAGCCCGACTGGAGAATCCCACGCGGCGACGGTGCGGATGCTGCGGGCGCTGCACTTTAGACGCCGTTTTGCTGTAGTTTCCTGCGCCGTTTTGCCGCAGGTAACGATGCCGTTTTGCGGCACGCAACGGCCGTTCGTCGAGTTACCATATGTTGGCATGATATAAAGGCTATAAAGCTATTGCGATTAAGCTAGCATTGTGTTACAATGGATAGGTGTGTAATCTTTAAGGCATGTGATCGAATGGGTGTGCAGCCAAAACCGATAGTGGTGAGTTAAAAATTAATATGATAGCGCTTTCGTAACAAATCGCTCGTGCATTGAGGAAATGACGGAGTTCGCAAGCTATACTTATGAGTGCTTCTTCGTAACAATTCACCGGTTCACCGATAGGAAGCAGTGCCAATGCCCCTATTGGCAAAAGGAACCGGATCGATTAGTATATAAACGCTGGAACTAACACCGAAACAAGGAGGACCAATGAGGATTCATAAGAACGCAAGGCGGTTCGGAAAACTTCGTCTGCTCATTAGGAAAGCACCACCGGTCTGATCTCCAGGCTGTTGATTAAGTTTATATGTAGCTAAATATTGCGAAGACAAAATCTTCTGCAGTGTGTTAAAGCTACACAAATTTAGGGGGAAATAGTTATGAATAGGTTTAGCTCTGTGTCTAGAAGTTTTCGCATCGTCGGAACCTCACCGCTTCTGGGTTCTCAGCCAGTTGATCGGGAAGTCAGACTGAAGTATCTTGGGTCGAAATCTGCTATGGCGTTCGAAGAGAACGCTGATATGCCATTTTCTGGCGACAAGGGTACAACAGTCTTTCTGCGGGATAAGGAGTGCGGTGGTGCACTCTATATTGGTGGACATGTTATGAAAGGGATGTTCAAAGAAGCATTAAGTATTTTGCAAAGCCAGACGAGCGACGGTATTTCGATTGAACTGAAACAACCCGCTGCTAAGGTTGACAATTACGTGTTCATCCAGCCGCGCAAGTTGTGGATCCAACGTTCAAATGATGTATTCGTGGTGCAACCCGACAGGACATTCAATCGTCCTGTTCGTATTGCATCGCTTCAAGGAGATCGTACAGCCTTGTTGTTGAGTGAACTGGTTGAACTCCCGTGGCAGTTCGACGCTCGTATTGAACTTGTGACTAACAAGGGTTCGCGAGTGAGTGGGCCGCTATCGTGGGAAAACCTCTTAATGGCTCTAGAATTTGGATCCCTAAAAGGCTTCGGTCAGTTCCGAAATGGCGGTTATGGAACTTACACTTACACAGAGATAGAGTAATGCAACGGCATAGCAGTGCCAAGCAATACACTGTAATAGTTGTGCAAAGCAAAGTAAAGGCGCGGTATAAAATGGCGCGTGTTGCCATCTGATTCTGTCCTGTTTCGCAACTATTAACACCAGGAGGCTTACAAATGTCACGCGACGCCACCGGCTTAATCACAATCGGCCTCCCCTGTGTGGAGGAGATGCGCGAGATGCTCGGCCCTGGCTGTGCCCGTTACGGGTTCCAGCCTATTGGGTCGGGTGATCTCGGCCTCATCTGTTCTGCCTACCTGCGCGTCATTAGCGGCGAGGCAGTTAAAGTCGACACCTATATTAATGACGGAATCATAACAATCGAACGTATTGATGGTATTCTTGTCACTGTGCGCCGCAAGTATGGTGTGGAATACCCGACGTTTTTATCCAGTGCCAAGAACGGCAGTCAATCAACCAACGGGGTGAATCAGCACACAGGTTCGATGGTTGTTAACACAACTATCAATAACAGCAAAGGAGACTGATATGTTTCTTTCCGAGATCGCCAAGACGGGTGGATTCGATGAGGACAAGCGGCAGCTGGTTTCTCTTGTCGAGGAGAAAGGTTATGACGCATTGGCTAAAATCGTCGTGGATATGGGCGACAGCATGATCCCGTTAAGGCATGCTGCGCGTTACATGAACATGTCGATGGACATGCTTGTGGATATCGCACGCGAAGCGACATCGTGCAGTCGTGATGTGATGTGGGCAGCTCTAGCGGCCATGAACGTAGCAAGTGAGACCATTTTGCTCGTCTGTAAGTTCCCCAACCTAAAGAACGCTCGCGCGTGTATCGAAGTACCAGAGGGGTCTGGGATTCTGTGCGAGAAGTCACTTGTTATGGGTGAGGCGCTGGTGTATGCGAAGCCGGACAGCGCATATAACGAGCGTCAACGGCGAGCGGACGATGCGTTCATCCATATTGCGTTGGCATACCAGCTCAGCAAGCAGCTCTACACACAACTGCATGTTGGCAACAGGAAGTTGTTGGTTGGTTATGTATGCGCCCAATTTGAGCAGTATATTGATTACATGAAGAACCACTATGTTTTGATAATGAGAGCGCTGGACGACGAGGAGGTATATAGAAACTGGTTAGCTTATAACGAAAATCGGAGAACGGGCAGAACTGCCCAGTAAAAGGAGATTAGTTATGAAAGGTCGTTATAATGAAATCGTGCGCATCGCGAAAACTACTGTACCCAACTCGGCGTTGTTGGAACACTCTTATGACGCTGCGGATATCGACAGGGCGGTAATATCGATCAGCGCGGCGATCACTTACGCGGCACAGCACTATAAGCTGGACCGCGCGTGGCTCAATATGTGTATTCAAGAAGCCTTTGCTTTGTCTGATAAGTATTGTGAGAGTATGTAACCGCCTCGTCTCATGCGTTGAGTAACGGCGTTTGCCTGAGCTACGAACTGCCACTGGTGTGATCGAAGTACAAATATACGAGGAGCGGATCATTATGATATATAATATTGATCACGTATGCATCACTAATCAAGAGGAACGGGACATTCATGCGTTCAATGCCAGGCGCCTGAACGAGCATCGCACTGTTCCCGAACTGAGCAGCGTTGCTGACGTTATGGTTGTAGAAATCATTAACGAACCGGTCATCTGGGTCGCTTTCGACATTATGATGACTGATAGGGAGTTTGCAAGCTGTTTCCATGGCCAGAACTATTTCACCAAGTCGGAGCACAACGCGTTCCGTGGATATGTCCTTCGGAGATGCAAAGCTTACGCAAAGATTCGTGAGCTGCAGAATTGCGCAGATTTCTACGAAAAAGCGCTGTTCCGGCTCCCGCTCAGAGAAGTATTGTGTGACATGATCGAAGCGGAGGGCGAGATGCTCACTACTATGCCTCACCTGGTTGAGCCACTGCATAATGCGCTGAAGATGCGCACATGAGTAACGTGCGGCTCTCATGACGACACGAACCGCCCCCCAGATCCCTGATGGCTAGCTAAGGGTAGCTGCAAGCCGATCTCGACCGACTCAAAATAGATGTGGAAACGCATCTATTTTGATTACGTAATCGCAGACTGGATTACATTGAACCGCACCCCCCTGGTATACAGAGCCGCTTATAGAATGGGATAGGTATACTTTATGGTAGTAACGATTATCAAGCGATACACGCCGTATTCCCTGCCACTGTGCCAAACTTGTGCGCAGTGTGTGTCAGCCTGCCTGCGCAGCCGAACTGATCTCTCAACCCATATAATCCTCCAAGTCCAGAACCATTGTCTACACCCAAGTGGATAGTGTTTTAAACCATACAATAAATTAATACCGCAACCATTATAGTTATGTAAGTAGGAGAGACTACTCATGGCTCTTGTTTGCTGTACCCTGAATTTGCGTGATACCTATGGCCGGTGCTGCTCCGTTAGGTAGCAGACCCGCCGTTCCCAAATCCGCTCCCGCTGGAAAACGTGGGGGTGGACGTGACCATGCGTGGATGGATGACAAGGAGTTCATGGCGGCAGTAGAACAGGCGCGTCCACGTGCTGTTCCCGACATTTTCGGGGACATTATAGGGATGGCTCCCAGCTGGATGAATGCCGTAGCACCGTTTTACCGGTACCATTCTTTAGACGATGCATTCGCATCGCTTGTTCCATTGAGTTTGAACAAGGCGCTGACATTCCTGTTCCTCTATAGAGGATGGGGCTATAATGACTTCATCCGTTTTACTGAGCTATCTTATCGAGTTTTCTATAGAATACTAAACAATGAAAAGAATCGTTTCAATGAATCGACGCTTCTTTCTATTGTCTTACCCTTAGCACCTGGATACGTCATAGGTAAGCCGATACTTATGATGGGTAGAGTGTATTCGCCAGAACTAAGTAAAGAAATCATTAATTATCTACATAACTGCAGAGAGATGGCTCCTATATGCATCATTCGGGCTTTGCTACTACACGCAGGCGTGAAGGAATTATTACCCGACAAGCTGTTATAAATTTATAAACTGACACTAATTACAAGCATCTACAAGCATCGATTTTGCTTGTATTTTTTTCAGTCTTTGAACGTTGCTGTCAAAAACTCAAGAGAGCAATTGTTGCAATATGCATAAAAGCTCTGCCATTAGACATAGAAAATGCATTAATACAGGGCAATATGCAACAAAAATTGCAAATTTGGTTGGATTAAGTTTTGACAGATTGTGCCGATACTTTTGGCATTTGAATCCTGTATGATCCACACATCGACCTCAACCACACAAAACCAAGAGGAGGTACAACCAATGATCGCAACCCAACCGAAGCTGGTATCCCTCATAGAGGAGCTTCACGACCTCGCCCAGCTGGTTCACGGGTTCGCCGAGAACATGACGGCGATAGCCAGAGACCTGAATGGAGACGCCAGCGAGCCGGCCACGGTCTGTGCATCTTATGAGGAAGATGATGCCGAGATCACGCCGTGCATACGGCCAGTCATGGCTCACCCACTGACCTCAAGCACATGCCCGTACAGCGGGCGGTGTTCGCGGCAACTGTCGGCAACCCGATACCCTTGCCTGGATGGCAGGCACAGTCTTGGGGCATTGCGTTTTGAATCGGACTGAGAGTCTGCCACCAATGCCCATCCGCGTTGTGCCATACGCACACCAACGCGCGGCGTATGAGTTCGCAATGACCGCGTTTGGTTTTGCGAAGGGCGGCGATGAGCGCTCAGCAGGCGGCGCGTGTGAAAACCATCCACTAGCATGCACTCGAGCGGAGAAAGCGATAGAGCTGCCTGTGCAGCAGGGGATATCGCAATCTGATACAGGAACCTGGTTAGCACGTGCATGGCGTGCAGTGTGGAAAGCGGTGTACAGGTCGCCGTCAAACCTGCGGCTGCATATGGCAGCAGCAATCGACTGGTACGAAAGGAGGTGATCTAGTATGTCAAAAGACGAAGCACAATCCAGAGGGATTGCCCTTTTGATGGAATAAATGGGCACAGGCAAAACCCTTGTCGCCGTCGCAATCACCGGCGCACTTTCGCTAACTGGCCGTGTCCGACGCGTCCTGATCGTCGCACCGCTGTCCATCCTGGGTGTATGGAAGGATGAGTTTGAGAAGTTCGCAGACTTCGATTACTCGCTAGTTGTGCTGGAAGGCACGAGCGTGAAGAAAGCGGCCAACCTCGCGAAGATGACAGGCGATAAGCTGCAAATAACAGTGGTCAACTACGAATCAGCTTGGAGGATGGAAGAAGAGCTTCTCGATTGGCATCCTGACCTGGTAATTGCGGACGAAGGGCACAAGATCAAGACTTTTGACTCCGATGCCTCGAAAGCTATGCATAAGATCGGAGCCAGCGCGGAGTATCGACTTCTACTGACCGGAACGCTGATAACGAACAAGGCGCTGGATGTGTTCAGCCAGTACAAGTACCTGAATCCGAGTATATTCGGCGACAGCTTCTATTCGTTCAGGAATCGGTACTTTTATATGACCGGCTACGGGCGGCACACTCCCGAGCTAAAGAAGCACATGGCCGACGATCTGATGAAACGCATCCACAGCATCGCTGTACGCTACACCAAGGCCGAGTGCCTAGACCTGCCACAGATGACCGATGTTGTGCGGTATGTGGACCTGGAAGAAACTACCGCCCGCATTTACAGCGATCTGGTCAAAAAAAGCGTCGCTGAACTAAACGGCGGCGAGATCACAGTGATGAATATCCTCACGAAGCTGCTGCGACTGTCGCAGTTGACAGGCGGATTCCTCGCTGGCGATGAGAGCGTTAAACCTCAAAAGGTATCTGCCGCGAAGCTGGTCGCGCTGGCCGAGCTCGTCGATACCGCACAGGCGGAGGCACAGAAACTCGTCATCATCGCGCGGTTCACGGCTGAGATCCATGCCATCGAGAAACTGTTGAAAAAACATAGAGTCTACTACGCAAAGATCGATGGCAGCGTTCATGACCGCGCTAAACAAGTGGACATGTTCCAGAATGACCCAGTATGTACGGTATTCGTCGGGCAGATTGCTACGGCGGGTCTGGGAATCACACTGACCGCCGCATCGACGCTCGTGTTTTACTCGCTGGATTACAGCATGGCAAACTTCGAGCAAACCCGCGCCCGTATCCACCGCGTAGGCCAGCGTTCGAACTGTACGTATATCTATCTGACCGCTCGCGGCACCGTCGACGAGAAAGTTCTGAAAGCGCTGCGCGGCAAGGCCGACCTCGCAAAAACGCTCATTGACGACTACAGGAATGGTACGAACCCATTCCAGAACCAAGAGACGGAGGTTCCGATTCAATAACTATGACGAAGGATATTTACCAGGTGGGGTGGGATGGCATCGAAGAACTGCGCGAATTAAGGTACGCGTTGTATGAGGCGATCGAAATGTCAGACGACTGGGGGTTGTACGGAGCGCAGGGCATGGAAGATGACCTGACCGAGGTCGAAATGATAATCGAGCGACTTGAATGCGAGGAAGACGACGCGTTAGAAGACGCGCTCGGGCCGCTGCCGACATGACCAACTCACACGACCGACTATGAAGGGGTGTATATGGATTCCGAAGACACAACCAACGGTCCAGACGTTACTAACGTTACAGCTGACTCCATGTGCGTTCTAGCTGGCCGACTGAGCAAGCTGCGCGATGAGAAGAGTGACCTGAATGAGCGGGTTAAGGCGCTGGGTGAGCAGATCAAAGTAATAGAGTTGCGGCTCGTCGAAGTAATGCTGACTAATGAGATGCAGAACTTCAACCGCGCAGGTACGGTGTTCTATCTAACCCAAAATGCCTACGCCTCTCCAGCAACTGGCCAAAAAGAAGCGCTGTTTGAGGCGCTGAAGAAGCGTGATCATGGAAGCCTTATTGTGGAGAAATTGGACAAGCGGACGTTGTCCTCGTTCGTCAAGGAACAGCGTGACGAAGCCGGAAACATGCCGGACTGGCTAAATGATCTGGTGTCTGTATACGTAGAGACTTCCGTCAATGTGCAAAAAGCACAGAAAAAGAAAGGAAAATAACTATTATGGCAAATGACTTAATTCTGGCGGATAACGCCGCCGAACCTGCTACCGCCGCGCTGGCCGCCGTCGCACCCGTTTACACTGGGTATATGGTTCTGGCGAACAAGCGGCAGATGAATGAAGTCGCAGCTGAGATGAACAAACCAGGGTTCGTCTTTGACTGCATACAGAATCCTGCAGTAGGCGGCACAACGTTCGAAGTTACTGACAGCAATGGTGAGAAGATTTCTGTTCAGGAATACACGGGCGTGGTCGTGCATTACCACTCGCTGAACACCTATTATGAGAAAGACTATGACAGCGCGCACCCGTTACCACCGGACTGCTATAGTATTGATGGCGTGACAGGGGTCGGAACGCCGGGCGGCGCGTGTGAGGATTGCCCGAACAATGTATTCTCATCGGGCAAGAACGGCAAAGGTAAGGCGTGTAAGAATAAGGTTCGGTTGTTCATACTCCTTCCAGGCAATTGGCTGCCAACGCTCGCGCACATTTCAGCCACCAACCTGCGCGCGTTCAGTGATTACCGCGCGTTTCTAACCACACACGGCGGTGTGCCGCATGGCGTCGAAACGACCATATCCATCGACCGTAAGAGTAAAGGTAGTTATGTAACCTTTATATTTAAGAAAGAGCGCAACCTCAGCAAAGACGAACGCGCTGTAACAGATAATCTCGCCGCGTATATCAAGGCGTATATCCTGAAAATAAGGAATGCGAGTGAGTATCTCGAAGCAACAGAGAACATCGATCCGGTAACGGGCGAGGTGACCAGACCGCTAACCGAGGCTGATATTGCTGAATACGACGCGGCTATTGAAGGAACGGAGGTTTATATATCCCCATACGCTCTGCCGCCAACGGTGGGTGAGGTAAATGTATAGGACAATAACCGATGTTGGAGGGGTACGTGAGTACCTCTCCGGGGCAAAGGTGGTAGCCTTCGACTTCGAGACAGCGCCGGATGATGCGTGGATAGATGATCCAAAAGCCGCGCTTGATCCGCACAAGTCGCATATCGTGGGCGTGAGTTTCTCGGTTGCTGCAGGCGACGCGGTGTATGTGCCTATAAGACACAGGTTTATATGCATTAACGCTGACGAATGTGCAGTATATGAAATCCTCGCTGGGCTGGCTGCCGATACCACGGTTGTGAAGGTCGCGCATAACATCGCCTTCGAGAGTATGTTCCTGTATGCGCAAGGGATTGTGCTACAACCACCAGTTTATGACACGATCGCAGCTGCGCAGTTGATGAACAACGGCGAGAATGCTTTCCGTAATCTATCGGAGTGCGGTCTGAAGACACTTGCGCCACTGATACTCGGCATAGAACTCGCAACGTATGACGAGACGACCGGCGGCAGACCATTCGGTGAACTCGACCCGAATGATCCTGCCACAATCAACTATGCATGCGCGGACAGTGACTGCGCGTTCCAGCTGCGCGACGTACTCAATCGCTGGTTTCGTACCTTTATCCCCAACCATCGCCGGATCGTGGAGGACATTGAGTCGCCTACAGCAGTGTTCTGCGGGATCATGAAGTACAATGGGCTGCTCGTGGATATGGAGAAAATGGTTGACATGGGTAAACACTGCGAGGCTGAGCGCGGGCGGCTGCGCGATGAGATCACGTTCATCATCGGCGATGTCAAGATCGGTAAGAGCGCGACGACACAGGCGTTCAAGAAGTACTTATATGATGATCTGAAACTACCCACAGTAAAAGTCACTGCCAAGATGAAGGATGCGGCAGACGATGAAACCATGATACTGCTGACTGAGCATTGCGAAAAGAACCGCCCTGATCTAGTCCCGCTGTTCAAGGCCGTCCAGGACTACCGCCGCTGGGGGAAGATTAAGTCCACCTATATTGATGGCTACACGGAGCACATCAACCCGGTGACCGGGCGCATCCATGCTGACCTCATGCCGCTTACGACTAATACTGGCCGCATCGCATCACGAAACCCTAATCTCCAAAATATGCCAAGATTCGATGGAGATGAGGCTGGTGTGCGTAACTTCTTCCTCGCATCTGAGGGCAATGTGCTCATGTCGCTGGATTTCAGTCAGATAGAATTGCGCGTTGGCGCGTTCTACTGTCGGGATGAGAAGATGCTGGAAACGTACCGCGTCAATGGCGACATCCATGCCCTGACGACAAGCGTTATTTATAGCATCCCGCTTGATGAGGCGAAGGATAAAGACGCGCCGTTATACAAAACGCGGCGGACCATCGCGAAGAATACTAACTTCGGCGTGTTCTACGGTTTGTTTGCTCGCGGACTCCGGAAAACGCTTCACTTCAAGGCAGGGCTGCCGACGAGTTTTGTGGAGTGCGGAACAATCATCAAGAATTTGAAGGATGGCTATCCGCGACTTGCAAAATGGCAATCGAAAGTCAAGCTAAACACCGCAAAAACTGGGCAGTCGGACACATGGCTAGGGCGGCGGCGGTATCTGCCAGACATTGACTCGGATGACTGGGGCAAGAAGTCGTACTCCGAGCGTTGCGCACTCAACACGCCGATACAAGGAACTGCCGCAGACATCCTTAAGCTTGCCATGGGGCGCATGCTCGGCGGATTACCGTCGCGGCCATGGTTGAAGCCGCTGTTAACGATCCACGACGAAAACGTGTTCGAAGTACCAGTAGACAGGATACCAGAGGCCGCCAGTTTTATCAAGAGGTGTATGGAAATCCAGCCGTTCCCCGAGTTCGATGTGCCCATCGTCGCTGAGGTTGCAGTCGGCAATCGGTTTGGCGAGATGAAAGACTATCACAACAATATGGAGGATTAGTAAGTTTATGAGCAAGTTCTATGTTAAGGCCGCGTTACCCACCGGCGAGTTGTACATTACACCGATCACCGATGAGAATGTATTCTCGACGTGCCCTTGCTGCGACGAGGAAGTGCCCGTCAATCTGATGATTATGGCGACGTCGATCGTGACTGGTCGCGACCTTGTAGTTGTTGAGGACGATGATCCTGACGGCGACGTGATCCTCGAGCTTTCGTACAGTGTTCAAAGGCTATGATCATCTATAGCCAAAATCACTACCTCAATCCCACAGCGGCGACCGCGCCGCACCGCGCCCCTGATTATCCGCGTGTATTTATCTGCTCTGCCTACCGGAACGATCCGGTGGGTAACACGCAACGGGCCGTTAAATACAGCCGGTTTGCATTCGAGCAGGGGTATATGCCGCTCGCGCCGCACCTGCTGTTTCCACAGTTCATGGATGATACTGATCCCGATGAACGCCGCGAGGCGCGCTGGTTCGGGATGCGGCTTATGGCAGGATGCGAGGAACTCTGGGCGTTCGGTGAAATCACCGAGGGTATGCGCTCGGAGATCGAAGGCGCTGCCGACTTGATACATGAAATCAGAATCAGATACTTCACCATTGACATGAAGGAGATGCACCACCATGGATGACACAATAACCAGGGCAGTGGGCACGGCCCAGGAAGTGCCGCAGTTGATGATCGAACGGATCCCGCTATCGCGGATAATAATCGGTGGGTATCAGCGCGATGTAGTTCCCAGCCGTGTTTCGCGCATCGTTGCGCAGTATAATCCAGCGAAACTCGGTATACTCATCGTCAACCGCCGCAAAAATCTGGACTGCGCGGTCATTGACGGCCAGAACCGCTTGGCGGCGATGCGGCTGCTGAATGCGCGCGATGTCGCGTGCGGCGTGCTGGAAGGGTTGTCGGTTAAGGAGGAGGCGGATTACTTCCGCTTCCAGAAGGATAACACGCGGCCCCTTACTGCGTATGACATGTACAATGCCAGCATTTACGCGGAAGATCAGCATTATCTGGCCATCGATTACATTCTGCGCAAGTATGGCTATCACGTGAGCAAGCGCAGCGGCCCGCGCGGCATAACCGCGATAAGTGCGTTGAGCAAGATCGCGCAGACGTTTGGGTTCCCCGTACTCCAGCAGACGGTCGAGTGGATATCGCGCACCTGGCCTGACGATTCTACCATCGTGCGCCAGGAGACGCTCGCCGGGCTGGCGGAGCTGGCGAGCCGGTTCGGGCAGCGGATTCCGACCGATGTGTTCGCTGGGCGCATGTCTGCGTATCAGCCCGGCAGCATGTTGTATGAGTATCGCAGCCGCACCCAGAACAGGGTGTCCAGCAAGAACGCGTTCAATCCGACGATGCGGTTTACTATGTGCGGCGTATTCGTCGAGAAGTTCAACAAGGGGCTGGGTGGCAGCTCCAAGTACCGGCTGAGGCTCGACTGGGACATGCCGCGCGATATGTGCGCTCAGGAGGTCAATAACGATGCCGTCTAAGCTGATCAACACGATGATGGTAAGCATTGAGGATATCGACGTGCAGAAGCGTATCCGCAGGGATAACGGGCCGTTGGATGACTTGGCTCTGGATATCGTCGAGCGTGGTTTGATCAATCCTATTAATATCATGGAATGCAGTAACAGCAGGTATCTGCTCATTGCAGGTCTGCGCCGTCTTGAGGCGACCAAACTGCTTGATCTTACTGAAATCCGTGCGTCTGTGCTGTCGCCTATGGATGCGGATGAGATGCTGATGCTTGAGATCTCGGAGAACGAGCAGCGCAAGGATTTCACAATCGAGGAGAAGCTCGACTACGCTGAGCTGATTCGGCCTATCGAGCGCGAAAAGGCTAATCAAAGGATGATAACTAGGAAATCTCAAGAATTCTTGGGTACGCGCGAAAGCGCGTACCCTGGTGAAAGTATCAGTAGCGAAGACGATAGATTTAAGTGTGAGTCTGAGGCTGAAGTTGACACATGTGAAAAACCAGTTTGCACGTGTCAGGCTAACAAGAAGGCAGAAAACGGCGAGTCGCGCAAAATCATAGCTAAGAAGGCTGGTTTCAGCAGTTACACTCAGATGGAGCGTGCTGCCGCTATCGCTGAGAAGTGTCCGGAGTTGTTTGAAAAGATCAATGACGGCAGTCTCACAATCACACGGGCACATCGGATGATGAACGAGGACACGTTCAAGGCCGATAATGTCGTAGCATCTGCGCCGCTCATACCTGATAGTGTGAAGCATCGCGCATTGTCGCCTGAAGAGCAGGACATTAAGCACCGGATGCAGGAGCAGGTTGTGGAGCTGCAGGAAGTTGATATCCCTAGGCTTGAGTTGTTTGATCCTACTTCCATCCAGCTAAGTGGTGAGGGCGTGAACAGCGCAGATCATAGGGCGCTTATGTCCAACCCTATATACAACAAGTTATATGCTGAGTATATCAACGCACACCAAGAGGCTAACAAATACGCGGGTGAGCTGCGTCACATGTGCGCGGATTATGAGAAGCGCATCCGCGCGTATGAGGAGAATGTCCAGGCAATGCAGCGGCGCATTGCTGAGTTGGAGACAGGATTGGAGAAAACACCATGACGAACACAGATCAGAACGAGAACGGTAAGTCGGTCAGGCACTCTGGAGTTAGCCTTTCGATGAATACCTACATGATACCTGTTGATAAGTTGCGTATTCCTGCTGAGTACCAGCGCGCAATCGACTGGACACGCGTGCGCAGGATGGTTAGGAGCTTCGACATCGAGCTGTTCACGCCGCTCGAGGTAACACTGAGGGAAGACGGCTACTATTACATAATGGACGGGCAGCATCACTTTTGCGTAGGGAAGATCATGGGCGCTACTGAGATGCCCTGCTTCATACGTAAGAAAAGCGGCGTATCCGAAGAAGCGGCGTTCTTCCGAGTGAAAAACAGCTGCCAGAGTAAGCCCACGCCCAAAGCGAATTTTAAGGCTGGGCTGGCGCAGGGTGATCCACAGATTGTCGAGCTGCAGCGAGTATTCAACTGCTTGCATGTACAGATCAGTGAGAGGCGCGGGCCGCAGCGGGTTACAGCCATAGGCGAGGTAATGCGCCTGGTAAATACTTATGGTGTAGATACAGTTGGCAGTGCATTCATGTTATCGGTCAACGCTTGGCCTGATGATCCGGCTAACTGTTCGTCTGACCTTATCGCAGGTTTGAGCGAGTTTGTTTGCAGGTATGGAAACAGCATGCCTATCAATAGGTTTTATAACCGGTTCGCGGACAGGAAGCTGCCTGCGATGCTCAAGAAGTATGAGCAGGTGACCATCGCCCAGAACATGGACAACCATTGCACAACGCCGTTTAAGCGGAGACTGCTGTGCAATCTGTTGGTGGATCAGTATAACAGTAATCTGAAGCACAGCGCACGGCTGGAGAAATGATGGAGGCCGGTATGGATAATAATAGGATGGCGCAATCAGTGCGTCTTGACAAGATCGAGCAGGGGATCCGGCTGCGTATGGGCGCGGCAAAAATCGAGGACATGATGGAGAGTCTGCGGCATTTTGGGCTTATCAATCCGATCACTGTCGCTGACAATGCCGACGGGACATTCACTTTAATTGCCGGTGATCGCAGGCGCCGCGCGGCGTTGGCGCTGGGTTGGAAGGAGATTTCTGCCACGGTTATGTCGCCGCTTGAGGCAGAGGAACAGTTGCTCTTCGAGCGCGAGGAGAATGTTCAGCGTATGAAGTTTACGCACGCTGCGAATGTCGAGTTCATGCGCCGGATGCAGTCGATCGAAGCTGCTAAGGCGCGAGTAGCTAAAACAGTCGGCCTGAATCGTGGTAATGTGCGTTCAGTAGAGGTCAGCACAGAAACTCCCGTGCGGGACGATCGTCCCGCACGGGAAAAAAGGCGCGTAAGAGAAAAACTCGCCCAAGAAGCAGGGTATGCCAGCGGCCGGCAGGTTGCGCGAGTATTACATATCGCCGATGAGCGTCCGGATCTCATTGAAAAGATGGATACAGACGGAATTACTGTCAATGCCGCGCTTCGTATCATGGAGGATGAGAAGGATGCGGATGAGGTTCACGACGCTTCGCCGATAGCGGGTAATATAGCTGAAGACGGTGACGATGAAGTGATAGTAGTCGGAGCACACGCAGAGTCCACAATCGCATTTAACCGGCCATCTGTGCGGTGCGGCAAGCCCAACATTTGTAACGTTACGCATGAAGATCTGCTCGAAAACCCAGTGTACAATGCATTACGCGCAGTGTATGACGACGCACTGCTTACGATCGGTAAGCTGACTAAGGAAATCAATGATCTGCGCACTCGTTTGGGTAAGTATGAAACTATTATTGCGGAGGATGAAACGGATGCCGAGTAGTATCGAAACCAATAAACACCAGTTCACGCCGCTGGAGATCACGCCAGCTGATTTCCTGCAGCCATTTTTTGCGTCGGATGAACGGGTATGTCTGCGAGTGTTTGATGACCGTAAGCCTACGATTTTTAAAGGCATGAAGCTGGAAAGCAGTGTCGCGAATATGCCTGCGATGATGGAAACATTGCATAAACATAACCAGCAGCATCGCGGTGTGTACTTCGTGGTAAATTATGGCGGCCATGAAGACAGCGAGATCAAGCGGATCAATGCACAGTTTGTTGAGTGCGATGATCTCACGTTCGAGGAGCAGCAGGCACAGATTGATGCGTTTCCGCTACCGCCGTCCATTGTAGTCAAGACTGCTAAGTCACTGCATGTATACTGGTTGATGCGTGATGCGAAGGTGTGTGACTTCCGGCGTATCCAAAAGAAGCTGGTCGCGCAGTTCCATGGCGATCCTGTTTGTGTGAATGAGTCGCGGGTTCTGCGTTTACCAGGTTTTTACCACTGCAAAGGCGATGCAGTACCTGTCAACTGCATACGGTTTGATCCACAACTTAGGTACACACAAGCTGAGCTTGAAGCTGTTCTTTCGCTGTTGCCGGATGATCCATCAGGATCATCCGCGCCAGTTACAAAAGCGGAGTCATCGCAGACCAAACCTAAGAAAAGCCCACGCACAGCGCTTCAAAAAGGAATCCAGTTGGTTGCAATGCGCTGCGCTTTCATCAAGCATTGCCGGGATGATGCCGCTTCGCTGCGTGAACTGGATTGGTATGCGATGATTAGTAATCTGGCTGTGTTCGATGGCGGTGAGCAAGCTATCCATGAGTTGTCGCGGCTGTATCCTAAGTACAGCCGCGCAGAGACGCAGGAAAAGATCGCGCATTTTATGGCGTCTGGCACAAATCCTATGACCTGCGTGAAGATCGCGGAGGGCGGGTTTATATGCCCGAAGATGACAGATGGCTCGTGCGACTGTAAATCTCCGGCGGCGTTATGCTACAAGCCGTTGGACTTGGATTCGATGCGGACGCTCCTGGCAGGTCGGCCAGTTACAAACAATGTATCGGACAACCTTGTAACTGCGCTGGGATTCATTCAGGAATACTTGGCCAACGTGGATGCGGTAACAGCAACGGCGTTCATAAGTAATGAGCTTAGAGAGCGGTTCGCGCTCAAAGCCTTAGACACCAAGCCGTTGATCACGGCTCATCGCGAACTGTTAAAGGAGCACAAAGATAAGCAGGCCGCAGCTAACGTGCCGCACGACGACATACCGGCTTGGTATTCGCCAACAGAGCATGGTGGGTTTAAGTTCCTGCCCGACGTTCTTGCGGAACACATGGCGAAGAGCGTGTACGCTTTTACCAGCACAGGCATGTTTTTTGCGTATGAGAAAGGTGTATACGTAATGCAAAACGAGCTGTGGGCGACTGCCGTAACCAAATCGTTCATGATGCGTGGGTATGTCACACTTAATATGGTCAAGGATGCCATCGGCCAGTGGAAGTCACTGATACAAAGACCAGTTGCTGATATAAACGCGGAGCCGTTTATCATCAACGTGCGCAATGGCTTGCTGAATATCGTAGATGGCAGTTTTGCCGAGCATACGGCAAACTATCTAACTACCGTACAGCTAAGTGCAGCGTATGACCCAAATGCAACGTGTCCGCAGTTTCTCGCGTTTATGGATAGCATGCTCTCGCCAGACGATGTGGCTCTGGTACAAGAGATCGTCGGTTATTTGTTGATCCCGCTTAATAAGGCGCAGAAGTCGTTCATCCTTGTAGGTGCGCCGAATGCGGGTAAATCAACACTATTATCAGTCGTTCAGGAAGTGCTGCTGGGTTGTGAGAATGTGAGTAACGTCGCATGGCAGAATCTGTCCGATCGGTTCAACAAGGCGGAGCTGTTCGGCAAGCTGGCTAACATCTTCGCTGATCTGCCAAGTAAGAGCCTTGACGACGGGGGTATGTTCAAAGCATTGACAGGCGAAGACTTCATCACTGCCGAGTGGAAGCACGAGAAACCATTTCACTTCCGACCATATGCACGGCTGTTATTCTCTTGTAATGATATACCGCGCAACTATGGTGATAGGACGGAAGGGTTTTATAGGCGGTTGCTGATCCTGCGCTTCAATAAGTCGGTTGCAGCTGAGCAGCGTGATCCAAATCTGCGAGACAAATTGGCCGATGAACGTAATGGCATCCTTATATGGGCGCTTGCGGGTTTACGGCGGCTTATGACGCAGAACTACCAGTTTAGTGAGACAGACACAACGCGAAACGAATTGCAAAAATACAAGATCGAGTGTAACAGTGTGTTGTCGTTCTTCGAGGAATGCTGCAAGCTGGATGTTGAAGCAGAATGCCCGCGTGAGGACGTTTTTAACACTTACCGCGAGTACTGCAAGAAAAACGGATTCCAAGCGATGTCTCAGATAAGGTTCAATAAGGAGGTTGAGGCAGCATACCCTATAATAGAGCGAGCGAAAGATAAGTTAGGCAATAGGCGCACATGGCGCGGCCTATGCTGCCAGGATGAATAGCTTGGTCGGAGATTATTGACAGACTTTCCAGACCTTGGACGGACTTTACCCCCAGAAAACCCTTATGCCACAAGGGCTAGGACGGAGTTGCCGTACTTTGAAAGATCCAGATGTAAAGCTTCGCAAAGAATATATATATTGTTTAGAACGATCCGGAAAGTCTGTATATATAAAGGTTAAAAAAGTCCGTCTTTTCCGTCAAGTATGCCTGGATAGATTTACTAATGGTTGGAGGCAAGAATGAAAGAGAGTACGATTGTCGCGGCGATCCTTAAATACCTGAGGAGTATCAACGATTGTTTCTGCTGGAAGCAGCATGGCGGGCTGTACGGAACAGCTGGTATTCCGGATATCATAGCCTGTATCCGAGGGCGATTTGTCGCCCTGGAAGTAAAAAGTCCGCCAAATGACCTTACTGAGTTGCAGCGGGTATGCATTCGTAAGATCAACGCGGCTGGTGGAATTGCCACCAAGGTAACCAGTGTGGATGAAGTAAAGCGGGTGATTGATATGGTAACGGAGGATTAGATGGAATGACAGCAAAGGATTACCTGGGAAAGATCAGACTGTTGGAAGCTCGTGTTGAAGCTAAGATCAGCCTGATACAATCGCTAAGGGCTACATTAAAAAATACGTGCAGCCACATCTCGGAAACTCCGCATAGCGCCAGTCCTGATCTGCAGCCTACGCAAACGCTTCATGCTCGTATATGTGATATTGAGCATGAAGCCAATGAAGCAGTTGATGCGCTTGTGGATTACCAGCGTGATATTAGTGGAAAGATCGAGTTGTTAAGCAAACAGGTGTATAGGCAGGTTCTGGACATGCGGTATATACAGAAACTGAAATGGAATGAGATCAGGGATCAGCTTAAGTATAGCAAGACTGGCATCGAAGGGATACATAGACGCGCTCTGAGTGAGCTGAACGAAAAACTGCAAGCATAAATGAGCTAAAGTGAGCTAAAGTGTGCTAAATTAGGCCTATTCAACCAATTGACCATGTGTTATACTACACTTGCAAAGATAGACGAAAGAGCCAAGCCGATGCGGTTTGGTTCTTTTCTTTTATGTATGTACGATTATGCCCGAAACAAACGATAGAGACTGTAGAGGGGCGATATCAGTTATCCAATATGTTAAGGCGTGGAGTTGCCTTGATCGAAACTATCAATGCGCAAATTAGGAGGAAAACAAAATGAAACAGGATTTGTCATGCTACCATTCTGGTCTGTATGGTTGCGATGCTCTCGAGGATGGTTATCGTTGTGGTGCAAACTGCGCATTTCACTTGACGTTAGAATCAAGAATGGCTAGCATCCTGAAAGCGAATCGGCGCCTTTGTTCACTGCCCGAAGAGCTGCAGGAACATATATCGCTGAAGTATTATAGCGGTATAAGACCTTGGCTCCCGTTAATAAGGGGTCTGAAATGATCAGTGGTCGGGTTGACTGCAGTTCATGTAAATACCTTGAGAGCGTAGAGAAGTTCTCCCGCTTCAGAAGTGATCCAAAAGGCTGGAAGCCTGCGCGTTGCAGCTACCGAAAAGGTGTGTATTACCACGCCTGGTTGAACGTTGATCTTAACGGCGTACCGCTTCCTGAAGCTAATTGGCCAGAGTGCAAATATGGCGAAAGGTGTGAATCGCCTTGAATGGTATTGAGCTAATCAATGAGATTGATAGATCAGAGAATCAGATTCAAAGTAAACGTGATAAGATTGCAGCGCTTAGCAGTATTGCCACGAATGCGTGCAGCCATATGTCAGGTATGCCGCGAAGTGCGACTCCTGATCGACAGCCGCTTCAAGCCTTGAGCGCAAGCATACTAGACTTGGAAAATGAGATAAACGACCAAATAGGCTCGCTTATTGATCTTAAGGAAGAGCTAATACCCATATTATCCGAAATGCCGTGCGCTAATCACCGCAAGGTTATTGCGTTACGTTATTTTGAACGGATGAACTGGCAGCAATTGTCGACAGCGATGCATTACTCCTTAAGACAGATCAAGCGGATTCATGACGAGGCAATAAACAAGCTTAAAAAGATGTCCGACAATGCCTAGTTATGCCCAGTTATGCCGATAGACGCCGTAAAAGGTATATGGTAATATTATGATGCAGAGTTAGACAGAGAGCCGCCTTTGATGGTAGGTTCTCTTTTCTTTGCTCAAGCATGATGCCCCGAGACAAACGATAGTGACCGAAGAGCGGGCGACATCAAATGGCTTTGGATAGGGTGGGGGCTGCAATGTATCCACAGGGAACGCCGTTGCGTGTGCGGTGAATTGCAGTAGATGGGGCTGGCCAACTCAGGGAGGATTCATACGCAACATTGATGGCGAAGCACGTTGTGGCTTTACCTATATACCATGCCCTAGGGTTTATATACTCGGAGCTGGTATATGTGGACGTAGCATAACTGACAGTGCGTCAGCCTTTCCCGGCTGAAGGCGCGGGTTCAATTCCTGCCGTCCGCACCAATTTAGTAGCATGAAGATAAGGAGGAGGTATGAGCATGGACAATTTCAACTTCGATAACGTAGATGCGCTTGACGTTTTACTGCAGGTAACAAAAAACTGGAAAAAAGATCGTGATCTTCTCACGGTGGCTGAAGAGACGCTGCTACTGGTGAAACTGCAGCGCGATGAGCTGGAAGTAAGGCTTGACGAAGCCAAGGAGTGGTACACTGTTAAGCGGTATGCGAGAGAGAATGGTTTGGATTGGCGGTTCGTTGGTGATCATACGGGGCGCGGGTATGGCTGGCGGAAGCTGAAAGCGATATCTCATGAGCATGATTACGAAGTACAGCGCAGTTTTGATGCTACCTACGGCGAGGTGTACGCTTTCCATCGGGAAGTGTTTGAGATGTTGGATGCCTAGTACGCCCCCACATCCCTGTAATTTCCCTGGCTGCCCTGCGCTTACCCATACCCGCTTCTGCGACATCCACGCCAAGGAACATGCGCGGCAGTATGAACAGTACGACCGTGATCCGGAAACGCGCAAGCATTATGGCAGGGCATGGCGCAAGGCACGCGCGGCGTATCTGTCGGCGCATCCGTTGTGTGTTATGTGTGAAGCTGAAGGCAGGTTGGTTCCGGCAGAGATGGTTCACCATATTGTTCCTGCACTCGCAGATGGAGGTAATGATCCGACGAACCTGCAATCGCTATGTACCCGCCACCATTCGTCAAAACATATGAGTGAGCGTAGTCGTGGTGGGTAAATAATAGTTACGTTATGTATTACATGCGAATAAGTGCGTTGTGTATAAGTATGTGAAACTAATATGTGCATAGTGCACAGCCCAGGCCCGGTCTGAATCTCTACAACTTCGTCGCCCGAGCAACGTTGTCGGCCTCACGCGTGAATTTTCGCGAATTCCGTGATAAAAGTTATTCAAACATAACGTGTTGATCGCCGGTATTACCGCGACTTTACAAACTATTCTGTTTTATAATCGTTTTGAAATAAGACTGTCTGAATTCAAAGAATCAATCAGCGGGAGGTGGTTTCAAATGCCGCGAGGCGGCGCGCGTAGTGGCGCGGGGCGTAAGAAAAAACCGCTGTTTGATAAACTCATCGAGGGGAACTTGGGAAAGCGCCCGCTGACTACAGTGCAGTTTGAGAACCTGCCAGCAGTGCAAACAACCGACCTCGTGCCGCCGCCGTTCCTCTCTCTTGCGTCAAAGGAAACAGCGGAGACGTACCCGACAGCCAGTCAAATCTATAACGACTTGGCGGCGTGGCTGGAAACGACCGGCTGCTTGAATTTGATCAACCCGATGCTGATAGAGGATTACGCGGTACACCGCCGAGCGATGTTCGAGTGTGAATACATGAACAAGCGGCTGGGCCGCATAGCAGGCGGGCGCCGCTCGCCATACGTAGACATGATGACAAACTATGCAAACCTTATGCGCGCCGCATGGGATCGTATCTGGATGATTGTAAGCCAGAACAGCGATAAGCCATACACAGGCAGCGCGTCCGGAGACGTAGATGTTATGGAATTATTACTGACACGGAGGAGGACGGTTCCTAATGCTTGAGATAATCACGCTCCCGCTGGGAGAGATAAAACCATTTAAGAACAATGCCAAAGAGCATCCGAAGGCGCAGATCGCTCAGATTCGCGCTTCGATTGAAGCCTTTTCAATGAATGATCCGATTTGTATTGACGAGAACAACACAATCATCGAAGGTCATGGGCGCGTCCTCGCACTGCGAGAAATGGGCGCGGAAACTGTCCCATGCATACGCCTCACGCACCTGACCGAGCCGCAGAAACGCGCGTACATCCTCGCTCATAACAAGCTGACACTGAACACCGGCTTTGATACAGACACACTGTTACAGGAGTTCGACTTCCTGCGCGACGCTGAGTTTGATGTACAGCTCACAGGTTTTTCTGACGAAGAACTGCAGGAATTGTTCAATGGGAAATTGGACGGCGAGGTAACAGACGACGATTTCGATGTTGACAAAGCATTGGAGGAAGCGCCGTTTGTACAGCCAGGTGATCTGTGGCAGCTAGGCAGACACCGCTTGCTTTGCGGCGACGCGACCAAGCCGAATGATACCGCACTGCTAATGAACGGGAAACAAGCCAACCTTTGTGTAACAGATCCGCCATATAATTGTAACATAGAAGGCGGCACTGGGTTAAAAATACAGAATGATAAGATGAGTTCGGCAGCGTTTTACGAGTTCTTGTTATCATCATTCAGAAACATCTATACAAATCTCGCGGACGGCGGCGCGTTCTACTGCTTCCACTCCGACGCGGAGAAAGCCAACTTCTATAATGCGGTTGTCGCAGCAGGGTTCCACTATTCCAGTACGTGTATCTGGGTAAAAAACTCGCTCGTGCTGGGTCGAGCAGATTACCAGCAAATGCATGAACCGGTTATGTACAACTTTAAGGATACAGCGAAACACAAGTGGTACAGTGATCGCAAGCAGACTACGGTCTGGAATTTCGACCGACCCACAAAGTCGGAGCTGCATCCCACGATGAAACCCCTGCCGCTCATCGCGTACCCGATCGGCAACTCCTCCGCGCCTAACGCGATCGTTCTTGATCCGTTCGGAGGTTCGGGCAGTACACTGATGGTCTGTGAACAGATGGATCGCATCTGCCACATGATGGAGCTTGATCCAAAGTACGCGAGTGTTATTGTCACTCGTGCCATGAGCGTGATCAAACCAGAGGATATCACCTGTATGCGCGATGGAAAGATTCACCAGTATGATGAGATTGCTAAGGCAGGCGCACATGAGTAAACAACTAACCCTTGGCTCACTCTTCGACGGCTCAGGGGGATTCCCGCTGGCTGGTTTGCTGTCAGGTATACAGCCAGTATGGGCGAGCGAAATTGCGCCGTTCCCCATCCGCGTTACCACAAAGCGACTCCCGCAGGTAAAGCACTTGGGTGATGTACACGCCATCAATGGCGCGACGATCCCTCCGGTCGACATAATAACCGCAGGCTCACCATGCACAGATATGTCGGTGGCGCACTCTGGGAAACGCGAAGGTCTATATGGCAAACAATCCAGCCTCTTCTTCGAGGCAATAAGAATCATCAAAGAGATGCGGGAGGAAACTCATGCCAAGCCCCGATTTTTCGTATTCGAGAACGTGCCAGGAGCGTTCAGTTCCGGAACACCCCCAGGCAGCGACTTCCGAACCATCCTCAACTCGATCATCCAAATCGCCGCGCCGGGCGCCGAGGTGCCTGCGCCTGGTCCAAACGGCTGGCCCACCGCCGACGTATTCTTGGGCGACGGATGGAGCGTGGCATACAGGACTTACGACGCGCAACACTTCAACGTCGCCCAACGGAGATCGCGCCTGCTTATTGTCGCGGATTTTGATTCCGAACGCGCCGGAGAAATATTATTTGAGTCCGAAGGCGTGTGCCGGGATTATACGCCGCGCTTCGAGTCGTGGGAAGGTCTTACCGGATGTGCTGCGGATAGCGCTGGAACGGCGAGCGGCGCTGGTGTAACAAAATGCTACGGCTTGGAGCCAGGCGCGGCATCGCGCTTGGGCGGTCGTGTTTGGGAGGAGCTCGTGGGTACGTTACGCGCTGTCCCAGGCGACAATTTACCGGCTGTAGTATACGACGCGCGAGGAAACGGCGACGGCGTGGTTGCGCCGACACTCGTAGGCGATCATGAAAACAGAGTGACCGATTACACAGCTCTGGCAGTCGAGCCGCACACTGTGGGTATCGCCGGAAACATCATAGGTCGCGAAGACCACAACGGCGGTCACGGCATCGGTGTGCAGGAAGATGTAGCGTACACGCTCACCAGCGCGGATCGTCACGGTTGCGCATACGCGATGACGGCTGGATCATTTTCAAGTGTTCACAAGGAGTGCGCCGCGACGCTTATGGCCAGGGACTTCAAAGACCCGCAATTGGTCGCGGACGCGCAATACACGGTACGGAGGCTTATGCCATGCGAGTGCGCTCTTTTACAAGGGTTTCCCCAAAATTACTGCGCAGGGTTGGAAACCGTCGATCCCACAGAGGATGAGATAGATTGGTGGTCGGACGTATTTGAAACCCATCGTAAGATCGTAGGGACATCAAAAAAGCCTAAGAGCCGCAAGCAGATCGTAAAGTGGTTACAGAATCCGTATTCCGAGTCGGCTGAATATTCGATGTGGGGGGCAGGTGTAGCGTTGCCGGTGGTGTGTTTTGTAATGCGTGGGATTGTGGAGCTTACTGAGTCGGAGGGATCGTATGACTGAAGACAAAGTAGAAGAGCTATACAACTTGCTGTATCAAGCAAGTAAAACAATCAGTATTGCTATGAGCATGTTAGCGGAAGTACGCAGTCCTTGCCATATGTGCGGGACACAATCGCTGGAATGCGGCGGCTGCAAGCGTTGGCGCGCATGGCAAAAAGAGCGTGAACCGTCAAAGCAAACGGGCGCTAAAGGCACGGGCGAGAAGGAAAGTGTGCGCTAGAAATTCCCAGTAAAAACCTCTTGCTATTTATGTTGACATGAGTGATATATGTTAACAGCAAATAGAAAGGCGGTGCCGCTCATGGAGGTTAAGTACAATGTGTCAGGAGACGAGCGCAAGCGGTTGATCAGCACGATCGGCGAAATACTGGGTGTTAAGCCGATTTATCGAGGGATGCCCGTGATGGCGCATCAAGTTTCGAGCTTCACAATCGACGCGGATGGCATTGTGTCGTGGGAGGATCATGTAAACGCGAAGGTAGTCGCCCGTGTAATCGACGGGCTGGCGCACAAGGGGTTCATTGAGCAGGGTAGTCGAGATGTTGATCATGACGCCGCCAGCCTTGAACCTAGCGCGGAGTCGATTCCTGATATACCTGAACAGCCTGTTCAGGCTGTAGCCGAAACGATGACAACAGCGGAAGATACACAATGTGGGTATGACGCGAGTGCAAGCGACGTGCTTGAAACCATCGCAATCGAAATCCCATACGAAGGTGATCCCGCCATCCTGCGTGCGCTCCTGCAGAGCAAGGCTACGCTGATATACGCCGCGCTTGGTGAGACTGCTTATTGGTACAGCCCGCTGCCCGAATACAGCCCAGATCATCCTGGCGGTTGGTATGGCCCCGCTCCAAGCGAGAACATACTGCCGATCGAATTCACAGCTGACTCGGTAAAACTCGATTGGTTTGCACTTGGCGCTGATAGCGAAACTATTCAAGCGTGGAGCGCATTCCTTGCGGCGGCGGTCAAATTCGCGAAGGCCGCGAAGCGGGTTACGGCAAAAGACAACGACGCCGAAAATCAGAAGTTTGCATTCAGGGTGTTCCTAACCAGATTGGGTTTGGTGGGAGCCGAGTACAAAACGACGCGGCGTATTCTCCTTCAGAATCTCACCGGATGCTCCGCTTGGAAGGGCGGTCCTCCGAGGGAGGCGACAGCATGACAAAGCAGGAGATCATCGAGCAAGTGATGGCTATCCGCGATACTGGGCGAGTCAACATGTGCCTCGCCCCCGCTGTGCAACGCGTCGCAATGGACATGGGCTATAATACGCTGGCGCTGTGGATAGAGGATCACAAGAAGATCTACTGGAATCTCATCATGACGGGGGAACTTGATTATGAGGAGGGGGACGCCGAGTGAGGTTTCCGAGCAAGGAAGAAGTCGAACATCTGCGTCGATCTTACCCGCCTGGCACGCGGCTTGAGCTGGTTGAGACTATGGTTGATCCGTATGCGCCTGTACCTGCAGGGACACAGGGGACGGTTCGGGAAGTCGATGATGACGGCTCCATAGAGATAGTCTGGGATAATCACAGCACCCTGAAACTGCTGCCGGACGTCGATTCGTTCAAAATCGTCCGCGACAAGACCGATGTCTGATGGCTGTAAACTACACAATTTCTCCGCCAGAGGATTGTGTAGTTTACGTCTCATAATTATCTTGCTATAACAACCGTTCAGAGCGATACTGTACACACGGAAACACACTAAACGGGAGGGCAAGACAATGACTTATTTCTTCAAGCTGCAGGATCGCACAGACCTCGACAACCCTTCGATGCTCGAGCCGCCGATTATTGGCAAATGCCTCATCGAGCAGCTGCGCGCCCAGCACGAAATCAACCCCGATGAAACCCTGCTGGAGCATTACCAAGCAGCAGAAGGCGACTACCGGTTCATAACCGAAGCCCCCAGCGGGATGAAAACACGCTACTCGCTCTACAGCAAAGACGGCGATTGGCATGCTTTGAGGTGCGATTCAAGCATATTGCGCTGACAATACCAAACCCCTCATGTCCGGAACAAGAAGCCCGCAGCGGGCTTCTGTTTCGTATGTTGTATATTTACTTTCTTTATATTTACGTGCCTTTGTTCCGCATCGGCGCAGGAGGAGGATAAGAAATGCCGATACGCACACTAAAGCGGGTATTTGGCCGCGCAAGTCCGGTACAAGCTCTCGGTGTCGCAGGCGAGTCCAGCGCGACGATCCTCTCAATCAATGTATCTGCCGTCTGGGAAACGCACCCAGCCGCAGAATACTCCATCATGGTTAAGCGTGGCAACGAAGAACCGTACCCAGCGGCAGCGCTGCTCAAACCTGTTGGCGGGATAATTGATTGGATAGTACCAATGTCGGCGCTGGAAGTATCCGGCGACCTGGTCATAGAGATACAGGCGTCTGAAGACGGCGTACTGCTAAAGTCATATAGCTGGCGATTCTGGGTCGGCGGGAGCATGACCGGGGGCGGCAATGCACCAACCGGTCCGCCGTCATGGTTCAATGAACTATTGAGTTCGATAAACAGCATCGCATCGCCTGTCGTCTGGTGTGAAACTAAGCACGACCGCCCGACTTACGGCGCGGTTAATACCCTGTATATCATTGGCGACGCGGCTTATGTATGGAACGAGGACCCACCCAAGTACATGCCGCTCATGTTTGACGCAGACGAACCCACACAAATTGACTTAATTAACGGAGGAGAAGAAACATAATGGCAAGCCGAATATTTGAAGGCCCAATCAGTTTACACCACGGTACAGCAGCCGCGTTCCTGGCCAACAATCCCGTACTCGTCCGAGGCGAAATGGGCGTGGAGCTGGATACATACCGCTATAAAATCGGCGACGGCGAAACGCTGTGGAATGATCTGCCCTACGCGTCCGGTCCGCAATTCGTATTCAATGCAGGCGCGCCTACAGCGGCCAACGCGAACTATGAGCTAGGTAGCATATGGTTCAACACTGTCGATGAACGCGCGTACCTGCTCGTAGCCGTGAACAGCGGCGACGCGGTATGGCAATCCGTCGCTACTGTGGCCGATCTGGCCGATCTGGGCGGCGGCGACATGCTGCGAAGCGAATACGCCACGACGGGTATAACGGGTAAGGTAGACGCGGCACAGCAAGCAGATAAGCTGTCGGCGGCGAAGTCATTCACGCTCACAGGCGATGTCAGCGGCACGGTGTCAAGTGACCTGTCGGGTAACGTAACTATCGCAACGGAGCTGGATGAGGTAGGCACGGCTGGCACATACACGAAGGTTACAACGGATGACGCTGGTCGAGTTGTCTCAGGTAACGACCTTACAGCCTCCGACATCCCCGACCTGACGTTGAGCAAGATAACGGACGCAGGCACAGCGGCGGCGAAGGATGTAGGTATAGCATCGGGCAATATCCCCGTACTGGATACGTCGGGTAAGCTCGCATCCAGCGTCATCCCCAGCACGGCAATCGTCGATAGGTTCGAGGCAGCGAATGTCGCCGCGCTGACAGGATTGACTGACGCAGAAGTCGGCGACATAGCAGTCTTGCCGGACACGTCACTCTACATGCTCGTACATAGTGACCCAAGCGTCGCGGCGAGCTGGGTCAAACTCACGAGCGACCCTAATGCGGTAACCAGCGTCAATGGTCAAGCAGGACCCAACGTTGTGCTGACATCATCGGAAATAGCGGAAGGCTTAAATCTTTACCACACAGCCGCACGCGTACAGGCGATCATCGCGGCGGCAAATGTGGGCGATCTGGTTGACGGCGCGAACGTGCTGATGACTACCGACACCTACGCATGGGACGGCGGCCAGGAAGTATAAGGTGCAGCGATGGCGACGCGCAATCTGACAGCCCCGCTTTCGCAGCATGGCGGTACAGCCGCCAGGATGGCCGCGAACAACCCTGTATTGAAGAACCGCGAGCTTGGCGTGGAGACAGATACGCGGCGAATCAAGATCGGCAACGGCTCCACGACGTGGAATAACCTCGATTACATCGCAACAGGCACACAGGCGGTTAACGTATCGTTAGCCGCCTCCGCGTGGTCGAGCGGCGCCGCGACCATCAGCAACACCAATATTAAGGCGGCGTCGAATGGATTCGTTACGATACAGAATACCGCTACTGTGGCGCAGTACAACGCCTACACAGCCGCCAGGCCGTATGTCACGTCAACGGCAAACGGCAGCATCAAACTCACGGCGGCGGGAACGGCTCCGACAGTAGCGATTCCGCTGACAATTATTCTGCTTGGTTGAGGTGTATAGCAATGCCGATAGTATGTTTGGATATGTTCACCGCGACCGCCGCGCCGGTTACGATACCTGGACTTGCGTACCCCAACGTAGCCGTTGAAGGTGTAAGTATCCAGCGATTTGCGATGTATAACAATATCGTATATGCGGAATACATCTGGGTGGACAGACCGGATCTCTTTACGGAATTCATACCTGCCGCGCCGATCAGTAAAGTAGATGTGTACGCAATCGGCCAGGGCCGGACAGGAAGCGCGGGCGGCACGGCCACAGCCGGAGCAGGCGGAAGCGCCGGTGTGCAAGCCGTGACCAAAAACTACTCGCTTCTTGCGTCGGATTATATCTGCTACTTCACGGAGTCCTCAACGATTTTCTACAACCCAGGCGGCAATAACGTCGTAGTCGCCATGTCAGGCGCGTTTACAGGGACGTACTATCTCTACGGTGATACGAAATATCCAGTCGGGACTGCAGCTGCGGCGCAAGCAGGAGGCACATATATACCCGGCAAAGGCTCAAACGGCTGCACATTCCTTCCCGACATTCGCGCAGCGAGCACGGTTTATCCGTCGAGCAGCTCCGCTGTTTCACTTTCAGCAGGCGCGCTAGGTATCGGCGCGGGCGGGACGGGCGGCGCGCGGACAAATTTGCAGACTGCGGCGATGTCTGGTCTGACCGGCGCAGGACTCGGCGGCTGTGCGATGATCATGCTGCGAATACCGATCGGATGAGGAGGCGATGAAATGAGCGTGCATGCTGCTATTGTTTACGGCGAAGTAGGCAGCGCGAGCTTATACCTGCCGAACATAATCACGCCGCCAGAGGTTTTCGTACAATGCGCCGTCTATAGTTCCGTTCGTTATGTCGAATACATGCTCGTCCAATCCACGCCGGACGCGGGCGTACTCCTGAGTGTCGGAACGCAATACACCGGCGCAGGCCGGTACATGATCGCGCCGGGCGCGAAAGGCGCGTCGGGAACATCATCCAAAGGCGGCGACGGCGGCGCGGGCGGGACAGAATCGTATAGTACCTCGTTCACATTGCCCGTTGGCACGTACAAGTGGACGGTCACGAAACTGAAGACGCGGTTCGAGCAAACGTCGGGTTCAGGGTTTACGGCAGTCGAATTGTTGAACACTGGCACAGCGAAAGCGACGGGCACGCCGTACCGGTTGTACGGTAACGCGACCTATCCGATCGGAACAATCACCGCAAAGACGGCAGGTGCAGCATATGTCCCAGGCAAAGGCGCGTCGGGAAGTGATCTGTGTTCTGTTCGCGCACAAGACACGATGTACGCTGCCAGCAGCACGACATATGGCTTCCTCGAAGGCGCTTATGGATGCGGCGCGGGCGGCAATGGCGGTTCGCGCACAGGCCTGCAGACAACAGCTTTTTCAGGATATGATCTGTCCGGCGGTTATGGTGCGCCAGGCGCGATCCTATTACGTATTCCGTGGTGATAACAAACGTGGGGAGGAAGATAGACGATGGGAGCAAGAGCACAAACCGTCGCTAACGCGGCGGTATCGCTTTTAGGTAACGAGATCCCATATAGGTTGGGCGGTACAACCTTACAAGGTATGGACTGCCAAGGTCTCGTTAAATATTGTTGTAAACAAGCAGGTGTGACGCTGAACTACTCCGGTAGTAACGATATGTATCGCAACGCGTGTTCATGGCTAGGCACGCTGGCTGAGGCGAAGGCGCAGAAGAAACTCGTGCCAGGTGCGGTCGCGTTTATTGTGGTTCATGACGGCGGCGAGTCGGACAAATACAAGGCCGACGGATTAGGCAACGCAGGTCACGTCGGGATCATTACGTTGTCAGGCGATATATACAGCGTGGATGCGTCATCCAGCGCGGGTAAAGTACGCAGCCGGAAAGTGCGTGACGCGGAACTGGTGTGGTCGCACATCGGCTGGCTCAGAGCGTTAGATTATGGTTCTGCGATAGTCGAAGACGAAATCGGAGGCGTGATAATGAATACGATACGAACCGCAACGGTAAATACAGTGGATGGCGGGAACCTGAATCTACGCCGAGCGCCGTCAGATAATACCGACAATCGCGTGGGTAGGGTTCCGAATGGTACGACGATTGAGGTTCTTGAGACTCGCGCTGATGGCTGGGCTAAGGTCAAGTTTGAGGGCATGGAAGTATGGGCCAGCAGCAGGTATCTGCTTATGGATGCGCCGGAACAGTATGCTCCAGTCAACACGCCTGCCAGTATCCCCGCCCAAACGACGAGCAGTCCGCCGATAATCGTGCCCGTTCAGGGTTCAGGCTACATAACGATCTCGCTGTCCGAAAATGCGGCGTATGAACTGTATAACACGCTGGACGCGACTATGTTTGGGTGAGGGGTGAACGGTAATGGCGAAGAAGAAACGCCCGATGATACAGCTGCGTGCGGCTCCGGATAACGACAGCGAAATAATTTATGAAGTTGAGCAGCCGGTAACAGTGACGCTGATGGCACAAAGAGATGGATGGCAGTTCGTGCACGTCAAGGTGAAGGACAGAATTGTTATGGGATGGATGAGGATGCACAATGAAAAAACATAAACTGCCGCGAGGAACGCTTATTCTGATCAGTCTGGCTATCCTTATCGGCTTTTCAGTAGGTTTATACAATGTTGTGGATAGGGTAGACAATGCGTTGTTCATGGCGCAGTGGAATGAAAAAGTCCGCGTGGTTAACCTATTCTGCGATGAAGTCGATCGATTTGTCTTCGAGGATGGCGATTGGCTCACCTATGATTACGCCGAACTCATGCGCGGCCAGGCGCAGGATATGGACGCATGGCCCAATCTGTTCGCCGCGCTGTATGACGACGATCTGAACCAGTTAACGGATCGGACGACGCCACCAGGTGAGACGTTGATGTATCCATTAACCGATCCAATGATCCGTGGCGCAGTTCACGTGAGCGAGCAGGGCGAGTTCACAACTGATTATAACGGCGAGAACAGCGCGGGCGAAGAGATACGCGTCTACTATCGCTGGGTGCCGACTGGGCCAGGGTATGAACATAAGCTACTTTTTATCATCGCAATGCGCGAACGTCCCTTGGATAGCGCGCCCAGTGCGATGCTGATTCAGTGGTGCATACTGCTGATTTTGCTGACAGGCGTTATTAATCTGATCGCCGGTATGTCGTACGCGGCCACAAAAAGGACGAGACGAACGCAATGAAAGACAGAGATTATTTGGCGTTGGTCATCCAAGTATTGATGGCAGCCGCAGGTGCGCTAGCGAGGATCTTCAACATGAGCGAACCGACTGAACTGAAAGGTGTACTCGGCCAAGTGTTCGTAGCGGGGTTCACCGGCGCATGCCTATACTGGGTGTCCGACGTGCTTAATTTCGATCAGGGGTTGATGTTTGCATTGGCAGGGATCGCGGGTTGGATGGGGCCACGTGCGTTGGATGGTCTTAGCGCCAAACTGGCAAAGCAGACGGGGATAGACATGACGGGCAAGGACGACCACGATAGTTGAAGGAGATTATGAATGGGTAACATTATACTTGAAACTATTGTTGCGATAGTGTTGATTTGCTTGACGGGGTTACTAATCCCATGGCTCAGGACCAAGACTACAGCAGCGCAACAGGACACATTAAACAAAGTAGTCGCGGTACTCGTTCGCGCGGCTGAGATGATATACCCTGGCGAGGAAGGTTCCAAGAAGTATAGCGCAGTACATAATTGGCTGACAGACAGAGGATTCACCGAAAACGAGGATGCTATCCAGACAGCGATCGAGTCTGCGGTGTATCAGTTGTGGCATGATACGCCGGACACATAACAGATTACACTGTTGATGTATAGCGAGTAAGAAGGTACTCTGTGAGTAAGAAACAAATAGAAATCCCTGACTTAGCTAAAGGTTTCATGCTACCTGAATCACACTATGATCCTGATCGCGCTGAGCTGGTAGTAAAGTTTATAGGCGCGTTAAAGCATACCAAAGGCGAGTGGAAGAACAATCCCTTTGATCTATTGCCTTGGCAAGCGGATATAGTACGTACAGCGTTCGGTGTTATTGGAAAGGATGGAAACAGACAGTGCAGAACATGTTATGTATTCATAAGTAAGAAAAACGGTAAGACATGTCTTGCTGCAGCAATTGCGCTGTATATGTTGGTTGCGGATGGGGAATATGGAGCGGAAGTATATTCGTGCGCAGCGGACAGAGCACAGGCATCCCTCGTTTACCGCGAAGCTGCCGAGTTTGTGAGAACATGTCCAGCGCTGGGCAAACGGATAAAGATACTGGAGTCGCAAAAGCGATTAGTATACGCGCAGACGAACAGTTTCTACCAGGTTCTATCCAGTGAAGCGTATTCACATCATGGGATAAGCCCGTCCTGCATTCTCTATGATGAGCTTCATGTAGCTGACAGAGAGATGTTCCGGATAATGACGCACGGTTCTTCGGACGCACGACGATCACCGATGCATGTGTTCATAACAACAGCTGGTGATAATACCAACAGTATAGGTTACGAGATATATCAGAAGGCGATTGACATACGCGATGGCAGGAAAGTGGATCCATCATTTCTGCCTGTGATATATGAGACGTTACCGGAAGACGATTGGTCTAACCCAAAGACTTGGGCGAAAGCAAACCCTTCAATGGGCTATACAATCAAGGAAGAGTCATTGCTCCGAGCTTTTGAAAGCGCACGACAAAATCCTGCTGAGGAGAATAGTTTCAGGCAATTACGACTTAACCAACACGTAAAGTCAGCAGTGAGATGGATGCCAATGGAGAAATTCGATGCCTGCGCCGATCCTGTAGACCCTGATGATTTGTTAGGCCGTGTCTGTTACGGAGGTCTCGATCTAAGTTCCACGACTGACCTTACTGCATTCGTGCTTGTGTTCCCACCCAGGAATGAAAGCGAGAAATATATGGTACTGCCTTACTTCTGGTTGCCGGAGGAGACGATAGGGCTGCGTGTCCGTCGCGACCACGTCCCTTATGACTTATGGCAGCGGCAGGGGTTCCTCAAGACGACTGAAGGCAATGTCGTGCATTACGCGTTCATTGAGAAGTTCATTGAAGAGTTAACTAAGCGGTACAACATTCGCGAGACCGCTTATGATCGGTGGTCAGCGACGTCGGTAGTTCAGAACCTTGAAGGCGAAGGGATGTTAATGATTCCGTTCGGCCAAGGATTCAAATCTATGAGCGCACCGACGAACGATCTGATGCGGTTGACGCTATCCAAGCAGATTGCACACGGTGGGCATCCGATCCTGCGCTGGAACGTCGATAACATCTACATCCGCACTGATCCCGCCGGCAACATCAAGATTGATAAGGAAAAGAGTACGGAGCGGGTGGACGGTGCGGTCGCGCTGGTGATGGCGCTGGATCGGGCGATTAAGTGCGGAGCAGGCAAACCCGCTGGCAGTATATACGATGATGGGAGAGGGCTGTTATGGCTTTAGGATTACCGAAATGGTTACCATGGTCAAGGGATAAGCCCAAGAACAGGCTGGGTGCGGGTTTCTCATTCCTGTTCGGAGGTACGCCCAGCGGGAAGACGGTTAATGAGCATACGGCAATGCAGAGTACAGCAGTTTATGCTTGCGTAAGGATTCTGTCTGAAGCCGTGGCCAGCTTGCCGTTACATGTGTACAGATACAAGTCAGACGGCGATAAGGAACGTGCGCCGGAGCATCCGTTGTATACTTTACTCCACAATGCTGTTAATCCAGAAATCACTAGCTTCATCTTCCGAGAGTTGATAATGAGCCACCTGTTACTATGGGGTAACTCGTACTCGCAGGTGATCCGTGACGGACGTGGCCGTGTCATGGCGCTGTATCCGCTTCTGCCTAACAAGATGGAAGTATCTCGCGGGAACGATGGCGAGCTGATTTACACATACCAGCGTGATTCGGATGAAGTCGGCAAAAATGCCGGTGGAACGGTTGTTTTACGCCGCCATGAGGTGCTGCACATCCCAGGACTGGGATTCGATGGTTTGATCGGCTACAGCCCAATAGCGATGGCACGGAATGCGATTGGCATGTCGTTAGCAACAGAGGAGTTTGGCGCGAGGTTTTATGCGAACAGCGCAAACCCGTCTGGTGTACTGGAGCATCCCTCGACGCTGAGTAATCCCGAAAGCATCCGTGAGAGTTGGCACAAACAGTTCTCAGGTGACAACAGGCACAACATAGCGGTGTTGCAGGAAGGAATGAAGTTTCATCCGATATCGATCCCACCTGAGCAAGCGCAGTTTCTGGAGAGCCGGAAGTTCCAGCTTAATGAAATAGCTAGGATATTCCGTATCCCGCCACATTTTATCGGAGATTTAGAAAAATCGAGCTTTAGTAACATCGAAAATATGTCACTAAATTTCGTTAAGTACACGCTTGATCCGTGGATTGTGCGGTTGGAACAGAGCTTTCAGCAGAGTTTGTTATTGCCAAACGAGAAACATGAGTTTTTTATCCGCTTTAACGTGGACGGATTGTTAAGAGGGGACTACCAATCAAGGGTGACTGGTTACAGTATAGGGATACAAAATGGTTTCTATTGTCCGGATGATATAAGAAACCTCGAGGATCTTAATGCTATACCTGATGGTTCTGGCAAAACATTCATGACGAATGGTAACATGATCCCCCTTAGTATGGTCGGCCAGCAATATGTCAAGAACATAGTAGATTTGGAGTGAAGTGCATGAGTGTAAATGGCTAAGCGCCGCTGGATCACTGCCGCATTAATTGTGTTGGCGATTTTGTCCATCCATCCCGCGACAAGATACTATATCTGGTTGATCTTACCGCTGGGCAGCGGACCTGATGATATGATTGTTGGGGCGATACTGGTTGTGATCGCAGCTGTTGCAGCAGCTCATCACATCACCAATGACAAGAAGATCAAAGAAGAAATTTCCAAACTATTTAACGCGGAGGAAAAACAGTAAAATGAGAAAGATCAAAAGCATACTGTTCGCGGCATTGCTGGTTGTCGCTATGTTGACCATGTCGGGGTGCTATTTTAGGACACAAGTGCAGGAGTCCACAGTCGCGCTGCACATGGTAGATGGCGCGTCCGTAGAAAAGGTGTTGCCGCCTGGAATGTATACCGATATGGGTTTAGCGGCGACGCTGCGAGCGGTTAGTACAACCAGCATCCCGATCAATTGGCACGATGAATCGGTGCTGACCGCTGATGAGCAGCGTGTTTCGTTCACGATTGACCTTGCTGTTAAGCGTAAGTCGGATGAGGCCAGCGTCATGAGAATGTGGCGCGAGTATAACAACGAGGCGCGTGAAGATGCCGCACTGACCGCGTTTGTGATGGCGCGTATTGGGCCAGCAGTGAAGGCAGTAACAACCGCGATGACACTCGACCAGATGCTCGGACTAGGTAACGAGGGCGGGCGGGATAACATGGGCGAGAAGATCGCCGCGTGGCTGAGACCGAAACTGGATGAATGCGGTATAACTCTCACATATCTGGGTGTGACAGATATTGACCCGTCGCCTTCATACCTGGCGTTGCGTGAGCAAAAAGCTAACGCGCAGATGGAAGGCGAAGTCGCGCAGCAACGGACTGGGCAAATCCAAGAAAAACTCAAACAGGAACAAGCGCAAACGGCGATTAATCTGGAGTTAGCGCGACGTGATAATCTCGTTGCCCAAGAGAAATCGAAGGTGTACGAAAATGACCGCGCGTTTGAACTTGAGCGACTGCGACTTTTGAGTGGTGTCGTTGGAGTCAACTCGAAATTCTATTTTATACCCAATGACGCTGATTTAACGCTTTACCTGACGGGCGCTGGTGGAATACCTGCGATAAGCAATACCAGCGAAAAACTAGACTCTTATTAGGAGTCATGCCGGTAATAAGAAGGGCAGAAAGGTCTTCTTGTTATAAACAACAATTAATTCAAGGAGGAGAAATGGGCGAATTCAAGCGATTCTGGAACTTCGCTAACGACGCAATTACCCAAGAACGCACGCTTTACCTCAACGGCCCGATAGCTGAAACCAGCTGGTTGGGCGATGAGGTAACGCCGCAGTTGTTCAAAGCGGAGCTTAACAAAGGCAATGGCGACATAACAGTATGGATCTGCTCGCCAGGAGGCGATGTATTTGCGGGTTCGCAGATCTATACCGCATTAATGGAGTATCCAGGTCATGTCACAATCAAGATTGATTCGTTGGCGGCTTCGGCAGCGAGCATGATAACAATGGCTGGCAGTAATGTGTTAATGAGCCCGACCGCGTATTTGATGCTGCACAATCCAGCGACGATTGCGATCGGCGACGGAGAAGAGATGCTACGAGCGAAGGCCATGCTGGATGAGATCAAAGAAGGCGCAATATCGGCGTATCAGTTGAAATCGGGTATGTCGCGAGCCAAGATCAGTAAGCTAATGGACGCCGAGACATGGCTGAACGCACGTAAAGCGGTAGAACTGGGACTGGCTGACGAGATCATGTATCAGAAAGCCGATTATATGAATGAGCTAAAGGACGATGGGCCTGCAATGCTGTTCTCACGGGCGGCGGTAATGAACTCGATTCTATGCCAGATGCCGAAAGTGCCTGAACCGCCTGAACCGATTGAGCTGTCTGAGATACTTGAGCCGATCGAGCCGATACCCGAGCCAACGCCGATACCCGAGCCAACGCCGATACCCGAGCCAACGCCGATACCCGAGCCGACGCCGATACCCGAGCCAACGCCGATACCCGAGCCAACGCCGGAACCCGAACCCACAGGTATCCCAGCAAAGTCGCTAACCGAGCGGCTTTTTTCATTAATACACTGAAAAAGTAGGAGGAAACAATATGTCTAGAATATTAGAGTTGCGTGAAAAACGCGCGAAAGCGTGGGACCAAGCGAAATCCTTTCTCGACGCGAGCACGGATGAAAACGGACTCGTCTCGCCTGAGAACGCCGAACGCTATGCTCGAATGGAGACCGAGATCACTGCGCAGGGAGAGCAGATCAAGCGGCTCGAACAGCAGGCGGCAATCGATGCGGAGATGTCCGCGCCTACCCGTTCGCCGATCCTGACCGCGCCGCATGCCGGAGTGGTCGATGCGAAGCCGGGCCGCGCGTCGAGTGAGTACAAGACTGCATTCTGGAGCATGATGCGCGCGCATCGGGGCAGCTTCGAAGTCTCAAACGCGCTGCACATCGGAACCCAGGAAGGCGGCGGCTACCTCGTACCTGATGAGTACGAGCGTACTCTGATCCAGGCGTTGCAGGAAGAGAATATCTTCCGTAAGCTGGCGCACATTATCCAGACGTCCAGCGGCGATCGTAAGATCCCCGTCGTGGCAAGCAAGGGCAGCGCCCAGTGGGTCGATGAGGAAGCGCAGATTCCTGAGAGCGATGATTCGTTCGGGCAGGTATCGCTCGGCGCACATAAGCTCGCGACAATGCTGAAGGTTTCCGATGAGTTATTGAATGATAACGTGTTCAACCTTGAAGCGTACATCACGAAGGAATTCGCACGCCGGATCGGCACAAAAGAGGAAGAGAGCTTCTTCATCGGCAACGGCGCCAGCAAGCCTCACGGTCTACTCTCGCCCACTGCAGGCGCGCAGACCGGTGTAACTCTTACCAGCCAGACCGCGATTACGTTTGACGACGTCATCGACTTGTTCTACAGCCTTGGCGCTCCGTACCGCGCAAAGTCTGTGTTCATTTGCCATGACGGTACGGTCAAGAACCTGAGGAAACTCAAGGATAGTTCTGGGCAGTACCTGTGGGCGCCGTCCATTAAGGAAGGCACTCCGGATACACTGCTCAACCGTCCGCTGTATACGAGCATCTACATGCCGACCATCGCGGCAGGCGCGAAGCCGATGCTGTTCGGTGACCTCAACTACTACTGGCTGGCTGATCGTCAGGGTCGCTCGTTCAAGCGTCTGAATGAACTCTTTGCGAGCACTGGGCAGGTCGGGTATCTGGCATCCCAGCGCGTTGACGGTCGGTTGATCCTGCCTGAAGCGGTTAAGACGCTGACTATGGGCGGCACGCCACCAGTCAACCCGCCCTCTGGCGACTGATAGGAGTAAGTTATGAACATAGCAGAATCAATGCTTCCGACCGTGAAGGCGAATCTGATACTGGAGCATTCTGAAGACGATACCCTGCTCACGCGGATGATTGAGTCTGCTATAGCATACGCCGAAAGCTATCAGCATCGCGAGTCCGGTTGGTATGGCGAGCATCCAATGCCCGCGACCACCGAACGCGCGATAGTTATGTTGTCGAGTCATTTCTACGAAAGTAGGGACGGCTCGACAGCCGGTTTCTATGGCGATAATGTGCCGTCCGCGCAGCAAGTCTGGCGAGCAACGCAAGACCTTTTGAGGATGGATAGGGATTGGGGGAGGGCTATATGAGTGTAGGCAGAATGCGTTCCTTCATTAGAATAGGCGAATCTGAGATAGTGAAGGACGAGGAAGGTTACTCATCAACACAGGATAAAACCGTCGCAGTTGTCCGTGCGTATAAGGAATCTCGGCATGGAAACGAGAGCTGGAAGAATCGCGCAGCATTCACTGAAGCGACAAGCCTGTTCCGGTTCAGGAAAATACCTGGCGCGACGATTACCACGTCCAACTATATTCTATGTGACGCTGACCGTTACCATATCGTTTCGGTTGAAGATGTCCGGGATAGAGGGATGTACACCGAGTGCATGACGGACATTATCCAGCCCAGTGTGAGGTGATAATTATCGCGAAGTGCCAGATCGTTATCAGCGATGAACTGCTTGGTAAGTTAGAAGGGCTTGGCGAGCGTGTCGATGAGATCGTCGAAAAAGCGCTTAAAGCCGGGGCGGGGGTTGTACATAGCGCAGTTGCGAGCAAACTGGCTTCCTCGATAGGCAGGACGAAGTTTCCATCACGATCGACAGGCGCGTTACAATCGGCGTTGGGTGTATCACCTGTTAAGGCGGGGCGTGATGGCTCGGTCGATATTCGCGTCGGTTTCGGTGAAAATCGTCATGACGGTGGGGTCAACGCAAAGTTAGCGTCAATTTTGGAGCATGGCAAAAGCGGCCAACCGGCGCGCCCGTTTATGAAACCGGCGAAGTCGGCGAGTAAGGCAGCAGCTGAGAGCGCCATGAAGGCGGTCGTGGAGGCAGAGATGAACATCAAATGAGTTTACTTGAAGTATTAGTTTCGATCATGACCGAACTGGACATTCCCGTGGAAACGGGCGCGTTTTCGGATATCGCACCGGATATGTATGTAGTATTGACGCCCTTGGCGGACACATTCGCGCTGAACGCGGACGATTGCCCAGGCGCGGATGTACAAGAGGTACGAATCTCGCTGTACACAAAAACGAATCCGCGCAGCACAAACAAACGCATCATCCGGCGATTGCTCGAAAAGGATATCACGATAACTGCCAGGATGTATATCGAGTTTGAAACAGATACGAAGTTACACCATTACGAGATAGATTGTGCACAATTATACCCATGGGACGATTACGAGGAGGAATAAACTTGGCAACAATAGGCTTAGATTCACTGTATTACGCGGAAATAACTGAGGATACACAAGGAATTGAGACTTATGGCGTACCCAAAACACTGGCGAAAGCGATTACCGCAGACTTGACGATCGAACTAGCTTCCGAAAATCTGTATGCGGACGATGGCGTCGCCTATTCTATCAAGGAATTCGATTCAGGTACATTGAAACTGGGGACAGCCGATCTGCTGCCTGCGGTTGTAGCTGTATTAACAGGCGCACGGGTCGATGACAACGGCGCGATGATCTCGTGTTCAGAAGACGGCGGCTCGCCCGTCGCAATAGCGTTTAGGGCGAAGAAACCGGAGGGTGTATACAGATACTTTTGGCTGTATAAGGTAAAATTTGGTGTACCATCGATTGCGCTTGCTACCAAGGGGAACAGTATCCAGTTTAAGACGCCTGAGATTGAGGGGCTTATCATGCGCCGGAATAGACCCGACGATACAGGCAGCCATCCTTGGAAAGCGGAGATAACGCAAGGCGATCCTGGGGTTTCAGCATCAACCATAACAGACTGGTTCAGTAACGTTTACGAACCTGAAATAGTATAAGGAGCAAAGAATGGATAGTGAACGCGGCGCATTCGTAACCATCGGTGAGGAGCAGTACGAGTTGATCCTCACCACTCGCGCGACCAAGTTGATCGCGCAACGGTACGGCGGTATGGACAAACTGGGCGACCAATTGCTGAGGCTGGAAAACACAGCCGAGGCGCTTGATGAGGTGGTTTGGCTTATTGTAACGCTCGCCAACCAAGCCATCATGGCAGGGAATCTCAAGAAGCAGCTTCCGCCGCGAGAGCTATTGACGGATGAAGCTGTAGAGCTGCTCACGACGCCTACTGACTTGGTTGATCTGAAGAACGCGATACTCGACGCGTGCGTTAAGGGCACAGTGCGTGCGGTAGAATCGGAGCCGGAAGGAAAAAACTCGGACGCCGGATGAGCGACGACGAGTCATTCATCCGGCTACTATACGCGGCCACAGTACAAATGCATATGGAAGAGGAACAGTTCTGGGCGATGCGCCTGGGACTGTTTCTTGATCTGTATGCCTGCCACAAGCAGCACCTGGGGCTGGAAAAGCCTCGCGTCACTTATTCCATTGACGACATAATGTAACTGGCTAAAGGCGAAGAAACGTGTAATAGCGTGTTTGGGTTGATTGCGGGAGTTGAGAGTATGAGAAGTGAGGACTGAACATGGCAAAAGACGAAACGGAAATGAGGATTAAGTGCGCTGCGTCGCCATTTTGTGGGGGTTGTTTTGAGGGATGCATAGAGTGCGCGTTCTTCGCTATGGATCCCTCGCAAGTGGATCGCGATGGTATGCACGACGCTTGGATGCTTATCGAGGAGTGCGATAACGATGATGTACAACAAGATTGATTATCCAGCAGACAGGAATGTGTCTATTGACGATGTTATACCACTAACACTAACGTAGGAGGAGCCAGATTATGTCAATTCATCAGTTCGACATACAATACGTGGAAAATACGAAGATCATAGTGATCGGTAATGATGATGGGGATACCACTCATTACTTTTGGGCGCTTAAGAATCTATGCAGCGCATTGGGTGTATTCAATTGGCAGGAGGTTGCAAAAGCCTTCGATCCAGATGAAAAGGCCATGGTCAATATTGACTATAATATAGACAGCGAAGCATGGCATGAACAGGCGCTGGCAGTAGACACGTACCCACTTGTAATGTATTTAGCTGCGCAGAGGTGCATGACTGCAGATAATTTCATCAAGTGGATCATAACGGTGGCAATGCCACTCTTTGGGCGGATCATCTGTACTGAACGGCTGCGCGGGCGCGAATTTGTGCTGAGCGATGAGCAAAGGCGAAACCGAACAGCGCGGAACCGCAGGAAGAAAAAGAAGCGGCGCGATAAGCGAAAGTTACGGTTGATTGCTGAAATGAATGGACATAACGCGGTCGCCGAGAGTAACGAACCGGTGAAAGAGAGGATAACAACAAATGTTTAATGAGTTGGTAATGGTTTCTGATGATAACAACCTGTTCCCCGTTTCGGGGCGTACGCTCCATGAGCAGTTGCAGATCGAGACGCCATATCACAAATGGTTCCCGCGAATGTGCGAGTATGGATTTGTTGAGGGTGTTGATTTCAACTTGGACAAAAATGTCCGAGTTCAAATCGAAGGCAAACGCGAAATTGAGCGAGAAATAATCGACCACGCTTTATCCCTTGACACGGCGAAGCACATTGCGATGCTGCAGCGCACACCGATCGGTATGCAGATTCGGCAGTATCTGATCGACGTTGAAAAAGCATGGAATGATCCAGCGCAGGTCATGAAGCGGTTGAATGAACACCTTCAACGGCAGCTCGAAAAATCGCTAACCCGTACAATGCTATTGGAGGCGGATAACAGCGCGTTAAACCAGCGTGTGACTGAGCTTCAACCGAAAGCGTCTTACTATGATGTAGTCCTGAACTGCAAAGATGTGGTTTCGGTGAATACCATAGCAAAAGATTATGGAAAGAGCGCGCAATGGCTGAACCAGTATCTTCACGACAAGCGCGTCCAGTACAAACAGGGGAATATTTGGCTAATTTATCAGGAACATGCTGAATATGGGTATACCGCGACAAAAACACATCCATATCTGGGCTCGGATGGTGAGACGCACTACAAAGTACATACTCACTGGACGCAGAAAGGCCGCTTGTTCGTCTATGGGTTGCTAAAGGCGGATGGGATACTGCCGTTGATCGAGCAGAATCAGGAAAGCGTGGCGTAAACAATAAGACGAGGGAGAGCGTCGAGAGATTGGCGCTCTTCCGTTTGGGAGGAAGCAAATGATAGTACCAATCATTCATGCCATAGCTGCTTTGGGATTAACGATACTTAACTTATGGGTGTCATGCCTCGTATTGCCGGAACCGTATGGTTTTGTTGCAGTCATTGCAACTATACTGACAGCTGTTACTAAATCCTCGAAAAGAGGCGAATAAACCTGTCCGCGTAATCCAAGTAAGAGCGTTGAGCAATCAGCGCTCTTTTGTAGGAGGAAAAGTGAGAAAAGTTATATACAGAGAAAATGGTGCAAAGAAATATATGCCATACTACCGCATTGTTAATCATGATACTATCGAAGGCATAGATAGCAACAACTGTAAGACATTCACCTTTGATATTACTGATGCAGAACAAGTAATGCAATACCCATGGCATGTTAGAAATAATGGCCATGTGATAACAAAACTTACGAATGGTAGTAATTTGAGATTAGAAACGGCTATTCTCGGATATTCCAGCACGATGTCAATAGAGTTTGTAAATAGTGTTACAACAGATTGTCGTCGGAGAAATATACGATTAGTTAAACGCAACACACATTCAACGATAGATATGATTGGCAAAGTATATAATAGACTGACAGTTGTTGAACAGGCGGGTAAAAGCCGGTGCGGCGAGAACATGTACGTTTGTATATGTGAATGTGGGCGCAAAACAACTATTAGAGGCGCTGATTTGAGATCTGGCCATACTAAATCATGTGGGCATTGTCTCGGTTATGCTTATGATGGAAATGGTATAACAGGTTTTGACCTGCACGGCAGACAATTCATCGTGGACTTAGATGATTGGGACAAAATCAAAGGGTATCAATGGCATGTAATAGAAGGTGGATATGTTAAAGCGGTGACAAAAGATAACATCGGTGTACGACTGCATCGTATTATACTAGATCCACCTGAAGGATATGAGGTTGATCATATTGATGGTCATCCATCTAACTGTAGGAAGATGAATTTGAGATTGGCAACACACCAACAAAATTCGTATAATACTAAGCTAAGATCAAACAATACAAGCGGATGCAAAGGTGTAACTTACTGCCAGCAAACAGGGAAATATCGGAGTAGGGTACAAAGAAAACATTTAGGTTGTTACAATAGTAAAGCAGAAGCTACTTTAGCTTACAATGCTAACGCAACAATGATGTTTGGAGAATATGCCAGACTTAATGAGGTTTAGGAGGGACTTAATTGCCGGATGTGGGTATTAAGCTTGTTGCAGAACAAGAAAAGGAGTTTAAGCAGTCATTAACTGATATTAATACAACACTTAAGACATTAGGCAGTGAATTGAAACTTGTTGCTAGTGAATTCGATAAAGGCGATACATCAACAGCTAAGTTCACTAAAACGAACGAGGTATTATCTAAAGAGATAGAAGCACAAAAGTCGAAGATCGAGACGTTGAAAGCTGCGCTCGCGACTTC
>BNUH01000019.1 GCA_025997215.1 Clostridia bacterium
GTCCTCCCAAGGAAACCGCCTATATACATAACGTTATTAGGTATGTTAGGTTCAATTCGACCGCTTACCTCACAGTCTTTGATGTGTACATTCTTAGCAAACTGAATGAAGCCGCCAACACATACATTAGAATAGTAGCCAATCGGTCCAGAGAATGAAGTAATGTCAACATTCAAATGTATGTTTTCAATGACGATTCTATTTATGGGCTCATCCGGAAATTTTGAGAGATCAGTGTCATGAGCTGACCTCAACAATGGCTTATCCAGCGCGAAATTGGCCTGGCTTGAACCATTCCCACCAATGCGCACCTTGCCGCTAGTTTTTGTGCCGATTATCGTGACATTGTCCTTGATGGGTACCGTCGTCCACGTCTGACCCGGAAGGTCAGACCCGTCAACTACATCGTTAGGTATAAGTATAGTGTCGCCAGGATCCGCGGCAACTAAAAACGCGCGCAGCTGCCCCAGCTTTGTACCCGGGAACGGTTTGGTTGGCATGGTCATCACCTATCCTTTTTCGTCAAATTCCTCCTTTCTCGCCCGGTCCCATACGATGCTCGTAAGGAGTACGTTAGTAATTTACGTACCTGGCGTTAGGCCGTGTCTGTCCGGGATATTTTTAGGGTGGGGAAAGTCGGGCGATCATGGTAAACGACGGCGGTATAACGAATCGGGTAATCGTTACGGACGGCAAGGGCTGACGCATCAAGCCGAGCAGAATGCGCTGCAATTGGAGCAGGAATTGCGCGGCTTGGGTTCCAGCTACGACCGCGCGCGCCAGGACACGGCCAAATCGTTCGCGGACGCGTATTCCCAGACCGGGAATGCGATGCTCGCGCGCGGGATGCAGCGTTCCTCATACGGCCAGCAGATTCAGTCGAATATCCAGATCGCTGGCGGCCGGGCGCAGCAGGATATCAATCAGCAGCAGGTGAATGCCGAGACCAAGATTCGTGAGACCGCGTCCATGTACGACCGCCAGTTTCGGGAATCCTTGACATGGCTGGCTGCGGATTATGAGACGAATGTCATAAAGTATGCTAAGAGCGGGCAATTTACTTACCATTCTTCGATTTAGAATGTGTTGGATTCTTTATAATGAAATTATTCAATGTCCATCATGCCCTCAAACATGGATTCGGTGACTTCGATTTTCATAGAGTTTCGATATCTTGACAAAATAAATAGATTGGCCTATAATATTACCGTTATGCGGTTGTGATTACTAATTGCAACCTATAACACGTTAATAATAAACAATTATGGAGGATTTTTGACATGAAGCGTGGACTATCGTTCGTTTTACTCGTTGTGATGATTGTTGGACTGTTTTCATTCAACCTGACTGTTTCACTGGCGGATGATATGTATGACGACACTGAGCTTAACCGCGCGGTGGAGCTTGGTTTCGGCCCATTCCGATCGGATAATCCTGAAATAACCTACAGCGATTTCATGGCAATGCTGACCAGAACCGTCGAGCTTGCTGACGCGTCAAAGTTGGATTCTTGGAATAATTGGTCGGAGCTTGACAAAGCCAGAAACTCGATGAGGAATATCACTCGATCGAACGCATTCTTTGCGACATTATGCGCCGCTGAAACGCTTGGTGAGAGGTATACAGCGCACAATATACCCGATTGGGGCTTACTCTGGAACCGAATGGGTAACAATGAGGGGAATACTGCGCGGAATTATCAGTTAGACGACAGCATTTTTTCACCTGAATTCTATTTGGAAACGCCAAACACTCTCTTTAATCCGCAAGATGATTATGAAAATAGAGCATCTGATGCTTTAGTGTTTTCTTTCAGCAGGATTTCGCTTAATTCAGGCAAGTCGTTGTTTGACATTGATGAAATAAGCGAAACCATGCGTCCGGAACAACCTCTCACCTACACCGAAGGCATGCTTTCGGCGCTAAGGCTGTACGATAGCTGGCATGAACCCGCGACAACCGTCCCGACCATCGCTCGCACGCAAGCCGACCTGATTGAGCTTGATCGAGCGGCGAAGCTGGGCATCGGTTCATATGATCCGAACGTAGCGGAAGAAGAAATCGTGACGGTCGATCAGTATATGATGCTGCTGGATCGAGTCGTCAAACTTGTCGATAATACCAAGCTAGACAAATGGATCGCGGCATTTCCGGCTGCACGGTCAGAAACCAGAACGATGTCCCGCTTTGACGGCATGGTCGCGACGTTCTTCGCCGCGTATTATCTGAACGACGGGAACCTCAGCATCGATTACTGGGAGATTCCGTATTACGATCATCCGGCGATGCATGACATCATCATCATCTACGATGAAACAATCTTTCCGCAAAATAGTGGAATGTTTCTCACCATCGGGCCTGATGTGAATAATACAACGGGATCCATCGAATCGTCGTATGACACAATTCCATATTGGTATTCCTATGAAAAATTGTCACACTTCAGCGGCGAGCCGATATTTGAGTACGACAAGGCAAGTGAATCCATGCGCATCAACGATCCGTTCACATACAGTGAAGCGTTGTTGGCGGCTGTTCGGCTGTACGACACATATCCGCACGGCGAGATCATCGAGCGTGACCCAACCGCTGAAGCCGACGCGCAGATCCTCCGCGACGCCGAAGAAAGCAAACAGGCGATACTGAACACGCCGACGACCATTGAAGTCACGGGCAAGAAATATTATGTATCCAACTCCGGCGACGACCGCAACGATGGTTTGTCGCCCGAAAAAGCGCTCGCTACACTAGGCGGCGCGCGCGGGATGAATCCAGAGCCTGGCGACGGCGTATTCCTTGAGCGCGGCGGCACATGGCGGGAACGCGTCGATTGCATGGGCGGCGTTACATATTCCGCTTACGGCGAGGGACTAAAGCCGCGCATACTCAATTCGCCCGAAAGCGGCGTCGGCGCTGACAAATGGGAACTGTTCTACGACGCGCAAGGCAAGAAGGTATGGAAATTCTACAACGAGATGCAAGAAACGTCGGTAATCGTGTTCAACGACGGCGACAGTTATGCCAAGCGAATCATTCCGCTGTGGAATGGTCACGAGTTCGTTTACCCGTTTGATCAAACGAAACCGTTTGATCTTGCGGAAGGCCTCGGCGAGGATCTGACATTTGTTTCAACGTATGATATGAGCGCTTATACAGAGCTGCCGGTCGTGCCATTTCAAATGATGACAACCGGGCCGATCTACCTGCGCTGCGACGCGGGTAATCCTGGCGAACTGTATAGCAGTATCGAATTCGCCTCTACTACCGGAGAAGATACCAATACATATATGGGCATGATTATGGGCGGACGCGGCAACGTCATACTGGATAATCTGTGCATAATGTACGGCTCAATGATAGGTATTACCGGCAGTAATCTCGGCATTACGGTGCAAAACTGTGAGGTAGCGTGGATTGGCGGCGCGGTGTTCTTCTACGAAGCCACCGTTCCGCATACTGGACTTGAACTCGGCGGCGGCGCAATCGGTATCAGCGGCGAAAACAATACAATCCATAACAATTACATACATGACGTAGCCGGAAGCGCCGTCTCAGCAGAGCTGGAAACAAGCGCATTTTCTGTAAACAGCACTGTTATTGACGGAAATCTCATCGAACGCTGCCAGACTGGCGTTGCGTTCGGCACTCATGCGGACAGCGGTTCCAGTCTTGGTGATATTCAGATAAGCAACAACATCATTTTGCACAACGGTTATGATTACAGCAACGATATATTTGACTGGCTGTATCAGGGCAAAACCGCTGAACTGTACCATGGCCACCATGCGAGAGTGTCGATAATATTTAACATTGACAACAGCAACAGGATCGACGGAACCGTGAATGTAACTGGCAATACGCTGTATCAATCAAAATACACATTAGTCGCGCTCGCGTATAATCCGGAATTCATCCCAAACTATTCCGGCAACACATACGCGCAAAACATCGGCGCGCTGATCGCGAACATGAAACCGTTCATATACAGCATCACTGGCGATTATTGGGCGTCTGACAGCGCTCTGGCGCAGGCACAATTGGCGGACAAGTTAGGTGATCTGATAGGCGTCGTGCTGCCGTAATAACCAGTTGATTAAGTAAGATAGGCTGGCGGATATTTCTGCCAGCCTATGTAATGATTTTATATCAAGAAATTCGGTTCCCCAAGCATCATGGAGTAGCAGACATAATGATTGAGCTTCCCGTTGGCATCCTGGGTGACCCAGACGCGGACTGGGAAGGATTCGACGTAGTTGAGCACGTGGTTGTTGCTGTTGCGGACGCGTCTGACCCAGAAGCAGTAGCTTCCGGGGTGGGACAGGGACGGGGAAATTAGCGGCAGTTTCATGATTCCCTTGCTGTCATTGGTGGCTTTGGCAAGCAGGGTGGTACCGTCGTCGGCGTACAGACCTACGGTGAAGCAGCCCGGACGCACGCCGTCGCCGTGGTTGAATCCGCACAGGGTGGCAGTGATGATGGGCGGGATGTAGCCGTACATGCATTCCAGCATGTAAGGCGCTAACGGGTGCGCGGGATCGACGTCGATGGGATCGCCGCCGTTGAGTTGATCCGCGCCGTAATCGGGACCTTTGGAATTAATCGTTACGCCCGGCGACGGATACACGCCGCCCGCGCCATGGTTATAGAAGGCATCATGCTTGAACCCATCGGTTATACTCCCATTATCGCCAATCAACAGCATAGGCGGATAAGCATAATTATTTTCCAATAACAACCTTGAGTTCAGGTCTGGGTAGTTTGGCGGATCGGGGTTATCCTGATCGGGCAGGAATTGGCCGAGGATGCGGTGAACGTAATCGTTACCGTCACCGGGTGAAGCTGCATCATGTATCACTTTTATATACTCTGTGCTAGCGACATTATTTCGGATAATAGTTAAGCCAGAGACACCGTCATATCCTAAATAGTCCGTATATGTTACCGCGCCAACTATACCGCCTACACCTTCTGAAGCGGATTCAATGGTCTTAACTACCGAGCAAACCCCGCAATCTTCAACAATAGTGTTGCCATAGATTAGTCCCGCAATTCCGCCCACTCCATACATATCCCCGTGGACACTCCCGCGATTAAAGCAGCGTTGTATCAATGCGTAACTATCCTCGTACGAGCATCTAGCGAAGCCGACTATGCCACCGAGCATGCCGCCATTCCAGATATTACCATAATTGTCGCATTGGACAATGTCTGTATTTCCGTCGATGATTCCCGCGATTCCGCCGGTGTTGTTTTGGATCGTCATTCCAAATACATCACCATAATTGACGCATTCATGAATGCTTACCTTCGCTTCTGATTGCCAAGACCCAGCATACCCAACAATGCCGCCCATATCATTAAAGTCATTAAAATATTCAATATCAAGTGGTATTTTAATAGTTCCATTATTTCTGCATCGGATTATCTGTGATTTGTTGCCTTCATAAACTGAAAGGAAAGAAACTATACCGCCTACTTGACCTTGGGTGACTGTGATATCACCATTATTAGTGCAATCTTCAATATAACATTCATTATAATCTTCAAAATAAGCTACAATCCCTCCAACTGCAGCATCACCGGTTATATTGCCATTGTTTACACAATTAGTAAAGCGTGCTGTTTGATAAGGATCACTGGGGAGTTTTAAGACAGAACCAGCCAAACCACCGACATGATCGCTATTTGGAACGTCTAAATCACAATTGTTTACACAATTATTCATTTCAAAGGCGCCCTTTGCCATTCCAATGAATGGGGAAACCGGACCTCTTTGGTCTTGATACTTGATATAACCCTCTGTTACGCAATTATAGAAACGACAATTATAGCCGTAGTCGATAAAACCAACAGAGGATGCTGGATCTGTAATTTCCATATGTAGCTCAATATTCTCAATGTCTGCGCTGACAGGCCATTGCCACGAGCCCTCCATCAACGCCACCTTCATTCGCTTGCCATCCACATCCTGGCCGATATGAATCCTCCCGCCTGCCTTGGCGGGTTTACCAATAATACTGAAGTGCGGGAGATCATCATAGAACACAATGGTAGTATAAGCGCCAAGGTTTTCGGTCAAGTCCTTGGTTATGTATATGGTGTCCCCCTCCGTTACGGCTAGGATAGCGTTGCGCAGATCGATGATGTCGCCGGAGGAAATAGTCTTGTCGGCCATAAGAACCACCTTTCTTATACCGTCATACAGTTCGGCAATTCGACAATATTGTCGTTTTGCTTAATAATATGCCCTTCGGTAGAATTGGTGACTGTCTGCCGTTTAAGTTGTGGTTACTTTGTAAAACCTACGCGGTCAACGCATTGAGCAAAGGCATCGAGCACGCTTGATCCGAGAACGGCGGGATTAAGACCAGCCTGACCACACATTACAAGCCGCTCTACAAGGAAGTGGTTGTCTCTGGCGATAACGACACAGTCAAGCACATCGAGGATATGCTCACGTCGCTGGGCGTTGGGTATAAGTTATCCACGATCATGGGTTGGGCGGATTGATGCGGGCGGATGTGGCAAGCGGGGCGGCGCGTGTTGCGCCGTCCCACCGTGTTGCAGGAAATTATTTTGGCGAGTTGCTAAAATGTTACAAAACGCGAAATAATTAGTTGGTTGTGGCCGAAAAAAGCGAGGAAAATCAAGGCTGAAAAATAGAGGTTGCTGAAAAAGTCGCTCAATGGAAAAATTTGCACAAAAATAGCTATGACAGAATAGCCATACTGTGTCAAAAAAGCAAGTTACGACAAGAGTTTTGCATTTGCTTCTTCAGTACCGTTTGTGCATATTGGTGTAGAGCAAATGCAAAGAGGGTACTTTTTCAGCAACCTCAGCACTGTGCCCTCCCTCTCTGGACTCTCCCTCCTCAATGTTGGCTCCGCTCATTGGTCTATGACCAACGTTCGATTGAGCTACAGGCACTGCCTTGTAAGGTTATCGAGGCTTCACGGCGAGGTAATCGTATTGGCGGGGCTTGTCATTATCATTATATAATCATAACGCACCTCTGCTACCAACTCCGGATCATCTAAGCAAGTACGTAAACAACTATAAAACCATAACAGCCTCCCTCCACCAGCTATTGATCATCTAGGATTTCATGTAAACAATATGATGCCAAGCCCCTTGCAATACTGTGCTGCTCTGGATAGCGTCCGTTTGGTCTCTTGCAACAGGTGCAACATGGCTGGGGAGAGGTGTCCAGAGGGGAGGGGGCGCCAGAGCGCCCTTCCCCTTTGGCCGTCCTTTTGGTTACTTTTCCCACGGACGGGAAAAGTAACGTACCCCAACCGCAGTTGGGGCAACCCACCCGCAGGCGCGCCTAATGCGCAAACTGCGACTGATACAGCTCCGCGTAAAACCCCTGCTTCTCCAGCAGCCCTTCATGCGTCCCCTGCTCGACAATATCCCCATCCTTCATGACCAGTATCAGGTCGGCGTTGCGGATGGTCGATAGCCGGTGCGCGATGATGAAGCTCGTGCGGCCCTGGGTCAGCCTGTGCATGGCGTTCTGGATGCGCATCTCGGTGCGCGTGTCCACGGAACTGGTAGCCTCATCGAGTATGAGTATCTTCGGATTCGCCAGCAGCGCGCGGGCGATGGTCAGCAATTGCTTCTGGCCCTGTGAAATATTTGAGGATTCCTCGTTGAGTTCGGACGCGTAACCCTCGGGCATCGTGCGCACGAAGTGGTCAATATCAGCGACGCTCGCGGCATTCATTACCTCGTCGTCGCTCGCGGTCAGCTTGCCGTAGCGGATATTCTCCATGATGGAGCCGCTGAATAGCCACGTATCCTGCAGCACCATGCCGAATAGATCGCGCAATTCCGTCCGGTTGAACGCGCGCAGGTCGTGCCCGTCAACCATTATCGCGCCGCGATCCACGTCGTAGAATCGCATCAGCAGCTTGACTATGGTGGTCTTGCCGGCACCCGTCGGGCCGACGATCGCCACGCGCATGCCCGGCTGAATGTCCGCGCTGAAGTCGTGGATGACCGTCTTATCCGGCACGTATCCGAATTGAATGTGGTCGAATGTTACCCGCCCGTTCAAGCCGTCGATGTGCACGGGATTCTCGACGGTTTGATTCTCTTCAGGTTCCTCAAGCAGCGCGAATACGCGCTCGGCCGCGGCCAGCATCGCCTGGATCATGTTGGACGCCTGGAATAGCTGGGTGATCGGCTGGTTGAACTGCCGGACGTATTGCACAAACGCCTGGATATCGCCCACCGCGATCGCGCCGCGCGCCGCCAGCATCCCACCGAATATGGAGACCAGCACATACCCCAGGTTGCCTATCATCATCGCGATGGGCATCATCAGTCCGGACAGGAACTGGCTCTTGCGCGCGGACTCGGCCAGCGTGTCGTTATCCTTGTCGAATTTTTCGATGACGTTCTCCTCGCCGTTGAACGCCTTGACGATCAGATGCCCGCCGAATACCTCCTCGACCTGGCCGTTGACGTGACCCAGGTACTCTTGCTGCTGCTGGAAGTATTTCTGCGAACGCTTCATCACGCCCATCGCGCCGAACATGGATAGAGGCAGCGTCAGCAGCGCGACCAGCGTCATCCATAGGTTGATCGAGAGCATCATGTACAGCGTGCCCAGCACCGTCGTCACCGCCGTGACGAACTGTGTCATCACCTGGTTCATATTCATGGACATTGTATCGACATCGTTCGTCACGCGCGAGAGAATCTCGCCGTGGGTGTACTGGTCGAAGAACCGGATGGGCAGCCTGTGTAATTTGTCGGATAGATCCTTCCTTAACTTGAACGCCGTGCGCTGGGTCAGCCCGCTCATGATCCAACCCTGGATGTATTGCAGCAGCGCGCTGAAGAGGTACAGCGTCAGTACGTTGATCAATATCTTCCCGACCTTGCCGAAGTCCACGCCGCCCTCGCCGCCGCCGCGCAGCTTATTCATCAGCCCGTTGAATATCTCCGTCGTCGCACTGCCTAGTATCTTCGGGCCGACGATCGAGAACGCGGCGCCGCCCACCGCGAATACCAGCACGAGTATCAGCTGCACTCGGTAGGCCAGCAGTAATTGGATCAGTTTCCTTAGCGAACCCTTGAAGTCCTTGGGTTTTTCAGTCATGTGCATGCCAGGAGGACCGCCGCCCATCATGCCGCGATTGCGCTTGGGGGCTTCAGGCCGATTGCCCGAACCATTGCCTGATCCGTTATTATTCATTGACGGCCACCTCCCCCAGTTCCTCGCTGGATAGCTGCGTCTGGGCAATGTCCAGATAAACCTGGCAGGATTTCAGCAGCTCGCTGTGAGTGCCCCGGCCCACGATCCGGCCTTCATCCAGCACGATGATCTGCTCCGCGCCCATAATGGTGGATATGCGCTGGGCGACCACCAGCACGGTTGCCTGGGCGGTGCGCTGCTTCAGCGCGGCGCGCAGCCGTGAATCCGTCCTGAAGTCCAGCGCGGAGAAGCTGTCGTCGAATATGAGGATATCCGGCTTGCCCGCCAGCGCTCGCGCGATCGCCAGCCGCTGACGCTGTCCACCCGACACGTTGTCGCCGCCTTGGGTGATGGCGTCCTTATACTTGTCGGGTTTCTCCTCGATGAAATCCTCGGCCTGGGCGATCTGGGCGGCCTCGACCATGCCAGAATCGGATACCTCACGCCCGCCATACTTGATATTGCTCTCGATATCGCCAGAGAATAGCAACGCTTTTTGTGGAATATAGCCGATCCTTGCGCGCAAATCATACTGGCTGACGTCGCGGACGTCCACTCCGTCCAGCGTAATGCGCCCTTTGGTCACGTCGAAAAACCGCGGCACCAGGTTCACTAGTGTGGACTTGCCGCTGCCCGTCGACCCGATGAACGCCGTCGTCGCGCCGGGCCTTGCCTCAAACGATATGTCCGACAGCACGGGTTCCTCGCTGCCTGGGTATTGGAATGACACATTCTCAAACCGCACGATACCCTTCTGGAATGCCGAAACCGTCGGGAATAACTTGGGTTCCTTCGGATCGTGCAGGGCTGGCTCGACGTCCAATACTTCTTGGATGCGTCCCAGCGACACCATCGCGCGAGGCAGCATGACCGAGAGCATGGAGATCATCAGGAACGACATGATGATTTGCATGGCATACTGCATGAACGCCATCATCTCGCCGACCTGCATCGACCCGGCGTCGACCGAGTGCGCGCCGGCCCAGATGATCAGTATCATGGTGGCCGACATGATCAGCGTCATCAGCGGGAACATGCTGGACATAGCGCGGTTGATGAATAACGCGTTGCGGGTAAGGTTGTTATTCGCCTCCTCAAAGCGCTCCTGTTCGCGCTTTTGAGTGCTGAACGCGCGGATAACCTGCATGCCCGTCAGCTGTTCGCGCACAACCAGGTTGATCTTGTCGACCAGCCGCTGCATCGCGGTGAACTTAGGCATGGCCACGATCATCAGCACGCCAACGACAGTCAGCACCGCCGCTACGCCGACGCCTATCACCCATGCCATGGACATATTCGTGCCCAACGCCTTGATGACGCCGCCGACCGCCATGATCGGCGAGAACACCAGAATGCGCAGCAGCATTACAACCATCTGCTGTATCTGCTGGATATCGTTGGTACACCGCGTAATCAAAGAAGCCGTGGAGAATTTGCTAATCTCCTGACTTCCATATGATACGACCCTGGTGAACGTCTGCTTGCGCAGCGATCGGCCCAGCCGCGACGCAATCAGGCTGGCGAAGTATCCCACAGTGATGGATGCTGCAGCGTCCAGCAGCGCTACCGCCAGCATCTTAAGCCCAGCGAAGGCGATATACCCCGTCTGCTTGCTGGGTACACCGATGGCGTCGTACTCCTCCTTGACCGCCGTGATGCCTATCTGCTTGATCTGCGACTCCGGAATCGCCGCTAAACGCTGGCGAATCTGGTTGATCATGGCGCTGCGCAGTATGGTTGGCATGGATCGCAGCATCGCGAAGGGGTTGGAGGCCTGGCCGCTTTCTGCCGTATTCCCATCGGAATCGGTGGTATCCGACGCGGAATTCTCGGGCGTAACGCCCGTTATCTGGCTGGACAGCGTGCCCATAGCCATCGCCAGTGACAGCGGCCCCTCGATGGCCGCAATATCCGCGTCCGGCTTGAGGCGCATAAGCGCCGCTTCGGTCGGATACGGATGGCCTTCGTACGGCTCGTAAGCCGCGCGAACGGCTTCGGCCTCCGACGCGGTCATAAGGAGGAGCAGATCGTCCAGCGTTTCCGCGCGAATCACCTCCGGCACGGGGCTGGATATACCGCTCTGGGAGATACCGACATCGACTATGTCGGATGTGTATTGGGGCAGCGCCAATTCGAGCATGGCCTGCGCCGCCAGAAGCACCAGCACGACCAACACGATCGGCCAGAACGGTCTCAAATGCCGGATCAGGTTTTTCATTCCGTCCCATCACTCCCCTCGCGAAAAATATCGTTAAACCGCATTTCATCATTCTTACTGGCGGCGGAGTTTCCTCCGTCGCCAGTTTTTGATAATAACACCTAATTGTGTACACAGTATGGCAGAAACATGACATTTTCTGGTAAATGTTACAAACTGTTTTCCTTGATGAACCGGACGACCTCGTTTACCTCGCAGAAAGCTAGGCAGATCACCGTATCCGCTCCGCCGTAGTAGATTGCGATGCGTCCAGTCGCGCTGTCGGTCAGCGCCGCGCATGGGAACGCCACGTTCGGTACATCCCCTACCTGTTCATAAACTTTCTGTGGTGATAATAGGTATGGCGCAGTACGCGCTATAACCTTCCACGGCTGATCCAAATCCAACAGGCACGCGCCGAACGAATACACGAATCCGTTGCAGCTGGTCAGCACGCCGTGGTAGAACAGCAGCCAGCCCTCATCCGTCTCGATCGGGATCGGGCCTGCGCCGACTTTTGTCGATTGCCAGCCGCCAACCGTTCCGAATACATAACGATGCTTGCCCCAGTATGTCAGATCCGGGCTTTCCGAATAGTAGATGTCACCGAAAGGGGTGTGGCCATTATCCGACGGTCTTGACAACATCGCATAATTTCCGCAGATCTTCCTTGGGAACATTACACCATTTCGGTTGAATGGCAGGAATGAATTCTCCAGCTGCGTGTATGTCTTGAAGTCCTTAGTCTTTGCGATGCCGATGGTCGGTCCATGATAACCATTACACCATGTAACGATATACTCCCCGTCGATCTCGCAGCATCGAGGATCATACCCGTACTCGAATGGGCCGACTTCGTCCGCGATGGGGTTTACCAGGTTGAACGGTTCAGGATCGATGTCCCACGCCAACCCATCCTCCGACCGCGCGGAATGGATGCGCATGAACCGCCGCTTGTCGTCGATGCGGAATACCCCAGCGAATTTGCCCTGATACGGCACGATGGCAGAGTTGAAGATCGAATTCGCGCACGGCACGGCGTCGCGCTGGACGATGGGGTTTTGGCTGTAACGCCACACGGCGTCGGTACAGCCGGCGGGTTTATCCTGCCAAGGGATATTCGGTAGGGGTTTGCCGATAATTTTGGGCACAGTCAGTCCTCCCTTACAGGTCGAAGGTTCTCCAGCCTACGCCGGAATGACGCCCTTCTTCAGTATAACGTTCGCGTACAGCGCGCCTTCGCCTGTCTGCACCACCGCGTACGCCAATTTCGTCCGGTCGTAGAACGCAAAGCGTTCTACTTCCTCAATCTGAATGCCAGGCGCGTGCCGCTCGATGATGGCTCTGTACTCATTCCATATGGTAGGAGTGCCCACCTTGTCGCCCGGCGTGACCTGCATCAGCGCGACGGGGGCTTTCACATATGAATCGAGAGGATACAGCCTCAATATGGCGTCCAGCAGCGCCGGAATCGGCTGGCCGTCGCAGTGTACGCACCGACGGCCCATCGATTCGCCGGGGAAATTCGCATCGCCCAGCACCAACTCATCGCCGTGGCCCATCTCGTCCAGAATCTTGAGCAATTCAGGCGGTATCAACGGCGAAATACCTTTTAGCATTCCAACGCGCCTCCTAATTCCCAGTTTTCAGCCGGAATTTACACCAGCGTCTCCGCGTCGTTGGCGATGGATACCTCGTCTACGCTGCGGATACCCCAGCGTGCGAATACCAGCTGCGACTTCTCCTTGCCCAGGCCAACAGCCACGATCAGGTTGTCGTCCTTGATCCCGGTGACGGTGCCGTGCATGCCGCCGATCGTGGTCACGCGATCGCCGATCTTCAGATTCGCGAGCATGTCCTTGACTTTTTTATCCTTCTTGCGCTGCGGGCGGATCATCATGAAGTACAGCAGCACGCCGATCAGCAGGAACGGCACGAACTGGATGATCATCGCCAAAGGCCCCACCGCTTCCGTGGCTGCTTCAGCCGCCGGATCCACTGCGACGTCGCCCGCCGCTTCCAACAGCGTCCAGAATTTCCCAATCAGAAGGTTCATTAGTTACCCCACCGCCTCATTATTATTAAACAGGATTAACCTATGGCATTATACATTGTACATGCCACACGGCGCAACGTTATCCGCCTCATAAACACAAAAATTCACCGATTGTTCATGAATGCGGGTCGAAACCGTCATGCCACGTCAAATGCGAACAGTCCGCACACCTCGCTGCCCCACGTATCCAGCGGAATCAGCCGGACCGCCAGCGCCTCGACACTAACATTATGCTTGCATAACCGCTGATGGTTGTCGTCCACCTCGACGAGCGTTACCGTTTCACCGTTGGATTTGACGGCATCTATGCGGTATGCGCGTACGATCGTCTTGGGCACATACGTGTCGGGCAGATTCAGCGGGCGGTTGGCCAGCATGCCGCGCTGCATCACTTGCTCATATGGCGGCAGTGTCTCACAGTTGAAGTCACTGTCGAATGTGATCCGCACGGAGCTGATCCGCCGTGGTTCCGTCCAGCGGTACTCGATGACCTCGCCTTTCGACACGGCGCAGCGATTCGTGTCGCTACCGATCGGTCGATCCACACCGCTGCGCAAGGATTCCGCGTTGTCGGCTTTGCATATTAATTCAGCTGACTTGCATAATTCTGAGACTTGGCGCGTGTTGAACGGCAGGTAACAATCGTCGTCCATCAACGTTTGTTTAAGCAGATTAATCTCCCGCTCATAAACCCCTCGCGGTGTCAATCCTTTCTCGACAGCAATCGCGGCGGCGGTGCCAGCGGCCTGGCCGAGCAGTCCGCAAGTAGCCATCACGCGGCACGCGCTGCAGGCCATATGTGTTACGGAAATATTACGTCCGGCAAACATGAGGTTATCAATATTCTTAGAATATAAGCAGCGGTACGGTATCCCGAATGGCGACGGCGCGGGATGGTATATCGTGGGCGGCTGATCCGTCGCGAATCCCGCCGGATGATGGTTATCCATCGTCCAGCCGCCGTAGGCGATCAGGTCGTCGAAGTGTCCGCCATCGCGAATCTCATTCGCGCACAGGATGTGATCGCCCACATACCGACGGCTCTCGCGCTTGCCGGGCAGCATGCCCACCCAGTCCAGGCGCCAGTTGGCGTTGCGGGCCTTATTTTCGGGCGCGTTCTTGACATAATCCCAAATGCCGCAGGTAATCTTTAACAATTCATCGCGCAGTTTCTCCGTGTCGCCAATCGCGTCGTACTCGCCGCCCAGCTCGATATACCAGAAGTTTTCACCCATGTGCGTCATGTTCGGCGTACGGTGCGGCAGATCGTCGGCTGTATATTTATGCGCCCATGCTGGCGGGATGAATTCGGACGGCCGATCCTCCTGGCGGGCTTGCATCAGGCAGCTCATGCCCATCGTTCGGCGGTCGGCGACCTCTGGCATCGGTGGTTCGTCGAATTCATCGCGTGATTCGCGGCCATAACGGTATTCCGCGCCAGTCAGCGGCGCGAGTATGCTGTCGCCGGAGCAATCCGCAAATATCTTCGCGCGGACCTCATGCCACTGCTGGGTTGTGGTCTGCCAGCCGCGAATCCACTCGATCCGTTTGCCGGAATCGTCCATGCCGCAGTCGCAGCAACTGCAGTTGTACATCATCTCAAGGTTGGGCGTGCTGATGGCCAGCTCGTGCAGGATGCCATCCCAGACGCTGTAATTCTTATCGGGATTGCGGTAATGGTTGTTGAGGTTCAGCTCTTCCAATATGCCCGTCTCGCGCATGTTGGGGCCGTGCGCGCCGCAGATCCACATACGAATCTCGCTGGACGCGTTGCCGCCTAGCATCGGCCGATCCTGCATCAGCGCGACCTTCGCGCCATGCCTCGCGGCCGCGACCGCCGCAAGCAGTCCGGACAACCCGCCGCCCACGACGCAGAAATCCACATCATGTTTATAGGTAGGGAAACATGTGCTCATACTAACCCTCCAAGTCAATCATACTGCCATTATATCACAACTTCGTGGAATTGACAGCCACGCTACGGGCATGATATTATACATCCACCTATGAATAATTTTCGACAGGATGAGGAGGGATTCGCGGTGCCGCGAATCTTGCTCCATGGCGCGCTGGGCCGAATGGGTAAGGCCATCGCCGCGCTTGCGCAGGAACCTGGCGCCCTGGTCTCCGTGGCCGCTGGCGTAGACGCGCGCGCGGACGGCCAGGCGTCGGGCTTCCCGCTTTACAGAATATTGGACGAAGTGAAGGAAGCGGCGGACGTCGTCGTAGACTTCACTAAACCGGAAGCGCTGACCGCTCTTCTAACCTTCGCACGCAAGCGGAACACCGCACTGGTACTAGCCACGACGGGTTATGACGATGCGGATTTGATACGCATCGCGGCGGCGGCGCGGGATATACCTATATTCCGCTCGGCAAACTTCTCGGTGGGCGTCCACGTCCTGATGGAATTAGCGCGCCGAGCCGCGCTGACCTTGCCCGGCTGCGACGTTGAAATCACCGAAACCCACCACCGCACCAAACTGGACGCGCCCAGCGGCACCGCGCTCGCTCTGGCGCGAGCGATCGACGAGGCGAACACCAGCCATCTGATCCCCCGCTACGGCCGCGCGCCGAACGAGCCGCCGCGCCAAACCGGGGAGCTGGGCATTCACGCGTTGCGCGGTGGTTCGGCGGCGGGCGACCACACCGTCTATTTCTTGATGGATGGCGAGACGATCGAGCTGACCCACCGCGCACACTCGCGTGACGTATTCGCCCGCGGCGCATTGCGTGCAGCACACTGGGTTGCCGGCAAGCCGCCGGGTTTATACGGCATGAAGGATATGCTCGACGCGCCCATACGTCCACCGCGTTAAGAACCCCAGACTTGCGATATCAACCCGCGTCTGTCAAGGGTAGGGTGGAGATTTTCCCGCTGCCACGCCGGATAGGTTCACAACTGATGGCGGGAAAATACTACCCGACCTTGACAGACCTAATGCCAACCTCAAAATGGCAAGACGGTTTGCCGCAACCACAGATGCGGCAAACCCTTGATTGAACCGTTTCCCCGTTCCCCACCCTCATTATAGGAGGCCATCATGCTAAACTCATTCGCACAGGAGATGCCTGCATCATACCTATTCAGTGAGGTTGGTAAGCGCGTCGCGACGTTCAAGGATACTCACACAGGCGGCCCGCGTCTGATCCGCATGGGCATTGGCGACGTAACGCTGCCCCTACCCAAGGCTTGCATAACCGCCATCCACAAGGCTGCCGACGAGCTGCTGGATCCGTCGACCTTCCGGGGCTACCCGCCCGACGGCGGTTATGACTTCCTGCGCAAAGCAATTGCTATCAACGAATACGTCAAACTCGGCGCGTCTATCTCGCCGGACGAGATATTCGTCAGCGACGGCGCAAAATCCGACAGCGCGAACATCCAGGAATTATTCGACAATAACTGCATTGTCGGCGTAACGGATCCCGTCTATCCTGTCTACGTGGATAGCAACGCATGGTCCGGTCGGCTGGGGCATTACACGGACGGCAAGTGGGAGAGGCTGGTAACATTCCCTTGCACGCATGAGAATGGCTTCGTCGCCGCGCCGCCAGCAGAGCGTGTCGATCTGATTTACTTATGCTTCCCCAACAACCCCACAGGCGCGACGGCCACCCGCGAACAGCTGAAAGCGTGGGTAGCTTACGCGCGCGCGAATGGCTCCATCATAATATTCGACGCCGCGTACCGGGCGTATATATCGGATGATAATGTACCCAGAACTATATATGAGATAAACGGTGCGCGCGAATGTGCGATTGAAATCTGCAGCTTCTCCAAGTCAGCGGGGTTCACGGGCGTCAGGTGTTCGTGGACAGTCGTGCCTTCCGAGCTGGTGCTGCGCGGATCGTCGCTGCGCTCGCTGTGGGCGCGGCGGCAAGCCACCAAATTCAACGGCACTGCGTACATCATTCAGCGTGCGGCAGAGGCGGTTTACAGCGATGAAGGCCAGCGCCAATGCGCGGCGAACGTCGCATACTACATGCGAAACGCTGCCAAGATTCGACAAGCCTTGATCGATGCCGGAGTCGAAGCCACAGGCGGCGTCAACGCGCCGTACGTGTGGATGCGCTGCCCGAACGGTATGGATTCCTGGAGCTTCTTTGACCGCCTGCTGGATCAGGCGCATGTCGTGGGCACGCCGGGTTCAGGCTTTGGCGCGTGCGGCGCGGGCTACTTCCGGCTGACCGCGTTCGGCAGCCACGAAGATACGGATGAGGCGATTGAGCGAATGGCTATTTATCTGAAATCATAATGATGTCATAAGGATGTGATTCGATTGCCCAGGCAAACCCCGTCCAAATCAAAATTGCGGGAGATTGCATCTCAAATCCCGACACCGTTCCACCTGTATGACGCGGAGGGCATCCGTACAAACGCCCGCCGCTTACGCGATGCGTTCGCGTGGAATCCCGGATTTCGTGAATACTTCGCGGTCAAGGCCGCGCCTACACCAGCCATCGTCAACCTGCTCAAACGCGAGGGATGCGGCGCGGATTGCGCGTCGTTCGCGGAGCTGGTGCTGGCGGATATGTGCGGACTGCCGGGCGAATTCATCATGTTCTCGTCGAATATGACGCCCGCGCCCGAGTACCGCTTAGCGCGCAAGCTGGGTGCTATCATCAACCTGGACGACCTGACCCACGTGGATTTCCTGCGCGGCTGCGCCGGAGTGCCGGAGGATATCTGCCTGAGGTATAACCCCGGCGGGGATTTCACGCTCGGGAATTTTGTAATGGGTACGCCCGGCGACGCTAAGTTCGGCATGACGAGGCCGCAACTGGATGAAGCTATAATTGCGCTCAAACAGTGCGGCGCGAAACGGTTCGCCCTGCACGCGTTCCTGGCCAGCAATACGACGGAGGATTCATACTACCCGACGATGGCGCGCACGCTCTTCCAGACCGCGCGCGAGTTAGCGAAGGATCACGGCGTCGAGTTCTTCATGATAAACCTATCCGGCGGCATTGGGATTCCGTATCAGCCCGACGCTCGCGAGGCCGACATCCGCTGGATCGGCCAAGCCGTCCGTGATGCTTATGAGGACATACTCACCCCGGCGGGTATGTCGGTCAGCATAGCTACCGAACTGGGCCGCTACATGACCGGGCCGTATGGCTGGCTGGTTACGACCGCCATCCATAAAAAGGATATACATAAGAACTACATCGGCTTGGACGCCTGCGCCGCCGATCTGATGCGCCCTGCGATGTACGGCGCTTACCATCACATAACGATACCTGGCAAGGAGGATCAACCGCTGGATCACACGTATGATATCGTAGGATCATTATGTGAAAATAACGATAAGTTCGCTGTCGATCGACAACTGCCGCGTGTGGATGTCGGCGACCTGGTGGTGCTGCACGACACGGGCGCGCACGGGCGATCCATGGGTTACAACTATAATGGAAAGCTTCGCTCGGCTGAGGTGCTGCTGGAGGCGGACGGTTCGTTCAGGATGATTCGGCGCGCGGAATCGTTGGAGGATTACTTCGCCACTACGCGCGGGTTTGAATGATGTCAACCCTGCTGTCGAATATCCGGTATGAGTTTGCGGCGTACTGGCGCTTCCATAAGGCGACGGCGGTTCGCGCGGTTCTCGCGATTCTGGCACGGGTAGCCGGACCGTTCACAGGGATATTGCTGCCCAAGGTCGTGCTGGATGCGCTGACAGCGGGTGTCGCTCCTAGTGAATTCTTGGCGCGTGTGGGGTTGGCTGGCGCAGCGTGGGTTCTGCTGACGTTCCTGAAAAACGTGACGGATTTCAGCATCGATCAAGAATTCGGCATGCTGGGCAGCCAGCTCAACTCGGTATCCATGCTTGAGAAGTACATAACGATGGACTATGAGCTATTGGAGGATCCGACACTCAAACCCGCCCAGGATAAGGCTCTGACCGCCGTGGCAAATAACCACACCCACGCCAACAATTTGCTAAAGTTCGCGGGTGAGCTGATCGTACAATCGGCGGGATTCTTGCTGTACGGCATCGTCATTTCCTCCGTGAACCCGCTGATACTGCTGTTGCTCCTGGCATCGGCGGCGGTCAGCGCGCTGACGCTGCGCTGGGCGCGGGCGTATGAGGCCAAGACCCGCGACGGCCGATCCAAGATGAACCGAAAGATTGAGTACATCATCAAGCTGCTGAAGGATACCGCAGCGGCCAAGGACATCCGCATGTACGCCCTGCTCCCCAGCTTGAGGGCGCTGGCCTCGCGTCGGTTCAAGGAGTACGCGGATGCTGAAACCCAGGTCGCCAGCAAGACCATGGCGACCCAACTGCTGGATGCGCTGCTGCTGTTGCTGCGGGATGGCGCGGCCTACGCGTACCTCATCTACTTATTGTTGAATAACAGGATCGGAATCGGCGACTTCACGCTGGTATTCGCGGCGATAGGCGGCATGGCGGCCTGGATGAACGGCATCGTGCTGCAGTACAGCGAGATGATGCGCGGCAGCAGCGAGTTAAGCGACGTGCGCGCCTACCTTGACATAAAGGATCGTACCGAACAGAGCGAAGGCCACCCGCTGCCGCAATACGGCCAAGCCCCCGGGTTCACCGTGGAGAATGCCACTTACCGTTACCCCGAAGCGGCCGCGCCAACGCTGGAGCATCTGAATTTCAGCATCAAGCCCGGCGAACGCCTGGCCATCGTTGGTGTGAACGGCGCGGGCAAAACCACGCTGATCAAGCTGTTGTGCGGGTTGTATAAGCCGACCGAAGGACGTGTTCTATTAAACGGCGTTGATACAAAACTATTCAACCGGGATAAATATTTCTCGCTGTTCTCGGCCGTGTTCCAGGATGTGTACCTGCTGGCTGATACCGTTGCGGTCAACGTCTCGCAGCAACCGGATGGTGTGATGGACCGCGCCGAGGTCGAATGCTGCCTACGCCTGTCGGGATTATGGGATAAGGTGACCTCGCTGCCCCAGGGCATGGATACGATGCTCGTGCGCAAGGTCGAGCCGGACGCAGTCGCGCTGTCCGGCGGCGAGACCCAGAAGCTGGCACTAGCGCGCGCCATATACCGCAAGGCGCCCGTCATACTGCTGGACGAACCCACCGCCGCGCTCGATCCCATCGCCGAGAACGAAACCTATCAGCGGTACGCGGAACTGACCGCCTGTCGCACATCCGTATACATATCCCATCGACTGGCTTCGACACGATTTTGCGACAGGATATTGATGCTGGACGGCAAGCACATCATCGAGGAAGGCACCCATGACGAGCTGATGCGGCTGAATGGCAGGTACGCCGAGATGTTCAGCGTCCAGGCCAGTTACTATAAGACCAACAAGAATTATGAATCGCTTGAACCAACCCAATCGGAGGAACCACTGTATGCCTAGCGGCGCTGGCAGGAAACCCAACGGATTCACGCTGACCTTCCGCGCGATGAAGGCTATCCACTCGCTGTTTCCGACATTCTTCGGCTGGGCGGCAGCGTCGGGGTTGATCAAGGCCGCGCTGCCGCTGACCGCGCTGCTGTTCTCGGCGCGGATATTGAACGAGCTGACAGGAGCGCGCTCGGTGCCCTTCATCATCCAGAACGTGGCGCTGACGGTGCTGATTACGTTTGCGTTATCGGCACTGAACGCGCTGTGCGACCGGAACATTACAACTGTCCGATCATACAGCTGGCAGAAGGCATTCTACCATAGAAGTGAACGCTTCGCAACGCTGGACTTCGAGTATGTTGAGGACACCGCGGTCGCGGAGCTGTTGGCGACGATGGATGCGCAGCAGAATGCCAGCGGCAAGGGCCTCGCGGTGATCGTCAGCATTATACCTTCATTTATACAGTATGCGTTCAGCTTGATACTGTCGGTTGCACTGCTGGGCGGTCTGTTCGTCATGAAGGGCGGCGCGGGGATCGGCTTCGTCGGTTCCGGCTGGTCGAATGCGCTGCTCATAGCATCGCTAACCGTGCCGACGATCGCGCGGATTGCGTTAACCAATTGGTCCAACCGCGTCCAGGCCGTCGGGCTTGCCAAGAACATGAAAACCAACAACCTATTCAACTATTACTCCGATTACATCGAGCCTCGGCAGGCCGCGAAGGATCTGCGGATATTCCACCAGCAAAATGTACTCGTCCCCATCATGCACAAGCCCATGATACTGGAGCTGATAAAGGCATACGGCAGCACCATGACCGTCACCAACGGCACGTCAGGCCTGGCCAACGCGCTGGTAGGATTGCTGGCGTACCTGATCATCGGCCTGCGCGCGTTAAGTGGAATGTATTCGCTGGGGCAAGTCACCCAATATGTCGGCGCGGTGGCGGCGTTATGCGCCGGGCTGAACGCGCTCGTCGCATCGTGCATGAATTTATGGGAGAATAATCAATACCTGCAACCGTTCTTCGAATTCATGGATTTGCCAACGCGAATCACTCACGGCGATAAAGCCATCGCCGTCCAACCGGACGCGCGGTACGAATTGGAATTCCACGACGTATCATTCCGCTATCCCAAGACGGAGGCCTGGGCGCTGCGCCATCTGAACCTGAAACTGCGCCCCGATCAGAAGCTCGCGGTGGTAGGACGCAACGGCAGCGGTAAGACTACGATGATAAAACTATTATGCCGCATGTACGATCCAACGGAGGGCCGCATCACGCTCAACGGCGTGGATATTCGCGAGTACAATCTCCATCAATACCGTGAGCTGTTCGGCGTGGTGTTCCAGGATTTCCATATAATGTCGTTATCTGTCGGCGAGAATGTGGCGGCGGGTCAAACATACGACGCGGTGCGCATCGAGGAATGCATAAAAGCCGCGGGCTTTGGCGAACGTTACGCCAAAATGCCGCGCGGCCTGGATTCTCCATTATACAAGGATTACGACGAGGACGGCGCGACCATCTCCGGCGGCGAGGCCCAGAAGCTCGCGCTCGCTCGCGCGTTATACCGCAACGCGCCCATCATAGTGCTGGACGAACCCACCGCCGCGCTCGATCCCATCGCGGAATTCGAGGTATACTCCCACTTTGATCAACTCATCGGCGGCAAGACGTCCGTATACATATCGCATCGGTTGTCGTCATGCCGATTCTGCGACATCATCGCGGTGTTCAACGCCGGGGAGTTGGTACAGTACGGCACTCATGACGCGCTCGTGAACGTCGCGGGCGGGCTGTACGCTACGCTATGGCAGTCGCAGGCGCAGTATTATGCAGAAGCTCCAGACAACGCTCCGCCCACTGATTGGGAGTCAGCGCCATTGAACGCATGAACGCGGCTTCCGCTCGCGCCGAATCGCTGCGATACGCGTACATCACGCCCAGCATGTAGTGGGAATACCAGTGATCCCCCATGCCATTCTCGATGGATGCGATCACCCGCTCCATCCAGCCGTCGCTAACCTGGATCGCAATGGGCGGTTTGGATGGATCGCGGTTAGGCAAAGCCCCGGCGAATACCAGATCCTGCCATTCCCGCTGCTCCAGCGTCATGGACGATGACGGGAACCTCAACCCTTGCGAGTGGAAATCCTCCCAACGAAGCACCTGTTCCAACGATCCCCAGCCTCCCCCCTTGAGGATCAGCCGGCCGCGCTGACCAGGCAAGCCGTCCGCGAGCGCGGCGTCCATGGCCTCAACGCGCGCGCGAGGTAGCGCTTTTTCTAAAAAACCCTCGGCGGCGTCCTCGCTCACGGCATCGGGATCGAGCTGTATGGATCCATATGCCTCCGTCCACTCGCGCTTGCCGTTGCCTTCCAGTGGTAACTGTTCCGACACGACGCGCGTTAGTCCGGCTTGAATGGTGAGGTATGCGCCCTCCTGTTCAGGTTCGGATATAATCCGGCTGGAGAGGGTATCGGTCGAGGTCTGTATTAAACCATACCCATCTGCGCCGATGGACGCCGCCCACTTGCGTTGGTTGCGTCTGGCCCGCACCAATAGGCACGTATCAGGCTCCGCGTTCACCATCATGCAATCGGACCAACATAACGTGGTATCCCTCGCGCTGGCGTTATCCACCCTGATATGTACAAATAAATGGTGTGAATCGTTCGGTAGCACCGCCGATATTTGGTACACCAAATCGTGGACGCGCTCATACTGGTACATCCGCAGGATCGGCGCACCGCTCTCAGGCTCTATAGCCTCCGCAAATAATGGCGACACGGTGTACGCGGAATGCCCCGCCAGCCCGCAGTTCCACTCGACGCCGCCGGGAACCCACGCGTTCCGGGCCGACCTGTCGATCGGCTGGAATTCCGGATTGTTATATAGCAGATCGCGCCCGTTCGTCCGATCCGTGAGCGACCACAGCCGCCCGCCTAACTGCGGCAGGAACAGCGCCTCTATATAATCATTCCGTAATATAACCGCCTTCCAGCTGCGCGGTTCACGCTTGCGGCCATAACCATCCAGCATCGTGTACGGCAGTATGCCCGAATCGAAGTCGGGCGTGGGGTTCTCCTTACCCAGTGAAACGGTAGGCATTGTGATAGCGCTGAATAGTAACTCTGTCATAACAAACTCCATTCGTTATTTTCCAGATGTTACTATTCTGATCCGACTGTGGGATAATTATCCAGCGCCGCCTATTTTCGTCAACGCTTCTTTGATCGAATCCACGCCCATCAGCTGCATGCCCTCCGGCGTTTTCACACCGCGAAGCGACACTTTGGGGATTAGCGCGTGAGTGAATCCCAACCGTGCGCACTCATTCAAACGCCGCTCGGTCAGCGGCACGCCGCGCACCTCGCCCGCCAATCCCACTTCGCCGAAAACCACCCACTGATCCGATACGACCATGTTGCGCATAGAGGATGCCGCAGCCACGATCAACGCCAGATCCGCCGCAGGTTCGGTAAGGGTCAGCCCGCCGGCAACATTTATGAATACATCCTGATCGTACAGGCGCAGCCCTGCGCGTTTCTCCAGCACGGCCAGCAGCAGCGCGATGCGCCCGGCGTCGACGCCATCCACCGTTCGGCGCGGCACCTGCAGCGGCGAGCGCGTCACCAATGCCTGCACATCCACGAGCAGCGGCCGTGTACCCTCGACCGCGCAGGTCACGACGGAGCCGGATACCCCGTGCGCCCGCTCGGAGAGCAGCATCGCCTCCGGGTTCTCGACCTGGGTCATGCCGCCCTCGGTCATCTCGAATAGGCCCAGCTCCTGCACCGACCCGAAGCGATTCTTGACCGCGCGCAGCATGCGGTACGCGTGCCGCCGTTCACCCTCGAAGTACAGCACGACGTCGACCATGTGCTCCAGCACGCGCGGCCCGGCAATCGCGCCATCCTTCGTCACGTGCCCGATGAGGAATACGGCGCAGCCGCTGGACTTCGCCAGTGTCGCCATCGCGCTGGCGCACGCGCGCACTTGCGACACGCTGCCCGGCATCGACGGAGCATCCGGCGATTGCATGGTCTGGATCGAATCCAGTATCATTACATCCGGTCGGACATTGTCGAATTGGGATACGATGGCGTTCACGTCGGTCTCGGTCAGCAGGTATAACGAATCCGAATCGATGCCCAGCCGCCGCGCCCTCAATTTTATCTGGCGCGCCGATTCCTCGCCTGATACGTACAATACGCGCATGCCAGTCCGCGCTAAACAGTGCGACGCCTGCAGCAATAATGTGGATTTCCCCACGCCTGGATCTCCGCTGATGAGCAGCAGCGAACCCGGCACGAATCCGCCGCCCAGCACACGATCCAGTTCGCCCATGCCGACGGGTATACGGTCGGGCGTATCCTCTGCGATGGCGGATAACGGCTGTGCCGCGCCGCCGTTGGGTCCGGTAGGATGCCTGGCGGATGGCTTTGCAACGGCTGTGGGAGCGACGGCCTCTTCCAGCGTGTTCCACTCGCCGCAGCCGGGGCACTTGCCCAGCCAGCGTGCCGTCTCATATCCGCACGCCGTGCACCGGAATAATGTTTTCGATTTCATACTTCGATTCTGCAATAGTTGGGCGATTATGTCAAGGGGGATTGGTACGCAAGCTCCGACGCCTGCGGAGGGGCTTGCCCCAACTGCGGTTGGGGGACTTGTTACTTTTCCCGTCCGTGGGAAAAGTAACCAAAAGGACGGCCAAAGAGGGAGGGCACAGTGGAGGTTGCTGAAAAAGTCGCTCAATGGAAAAATTTGTACAAAAATAACTATGACAGAATAGCCATACTGTGTCAAAAAAAGCAAGTTACGACAAAAGTTTTGCATTTGCTTCTTCAGCACCGTTTGTGCATATTGGTGTAGAGCAAATGCAAAGTGGGTACTTTTTCAGCAACCTCGGCACTGTGCCCTCCCTCTCTGGACTCTCCCTCCTCAATGTTGACTCCGCTCATTGGTCTATGACTTACATTCCGATTGATTTACATACATAGTATTGCAAGATTCTCGTGGCTTCGCGGCGAGGTAGTCGTACTGGCAAGGCTTGTTATCATCATAATAGAATCATAACATCCCTCAGCTTCTAACTCCGGATCACAAAGCACTTGCATAAACAATACGTAATCATAACAGCCTCCCGCCACCAGCTTTAGACCATCGAGGCTAGTATGTAAACAGTATGATGACAGCAAGCCTCGCCAATACGACTACCTCGCCGCGAAGCCACGAGAATCTTGCAATACTGTGCCTGTAACTCAATTGAACGTTGGTCATAGACCAACCAGCGGAGCCAACATTGAGGAGAGAGAGTCCAGAGAGGGAGGGCACAGTGCCCTCCCTCTTTGGCCGTCCTTTTGGTTACTTTTCCCACGGACGGGAAAAGTAACGTACCCCAACCGCAGTTGGGGCAAGCCGGTCGCAACCACGGGCGAGGAGGTACCTTACCCCCTCAATCCCCCTTAACCTTCTTACACCTATACTCATCAGAATAAATATCCACACACCCGCAGCCGCCGCAGTTCATAATGTCAAAGAACATGTTGCGTTTCCAGACAGGGTAGAGCGTCGCATTATCCCGGGCGGTAAAGCTGGACAACGCCGGGCCGCCGGGCACTGCCGACCAGCCGCACAGCACATACCCCGCCCTGCGCAGGGTCCCCGGGCTGCCGCTGGGGTAGTAGGTAGCGCCTAGACGGGCCTTGACAGGCTGTGGCGGCTTGCCCAGTTGGGCGGTGCTGCCGGAATATTTGATGGTGACGCAGTAGACGGGGCACTCGTCAGTGCTTTCGCCCTGGCGATCGTCCGCGCCGTAGTATGGCGATGATGGAGTTACTTTTTCATTGTTATACGAATCGTCGGGATCATTGCTAATAACAGTTAGTCGCATGTTTTCATTGGCTCTATTGTTGGAGACAGGATTGAAAGACATATACCATGGATAATCGTGGTTATAAATACGGTAGCCCGCTACACCATAATTCGGGTCGCCAGTACACTTTATTGACGCGCAGCATGCCCAGTTATTCTTGACTTCAACCACGCCGCCATTATCAGTTAAATTAAGGGAAGCAGCTATTCCTGCGCAACTATGTTCACCTGTTATTGTACAGCTTTCTGTTACCACATTATCATTAAGAGTAAAATTAAGCTGATACATCCCAACATAAGCGATTATTCCGCCAGCATCTCCTTGTTCTGACACAATTTTGCCGCTATTAATGTTCCTGTCAATATTGCCTTCTTCTAGCATCGAACCTATTATACCCCCTACGGCACCTTTACTATAGCAATTACCAGAATTTTTGCAAAGTGTTATACTCTTCATTGGCCCAAATTCAGAACTGCCTATGATGCCACCTACAATAGAATCACCGCGTATTCTGCCAGTATTGCTGCAATTTGTACAAGAACTGTAGCCGTATAATTCGCCGCACATTCCGCCAGCACCCGTCGCATATTGTGATGTTGTTTTCAACGTAGAGGCGGTTACATTGCCTGAATTTTTACAATTACTGATTTCAACTCTATACATATGAGCCGCAATGCCTCCAGCTCGCACACCTTCAACAGCAACGCCTATATTCTTACAACCTTGTACGACGCTTGTCGACGAAGGAGGTCCTGAAAACTCTCCTAAAGACCCGGCTATCCCGCCGACTTCAGCGAATCCAATATCATTATAATCCCCCTTAATATAGCCGCTTTCTACACTACAATCTATCAAATTGATTCTATTAGCGAAACATATAATTGCACCTAAATATAGGCTTGTATGATCAACAATCTTAATATCCTTCAAATGAATATTACTGATCACTGAATCATTGCCAACCTCAATAAACAATGGCCGCCTAATATCGTTTAACACAACATCATCTGCCGCAGTAAACGTTATCTGGGTGGATATAGTATGTGATACAGCCGTGGCCATGCTGAATGATTTGGTCACGGTATATACCGTTCCATCGAGCGGATCGGCTGGTATCGCATTAAACTCGTTAACGTTCGTAATGTTTGGCATTATTATTCCTCCTTAATATGCATATGACAATCCAACGCCGCAATTGTAGGTATTCATATAGATTTGTATTATCACAGTATGCAGGTGTAGCCGTGATGTGCAGGGAGATTTGTAGCTCGACAATCAATCACAGTTCTTGTATAATACCCCCAATGAAAGTACTATTCCGACAGAGGTGACACGATGAAATCATCTAGCAACTTCGCCGACTATGGCGGGAACGGAATTGGTCAGACATTGCCGCGCGCGCTTGTAACCCAAGCGCTAGGCGCGGGTCGACATGTGCCCCAGGAGGAGGTGAACTATTCGACAAAATAATTATAGGAGATAGTTATGCGATTAACTAAACTTACAAAGAACGGCAAACGTTCTATCGATACAACTAATGCAGCAACTATTCCTGCAACCAACGGGTTGTGGACGATGCTGCGCACGAAGTCTGGCTTCGGCGGGCTGGATAAGGTTTTCGCGCGGTTCGTGACGGTTGACATGCTGTATAATGGCGCGGAGATTCTGTCCGGCGCGTTCTTCAACATTTTTCTTTTGAGGGCGACTGGCGACGCGGCGGTCATGATGCGGTTTTCCATATTGCAGCATATGATCATGCCGTTCGTTATGGTTGCCGGAGTATGGGTGGCGCGGCGGCTTTCGGTGTCGGCAGTGCAGAAAATGGGGTTTGCAGCGCAGATTATCGCGTACGCCATGTTGTCGCTGGGCGCATCCGCACCGGAACGCGTCGCAATCCCGGCGGCGTTGGTGCTGGGCGCGGCTGGCGCGTGTTACTACATTAGTTACTCGCCCATGCTGCTGCGCTATTCGTCCGATTCGTCGAGGGATGCAGGGCTGGCCGCGCTGCACATTGGCGGCACGCTGTTGGCATTGATTATGCCTGTATTAACAGGATTGTTCATCAACAGTTTCTCGGATTTAGCGGGATACCGTGTGCTGTTTGCGGGGTCGGCGGCGATTGCATTGGCTTGCCTTTGCGTGTCATTCAAGCTCGCGCCGCTGAAGATGGCCGACGTCGGCCGCCGCACCCGCTTCAAAGAGGCGCTCAAACGCATGCGCGCGAACCGCCTAACCCGCTACACCATGCTGGCAACAGCGACATACGCGTCGCGATTCTCTGTGTTTACATTTTTCGCGTCGCTGCTGGGTTATCAGACGATGGGCAGCGAGCGGGCAATGGGGTTTGTAGGGCTGGCGGCAAGCCTGGTGGGGTTGGGCGCGTCGGTGCTGTACGGTAAGTTTGTCAAGCCGCGATCGCGCGGAAACGCGATGCTGATCGCAGTGGCTGTGTTGGGCGGATGTGTGGGGCTGATCATCGCGCGGCTGAATGTTTGGACGTGGGTGCTATACACGATCGGCACGCAAGCAACCAGGCTGTTCATCGACACGCCGCCGCTATCGGCACATCTATCGGTAGTTAGCAAAGATCCCGACCTGGACGCACTGACCCCGGAGATTACCGCCTTGCGCGAAGGCATATACACGCTGGGCTATGTAGTCTCGTCGCTGCCAATATTGTTCATGGCGGATCCGGCGGCGCACGTCGGTGTGATGCTGCTGGCGTCGATTGGCTTAATGGTTGTATCGGCGCTAAGCGTTAGGGTTGTTTCGGAACGAACCAGCTAGACGATACGGTTGTAGGGTTATAACGTTGGAATAACCCGCTGGTTGAAAATGTTGGGTGATTCGTGTTATAATGTCCATGGCGGACATCAAGCCGCCGTGGACATTACTGCACTGCGTCCTAGTGAAGATTATGCTAGACTTAGAAGACATTATGTCATTTATATTTGTACGCTTGACTTAATCGGTAAGGGTGGGTATAAATATGAACCAATAATCCCCTGGTTTGAGGGCTATCCGGATGTACGCTTTGATGACGACAGGAGAACTATATTCTTTAATACCAAGGGAAATAGAGGTGAATTAACAGAAGGCATGCGGGAAATCCTGAAGTACATGGATGATCCGAAGACGTATCCTGTTACAGAGACGAAAGTGACGCTGATCAAGCAGATCGACGCCGCCGTTAGATTCGACCAACAAAGCCCAGAGTGGAGGAGGAATTACGAAGTGCTTTCAATGCGTGAAATGGACGCGGCCATTGATGCGATGGAAGAAGGTCTGGAGTTATCTGCCATCGTTAGTAAACTCCTAAGTAAGGGGAAGTCTCCTAGCGAGATATCAAGGGAAGAAAATATACCCATTGATACAGTGTTGAAAATACAGAAAAAGTTTGATGAGGTATGAGATAAGGGCGGCTGCTTCGTCGGTCTAGCAGCCAGCCTTATCCTTCCAAAAAACCCCGGCCGCAATTGGTAAACCTGCCGCCCGCGCCGGATTTCCGCGCAAAATTTATCAAAAACTATTGAAATATGCGCGGGGATTTGGTATGATGTAAGTACACAAAACCGTTTTCGATCGGCGGCATGTTAATCGGTCGAAACGGCGATGGTTCGCAAACTATTTGGGAGGGTAAATTATGAAGAAGGTATCACTATTTGTCGCGTTGATGCTCGTGCTGTCGGTGTTTTCCGTCGGCGCGCTGGCATCGGTGACAAGCTCGGCGATCCCCACGGAATTGCCGCGCAACGAGACGCTCTACTTCGCGGGTCAGCAGTGGGGCACTGTCCTGTCCTGGAACATCTTTGGCAACAACCAGAATAACTCCATGGCAATCGCGGGTAACTCGGCATCCCGCGTACTCGTGTGGGAAACGCTGTACATGTACAACCCGCTCGACGGCGAGCTGTATCCCCTACTCGCCGATGGCCAGCCGGAATGGAATGACGATCTGACCGAAGTCACCGTCAAGCTCAACCAGGCTGCCCACTTCAACGACGGCACGCCGTTTACGGCGAAAGATGTCGTCGCCACCTGGGATGCCCATATTAAGTATAAGACCGTCACAGGCTTGACCGCTGGCGAATATATCAGCGGTGTCGAGGCTGCCGACGATTACACCGTGGTCTTTAAGGCGGCTCTGAACGACGCGGGCAAGACCAAGAACCCGCTCGAGCTGCCCAACCAGATCTGCCAGCTGCGCATCACCTCCGCCGCGTTCGTCGAGGCGTTAGAGGCGAAGGCCGGCGGCAGTGCCGAAGCGTTCACAACTGACACGTGCGTCGGCAATGTCGTTGCTACCGGACCCTACGCCGGAGCATTCTACGCGGATGATCAGAAGGTTGTCCTCGGTCGCGACGACAACTACTGGGGCGTTGCGCTGTGGGGCAAGCTCCCCGTGCCGAAGTACATCGCTCATGTCATGTATGCCGATAACGCCGCCGGCCGCTCCGCTCTTGAGGCGGGCGAGGTAGACGTATCCCAGCAGTTCAACAGCGACGTCAACCTGATGTGGGAAGAAAAGGGTCTGCCGATCTCCACCTACATCGACGAACCGCCATATCAGCTGGGCATCGTGCAGCCCACTGCGTTCTATAACCTGAACATCCCCGCGCTGACCGTGCCGGAAGTGCGCAAGGCTATCGCCATCGCGGTGGATTACGATCAGATCAACGCCGCGGCGATGACCCGTCAGTCCGCGACATTCGCGCAGGTGCCGCGCTCGCTGTTCAACACGACCGCGGGTCAGAACGCCCTGTATGATCAGGCTGCTGTGGCTGATCTGCAATGGATCGGCAACGATGTCGAAGGCGCGATCGCACTGCTTGACGAAGCCGGCATCGTCGATTCCGACGGCGACGGATGGCGTGAATACAACGGCGAAAAGATTTCCCTGAACGCCGTATGCCCGAACGGTTGGTCCGACTGGCAGGCGTCCATGGAAGTAGTCGCCGCCACAGGCAAGGCCATCGGCATTGAAATCACCACGCTCTATCCGGAAGCTGCGGAATTCTACGCGGTGTTCGGCAATCCCGAGCAGACGCAGTACGCGATATTCATGCAGTCCATCGGCGGTGCCGGCCCGACCTATCCCTGGCAGTCGGTACGCGCCGCAATGTCCGGCGAATACCTCGGCCTGATCAACAACAACCAGGGCAACTATGGTCAGTACGTGAACCCGCGCATCGATGAGATCCTCGCGGCGATCCCCACCACGACTGACGCTGAAGAACTCAAGGCGCTGTACACGGAAGCGGTCAAGATCTACCTGACCGACATCCCGAGCTTCCAGCTCATGTACCGTCCGGCGAACTTCCACACCGTCAACGAGATAGTATGGACGAACTATCCGGAGCAGGGCGACGAGCACGGCTATCCGCCGCTGAACTGCACCGACGGTTACGGCATCGGCGCTCTGTACGATCTGGAATTGGTCAACCCATAACCTAACTGCGCCAGCCCGGGATTGAGTATATCGATCCCGGGCTTTCCCGCTATAGTGGAATTGGTTATATATAGCAATAGTTATTTTACAGTGTTTGCGCGTATATCATTTATACTAAGGAGCAGCGTTATGGCAACTACGCCTATCGATACGGAGCTGGGCATCATAAAGGATAGCGTTTTAAGCGTCGTACCGAACGCCGAGGCGATTTATTTGTTTGGATCATATGCGTATGGTGTGCCGCATAAAGATAGTGATATTGATATATATGTTGTGATTCCTGATTCTATAATAAAGAACCCTATATACGTTGGGGTCGACATCCGACGCGCGATACCGGATAGTGTTCAGTATCCGCTTGATATTTTAGTTGGTAGATCTAGCGTTTTTGAAAGGCGCAGACATTCATGTACCCTTCAAAGAGAGATTGCGGAGAAAGGTATTCAGTTGCTGTGAATATAGATGAAGTAGGCAGATGGTTCAAATTAGGCGACCATGATTTGCTAAACGCCGAATTTATTACGGAACACAATCTTCCGATACCGGAGATTGTATGTTTTCATTGTCAGCAAGCGGCAGAAAAATACTTGAAGGGTTACATAAGGTATATTGGGCAAAACGAAATTCCGAGAACTCATGACATTACATATTTAGCCAAACTATGCTCTACGTTAGATCCTGTACCAGATTCCACCTTTAATGGGGTACAACTCGAATGTTGTACACTCTCTATGTATGCGATGATAATATGGGGTCCTGATTTTATGGATGTCAATAACAAGGATGCAGAACTCGCGCTAGTATTCGCAAAAACGATCCGCGATCTGGAACCTCTCCAAACTCTACGCGCCGAACTGGATACTCCGGATACCCTGGACACCATACAAGAAGAGGGGTGATCCATCTTGAAAGGTTACAAAAAATACTTCCTGAAGAAGGTCATGTGGTTCCTGATAACGCTGGTCGCGGCGGTGATCCTCAACTTTGCATTGCCTCGTCTGATGCCGGCCGACCCGGTGCTCATGATCACACGGCGCGTGACCGAAGGCGTGAACAGCTCCAACGCGGTGATGGAGATATACCGCGAGTACGCGCGCAAGTTCGGCACTGACAAACCGTTATGGCAGCAGTTCTTTATATATATGGGTAATCTATTCCATGGCGACATGGGCGTGTCATTCCAGCAATACCCGCGCACCGTCGCCAACATCGTCTCCACCAGCGTCATGTGGACGATCTGCCTGCAGCTGCCCGCCATACTGGTCGGCTGGCTGATTGGCAATGTGCTGGGTGCGCTGGCGGCATACATGCGAAAGGGTTTCGACCGGGTACTGGTACCCATTAGCCTCTTTGTCAGCGGGCTGCCGGCGTTCGGGCTGGCCGTCACGCTGTTGGTTGTGTTCGGCATCAACCTGAAGTGGCTGCCCATATCGGGCGGCTATGGGTTTGATTTGCTCCCCAGTTTTTCATGGAAATTCATCAGTTCTGTAATACAGCATTACCAGCTGCCGTTCTGGTCCATCGTGCTGATTGCGATAGGCGGTCAGGCGATTGGCATGCGCTCCATGTCGATTTATGAGTTGAACGCCGACTACGTAAAGTACAGCCGCTTCCTGGGCGTTAAGGATGGAAAGGTTGTGGGCTACGTGTTCCGCAACGCGATGCTGCCGCAGGTTACAGGGCTGGCACTGTCGATCGGCACGATGATTGGCGGCGCGCTCGTCGCAGAGACGATATTCAGTTATCCCGGCCTGGGTTCGACAATCCTCGGCGCGATAACCAGCGCCGATTATCCATTGATATCCGGTGTTACATTAATCATAACGTTTATGGTACTGGCTGCTTCCTTCGCGATTGAGATGCTCTACGGCGTAATCGACCCGCGCGTAAAAGCCGCGCAAAGTGAGTAAGGGGGAAGCGGCATGAAACGTACTATCGTTCAGGTGATGCACTCCACGAATTTCATGATCGGGCTCGTATTAATCCTGACGATCCTGATAACGATCAACGTATACCCCATGTTCAACCAAGGCAGCCCATTGCAGATGATCGGGCTGGGGACGTTCTTTAAGCCGGGCACGTATGTCAACCTGTACGACAGCGTCGACACTACGTCCAAGACGTACACGCTGCGCATCGACGACGCGGCGGCCAAGCGTGTCGAGGCGCGACTGCCCGTTTCTGACCGCGAGAGCATGAAGCGCTGGCTGGTCGCCTACGGTCTCCCGGAAAGCGCCATTGACATCAACGAACTGAACGACCTGATCAACCTGTGGAATAACACCTACGATGAAGCGCTAAGACCCGCTGGCTTGACATCGGCGTTTCGAAAGAGCATCGTGCGGATTAACTCGGCCCTGGAAGGTCTCATGAAATCCCAGGACGTAAGGGTTTATGAGAAGGATCCCGAAACAGGCGAGCTGGAGCAAACATTAGCAATCAAGGATACTGATTATGTAAACCTATCCGACGTGGTCAACGTGCGCAGGTTATGGCTGGGCACGGATAACTTTGGGCGCGATGCGTTCAAGGAACTGCTGGCGGCCACCGCCGTATCATTGAGGATCGGCGTAATCGCGGGGGTAATCGCCACGATCATCGGGCTGGCGCTCGGGCTGTTCGCCGGGTTTGTCGGCGGGATTGTTGATGATCTGATAATGTTTGTCGCGAACCTGTTTACGGTAATACCAGGGTTTGTGCTGCTGATACTGATCTCCTACAGCATCGGGCAGGAGCAACGCGGCGCAACGGTCGTCGGCATCGTCATCGGGTGCACATCGTGGGTATGGACGACGCGGTCTGTCCGCGCACAAGTCTTGTCGCTGCGCAACCGCGACCACGTGAACCTCTCACGGCTGTCCGGGCATTCATTAGTGAGGATACTTATAACAGATATACTGCCATATATAGCGTCGTATGTGGTGATGGCGCTTATCCTGCAGTGCGTATCGGGCATACTCGCCGAGGCGCAATTGTCCATGCTGGGCTTAGGACCCAAGACCACCGAGACGCCAACGCTGGGGCTGATGATGTTCTGGGGCATGACATACGCCGCGCACCAGAACGGCGCGTGGTGGGCATACTTCCCCGTTATATTGATGATAGCGACCGTATCATTCTCACTCAACCTGATGAATACGGGGTTGGATCAGGTGTTCAACCCACAGTTAAGGAGCTGACGTATGGCAAAGATTATGCTGGACGTCAAGGAATTGTCCACCAAGTACATCACCCGGTTCAAGGAGGACGTGTACGCCGTCGACCGCGTGTCGTTCACGGTCGAGGAGGGCAAGTCGCTGGGCATAGCGGGCGAGAGCGGCTGCGGCAAGTCCACGCTCGCGTTGAGCCTGATGGGGTATTACTTCGCGCCGCTGCACTATATGTCTGGCAGTATAAAGATCGATGGCCGCGAGATCACCTCGATGAAGCCGGACGATGTGCGCAAGCAGATCCTTGGCACGGAGATCGCGTACATCCCGCAGGCGGCGATGAACGCGCTCAACCCAACCCAGAAGATCATCCGATTCATTGAGGACGTAATACAGGCGCACGACCCATCCAAGACGCGCAAGGATATCCGCGACATGGCACGCCAGCGGTTCGAGGTGCTGAACCTGCCCGCCGACGTGCTCGACAAGCACGCGGTAGAATTATCCGGCGGCATGAAGCAGCGCACAGTCATTGCGATTTCGACAATCCTCTCGCCCAAAGTACTTATCGCCGACGAACCATCCTCCGCGCTGGATGTCACCAGCCAGAAGATGGTCATCAAGATGATATTCGATCTGATGCACGACGGGTTCATCCGCTCGATGATATTTATCACCCACGAACTGCCGCTGCTGTATAACGTTACGGATGATATAGCCGTTATGTACGCCGGACAGTTTGTGGAATCAGGCAGCGCGGAACAGACGGTGTTCGACCCGATCCACCCATATTCGCGCGGGTTGATGCACTCGATTATCGTCCCCGAGGCCGGCACCCGCGATCAAAAACTGGAGGCCATACCCGGCACGCCGCCAAACCTGAAGAAGCCGCCGTCGGGATGCCGTTTCGCGGAGCGGTGTAAGTTCGCCTCGCCGAAGTGCCTGGTTTCGGACGTGGCGTTCACAACGATCGGCGGCGGCCGCGGTTACCGCTGCATATATCCGGAGGATCGACTGCGGGAGGTGTACGCCCATGACTGATACCGCTCAACACATTCACACCCCGCACAGCAGTGAGTTGTGCCTGTCAGGCAAAGGCGTCACAAAAGTATTCGGCATGGGCAGCCGCAAGACGGTGGCTGTGGATCATGTCGACTTCGACTTCCGCAAGAGCGAGGTAATATCGATCGTGGGAGAATCAGGCAGCGGCAAAACCACGCTGGTGAAGATGCTGCTGGGCCTGACCAGCGTGACCGAAGGCGAGATATTCTTCGCCGGAAAGAAGCGAGATATATCCACCCGCGCCAAGCGTCACGACTACTGGCGCGGGATTCAGGCGATATTCCAGGATCCATTCTCATCGTATAACATGTTCCACAAAATCGACGCGGTTCTGCTGGACTGCATCAACATGCGCGGCGGCAAGGATCAATCCAAGGAGAAAAAGGTCGCGCAGATGACGGAGGCTTGTCGATTCGTCAACCTGAAATATGAGGAGCTGACGAATAAGTATCCGTTCGAGTTATCCGGCGGACAGATGCAGCGGCTGATGATCGCGCGGATATTCCTTCTGCAGCCGCAGATCCTGCTGGCGGATGAGCCGACTAGCATGATCGACGCGTGTTCCCGCGCGACGATACTGGATATGCTGCTTAACCTGCGCACTGAGATAGGCATGACGATCATATTCGTAACGCACGACATCGGTTTGGCGTATTACGTATCCGATACGGTGTACATCATGGAGAAGGGCAAGGTGGTCGAGTACGGCAGCGCGGACGACGTAATCCTGCGCCCGAGCGCGGACTACACCAGGCGGCTTATCCAAGACGTGCCCAAAATTCACGAGCCTTGGGAGTTCACCAACCGGAAGGTTAAGGCAGTGTAGGCAAAGATACATGTTTGTTACGATGTAATAGATCCGCGGGGATTACTCCTCGCGGATCTTATGTTTGCCCAGCTTAATCCTAACCCTCCCCTACTTAATCGCCCCGACGATACCTTCCGCGAAGCTCTTCTGCAAGAAGAAGAAAATGATTATCGTCGGCAGCGTACAGATGAACACCGCCAGCATCAGCATGCCGTAGTCCGTCACATAACCCTGGATCAGGTTTGAAACTAGCATCGGCATCGTTATACTATCAGGACTAAAGAGGATCACCTTCGGCCATAGGTAGCTGTTCCACGCGTTCATGAATACGATGGTCATCGCGGCGGCGTAAGTGCTGCGCATGGTCGGCACGAACATCTGAAAGAATATGCGCAGCTCGCCCAACCCATCGATCCGTGCCGCCTCCAGTATATCGTGCGGAAATGAGCGCGCGCTTTGCCTGAACAGCATTATCAGGAACGGCGTAGAGATGACGGGCAGAATTACCGCAATGGTCTTGCTGGCCAGCTTCATCGAGGAAAACAGCTGAAAGAGCGGTATCATCGTAGCGGCGAACGGGATCATCATCGCCAGCAAGAGGATATTCATCACGGTATCCTTGAGTTTATCGTGGAAAATCTCAAACGCGTACCCAGCGATCGAGCAGATGAGCAACGCCAGCGCCGTTTGGGATACGGCGTTTACGAACGAGTTCCTCATCGCCTGCCAAAGATGCTGGTTGGCGATAAGGTTATTATAATTGGTAACAAACTCAGTCCCCGGCAGGAGCGATCCCCTGATCACGCTCAAGCTGGAATTGGTCGAGGAAACCGCCATCCAATAAAGCGGGAATATCGAAAACAGCGATACTACAATCAAAAACGCGTACTTAAAGAATCCTGTCATATTACGCTTCACGCTTATCACCCACCTTCATTTGAATCAATGCGAGCACCGCAACCATAATCAATATGACGTACGAAACGGCCGTCGCATAGCCGAAGTTAGGCGCGTTCTGGAACGCAAGCTGGTACAGATAGTGCGACATGGTCATGCTTGTACGCGCCGGGCCGCCGTTCGTCAGGTTGAAGGATTCGTCGAACAATTGAAGCGTGCCGTTCGTTGACATGATGGCGGTCAACAGTATGATGGGCTTGAGCAGCGGTGCCGTGATGCGGGTGAACTGCTGCAGCGGAGTCGCGCCGTCTATGCGGGCGGCTTCATATATGGAATAATCAATATTCTGCAGTCCGGCTAGATAAAAGACCATATTATACCCGGTCCAGCGCCATATCAGCGCGAGGATGATAACCATTTTGGCAGTGGTCGTCTCACCTAAGAAGTTATACTCCGACTGGAGAATTCCGATTTTCATCAATAAAAAGTTGATGTACCCGCCCACTGCGAACAGACTCCTGAAAATTATCGAGTACGATACGAGGGAAGTCGTGCATGGCAAAAAGATCAGCGTGCGGAATACTCCTTTACATTTGAGGGTTTTATCGTTGAGTAGGGTCGCTAGTACCAGCGCCAAGATCAACATTATGGGCACCTGTATAATCAGATATTGAAACGTCGTGATCATCGTGCGGGAGAACAGCGCGTCCTTGATGATGCGCTGATAATTGTACAATCCAGCCCATGTCATTCGCGCGCCTGTGCCGCGCTGGAGCGATAGTATCAGCGCGCGTACCATGGGATAAAAATTCATCCATATGATCAGCGCTGCGGCGGGAAGCAGAAACGCCCAACCCAATAGGTTGCGCTTCCTCTCCAGGGATCGCCTATGATGTGTGCGGCCAGGCACGCGGGATGCTGGGGGATTGTTTGACATTATTCGTAACCTCCTCCGTTTGTAACCTTTATGCCTGCTCTGTCTGGTTTAGTTGAGCATCCTCGAATATGCGAAGCCCCCGCCTTCCTTGCGGAAGAGGGGACCTCGCAATCAAGCGCTAGTCTTAGTTACCCATTACAAAGTTGATTTCGTCCTCAGCGATTTGCAGTTCGCTGTCGATGTCGCCGCCATTGATCACGTTGGTGATGGCGTTGCCAATCGCGTTGCGCGCTTCGTAATAATATACGCCAGGCGCGAACGAGGGCATGTGCTGTGAGAATTCAACGATGTCAGAGTAAACCGCCTGACCTTGGAAGAATTCCTGAGGCACACCATAGATATCGCTCTCGCCGGCCGGAGCGTAGTTGGCCAACGCGCCGCTGGACGGCAGGATGGTCTCGTACAGTTCGACGCTGCCAGCGAATGTCTTGCTGAGGAAATCGATCGCGAGTTCCGGATTCTTGCTGGAAGTGATAACGCCCCAGCTCGAGCCGCCCTGCGAGGCGTAATTGGTCGCGCCTTCGATGGAAAGCCGCGGCAGGTTGGTGACGCTCCAGTTGCCGGATTGATCGGCGGCGGTCTGCACGGAGGCGAGAATCCAGCAGCCGTTCATAGTCCCGGCGACAGCGCCATTGATGAACGTGGCGATGTACTCATCCCAGTTGTTGACCTCGACGAGGATGCCTTCCTTGACCAGCTGCACGTATACGGAAATGACTTCCTTGAGCGCAGCGTTCTGGGTGATGAAAGGCGCGCCGTCTTCGGTGAAGAAGCTGGAGCCGACGCTCTGCAGGAGCATATGCAGGACATCCTGTCCGCCAGCCGTGGTGGACAGCAGCGGCTTGCCCGTCTTGGCGAGGACATCCTTGCCGATCTCGATGAACCGTTCCCATGTGATATCCGTCACATCGGCGACGGTGTATCCAGCTTCGCCAATAATGTCAGTGCGGACTGCGAACACGGCGACACCGTTATCAAACGGAATGCCATAGTTCTTGCCGTCCACGACGGAGAATCCCAGCGCGCCAGCGCCGAACTGGTCAAAAGCGATCCCATAATCCGTCATATCGACGAACAGATCGGGATAGCTGATGACATTCTTCTGGTACGCGTTGTTCTGGCACAGCAGAATATCCGGCAGTGACGTGAGATCATTCGCAGTCGCGGCGGTATTGATGCGTGTCTGGATGTCGTCCCACGGGACTTCGATGACGTTCAGCGTGAATCCCGGGTGATCCCGTTCGTAGATCTTGGCAGCTTCCCGCATCGAGTACAGGTTGAACGCGGGATCCCAGCACCATACGGTCAGCTCGTTCGTTTCAGCGGCGCTAGCGAACCCGCTGACCAGACCCAAGCACAGTACGGCCGCCAACACGATGGAAAGAAATCTCTTCATAACCGAATACCTCCTTAAAATAGAACCAAACATATTGTATTGGATTCTATCATAATTAACGAATCTCCTGCCGATCTCATTCAATTATTCTGAATTTTTTTGTCGAGGGGCTGGGTGTGGGGGGAGGGTAAGAATGCAATGCGGTATTACTGGCAGCGTGCGAATTGTATGCGTGCAGCACGTAAACACACGCACATCGGGCGCCGCTTTTTGACAGCGCAGCGGACCTATGCTATGATGCATTTGCCGATGGGAGGCAGCGGCACCAAAGCTGGTGGAAATTAACCATACTGGAGGAGCCCAAAAATGCCTGAAACGAGCATCGAAAACGCCATCCGTGAAACCCTCTCCGCGGATGCACAAAATAACGCATTGGCTTTTGTCGCACATCTGCGGACACACGATGCGCAGTTTGAGCGCGGCGCAGGTTATTGGTCAGACAAGCGGTACTGGATGGTCAAACACAGCGGCGAATATCTGTGTTTTATGCTAATCAATGGGTCCGGCGGCCTCATGCATAAGGATGAGCCGGAAGGTTGGATTATTTGGTCTGATGATACGGGTAAAGTTGAATGGTTTGCCAATTATCCGCTGGATGAACATACCAAAGCAATAGCTTGGGCAAATGTTGATTACTGCGGACATTGTGGCGGCAGGTGTGATGGTGGGTTTCACAAAACCATATTCGGGAAAGAATTTGACAATGTTTGCAACACCACCTTTCGATTCGACAATCCAGATGCGGAAGCGGTTGAATGCGCAAAAAGGCTGATTGAGATAAGAATAAACTCCGCAATTTCGGTCGAGCAGACCGGCTGAAAAAGCGTTAACCTGTATGCGGAGGTTGTCGATGCAGTTTTCAGAAAAAATCACCGCCGTAGGCGCAATGCAAACCTACATCACCGCTCATCTGGGGGATGACATCACGCTGGATTCGCTGGCCGAAGCCGCCGGATACAGCAAATACCACGCCGCCCGAACCTTTAAGGAGCTGACAGGCAAAACGCCGTTTGAAACCATCCGTGCCTTGCGGCTGACAAAAGCGGCGCAGATTTTGCAGAAAAGCGATAAAAAAGTGGTGGATGTTGCGCTTGACAGCGGCTTTGATTCCCATGACGGTTTCACAAGGGCTTTTGCGCGGCAGTTTGCCATCACGCCGCGCAAATATCAGCAAGAAACCCCGGCGGTGCCATGGGAATATGATTATCGCATCGAAGCCTACTACCGCATGAAAGAGGATTCGCCCAATATGGAAAATGAAAAAGTTTCTGAAAAAGTATTGAAAACTGTTACAGTGACAGCGTTGGAACGCCCCGCCCGCAAGCTGATTTTGCTTCGAGCAAAGAAAGCTGCAGGTGGTGACTATCTGTCGTTCTGTAAAGAATGCGGATGCGAGTGGAATGGGTTCCTTGACAGCATTTCCGAAAAAATGGATACGGCGGGTCTCTTAACTCTGCCGCCAAATCTCGTCGGACCCGGCACCGCCAATACTGCGGCTGGTGTTGAAGTTCCGATGAGCTACGACAAGCCCATCCCGGATGGATATGATGTCGTCGAATTGCCACCCTGCACCATGCTGTACTTTATCGGTGCACCTTATGCAAATGAAAACGATTTCGATACAGCCATCGGCATCGTCTGGGAGGCAATGGATGCGTATAAGCCGGAACGGTTTGGCTGGCAATATGATCCGGAGCTTGCGCCGAGATTCAACTATGGTGCGGATGCAAAAGGCGGCGCAAGGATGGCCGTCCCAGTGAAAAAGATATAACAAAAATGTAGGCTGGCGCAAACCGCGCCAGCCCTCTTAAAATCCTAGCTCAATCCTATTACAGGATGTCCACCCATTCGTCAACGGTTTCCACATTGAATACGTTCAGCTTGTTAAGGTAAGAGATGGTGCCGTCAACGGGTTCCAATTCGCCTGAAGCGCTAACGGCGGTGGACTGGATGACCTCTAGTTCGCCCAGCGTTCCGGCTGCATACTTGTCGCCGACAGCGCCCGTGATGTCGCCCTTGACCAGTGCGACCGCCGCGTAAGCCGCAGCGTAACCCAGCTCGATCGGGTTCCACAGGAACGTCTCGTCGCAGATGCCCGCCTCGATATATTCCTTCATGTCGGAGGCGAGGGTGAGGCCCGTCACCTTGATGGACTTGCCTTCGTCCATGATGCACTTGGCGGCAGCGGGAGCGCCGGCGGTCGTCGGGACGATGATGCCCTTCAGATCCGGATACTCGTTGATGAGGGCCAGCGTCTCGTCGAACGACTTCGTGTAAACGTCGTCGCCGTAAACGGTGCCGACATACTCGATGTTCGCGTACGCGGGATCATTCTTCAGGCCATCCTCAATGAAGCCGATCCACAGATTCTGATTCGGCGCGGTCGCCATCGCGGACAGTATGGCCAGCTGACCTTCATAGCCGATGGACTTGGCGATGGATTCCAGCAGCTGCAGCGCTATGGCCTTGGCGGATGCCGGCTCGACGTCCAGGTCACGGCCTTCCTGCGACACCTCGGCGTCCCAGGATACCACCTTGATGCCCTGCGCCCTGGCTTCCTGGCAAATGCCCACGAGCGCGTCGGGATCGTTCGCGGATATGCACAGCACGTCCACACCCTGGGCGATGTAATTCTCGATGATGCGGATCTGACCGTCGGACGAACCGTCGTCCGGGCCGTCATGCATGAACGTGAAGCCCAGCTCGGCCGCAGCCTGTTCAAACCCTGTCACGGCCGCCTGGAAATACGCGTTGCCGGATTGCTTGTAAACCACGCCGATCAGCAATCCATCGCCGGATGTTTCGGCATAAGCGGGCGCCATCGCCAACAGCATGAACGCCGCCAATACCAACGCAGTGATTCTCCTCATTACACATACCCTCCTTAAAATATATCCTGCCTTTCGGCAAAATACTCGATATTACGCGGCGGTTTGGGCTGAATTATTGGCGCGTCTGCGGCGCACCTGCAGCCGCTGTCCAATCATTTGCGCCAGATTCGGCAGGAATACGCTCAATATCAGGATGATTCCGACCGACATATTCACGGCGCTGTCCGCTATGCCAAACAGCGTACCCAGCCCGATCTTCATCACGCCAAAGAATATCAGCGACAGCACGCACCCCGGCACACTGCCCTTGCCGCCATTTGTCGAAAATCCGCCGAGGATCGCCGCACCGATCGCGAATAGCTCATAGCCGCTCATGATGTCCGCCTTGATCGACGAGGACGTCGCGCCGACAAAGAATATCCCAGTAACCGCGCTAAGGAAACCAGCCGCGATAAAGCACGCCATCTTGATCGCATCCACGCGGATGCCGGAGTAGAGCGCGGCGGTGCGGTTCGCGCCGATAGCGAATATCCGCCGCCCATTGGCAGTCAAGTGCAGCCATATATGGAACAGACACGCGCAGCCCAGGAACGCGAATATCATAATGGGTATAGGCACCGAGCCGATAGTTACAGTAGCATATAGATTCTTCAAGAGGTCGAATGTCGCGTCGTTCTTGAATGTTAACGTAGATCCGCCCAGCAGCAGGTATGAGAATCCACGGAAAAATAGTTGCGTAGCAAGTGTAATGATCATCGGGAATAGTTCCTTGAACCGCGTCACGAGCAGGCCGTTCATCGCACCGCCCAATACGCCAACGCCCAGACACGCAGCGATGGCTACCGCTAGCGCGATGGCGTTCGGCACGCCGGATTCCGTCGCCGCCTTATAACTCAACCCCAATACCGCGACGCTGAACGCCCCGAGCGCGCCCACCGATATATCGATATCGCCCATCGCCAGTATCAGCATCATGCCCAGCGTCATGAAGCTGTAGAGCATATACGGCCTAAGCCCGCGCATTACGCTGGCGAAGTTGAATACGTCACGTTTCGACAATCCGGCCGCCTGGCGCGCCGCATCCTGCCAATTAAACAGCGCACACATGACCGCCAGCAGCGTCGCCAGAAAGAACTCCCAGGAAGCAAAAAACGACAGCCATCGATTCCGCTTCATCTAGACGCCCCTCCTTAACAGGCTGCGCTTGTTGGCCGCGCGGCTTAGAAAAACGTTCAGTAGTATGGCCAGCAGCAGCAGGATGCCCTTCACGAATTCCGTAATCATCGAGTTGCCGATGCCCAACTGTGGTATGGCCGAATTGATCAGCGCAATCATGATTGCGCCGACCACCACGCCGACCATCTTCCCATAGCCTCCGGCCACCGATACCCCGCCCAGTACGCACGCTGCTATCGTGAACATCTCCTGCCCGGCCGCGCTGCCCTTCTCGATCGCGGAATAGTAGCCCAGCCACATGATCCCGGCCAGCCCCGCCGTCGCACCGCAGATGGTGTGCGCGAGCAGTTTCACGCGGTTGATCGAAACCCCGCGCATTGAGGCTGCTTCCTCATTGGAGCCGACGGCGTACAGACTGCGGCCCACCTTCGTGTACCGCAGGAACAGCCCGACGATCAGCGTGGCCGCGACCGCGCACCACACCAGGTACGGCAGCCCCAGCCAGTAGCGTGCGGTCAAGAAATCCTTGAATCCGTTGGTCAGATCGGTGCGCACGATCTTATTCATCCCCAGCAGCCAGCCCATGGGTATGAACGCGCGCACGATGTAGCTCATGCCTAAAGTTACAATGATCGGTATAACCTTCCCGTATGACACGAATAGACCATTCACCAGGCCGACGGCCGCGCCTATCCCGATGCCCGCTATGAACATTATGAATACTGAAGTAATCGCCCCGTCCCGCATCAGCATGCCGGAGATCGCGCCGGACAGCGCCAGCGTTGACGCCACGGATATATCGATCGAACCGATCAGCAGCACGCACAGCATGCCTGTGGACATGACCATGTTGATCGAGCCGCCTTTGAGTATGTTCATATAATTGTTTGCGAGGTAGCCGGGCACGCGGATGCTGACGACCAGCGCAAGCAGCGCGAGCACAGCCAGCAGTGGTATCTCGCGATGCTCAATCAGATAACCGAACAGCGCGTTGCCGCTCACCGACCTGCGCCGTATCCCGGATTGGGACTTGTGATCAGCTAGCATGCTGCGCCTCCCTCGCCGCGTCCGATGCGGCGCGCGGCATGGCCGCCTTTAGTATATCGCTTTGGGTTAATCCATCCGGCGTGAACTCGGCCGTCACGCGGCCCTCGCACATCACATAAATCCGATCGGACATATTCATAACCTCGGGCATCTCTGATGAGATCATCAGTATGCCGAAACCCTTTCCGACCAATTCCGACATAATTTCGTATATGGCGGCCTTGCTGCCCACGTCGACGCCCTTGGTCGGTTCGTCAAGGATTATCAGGCGAGGGTTTGCGGCTAACTGCTTCGCCACTACGACCTTCTGCTGGTTGCCGCCGGACAGAGCGCCCGTTAGCGCGTCGATATTTGGCGCTTTAATGGCCAGCGTATCCTTCAGCGCCGTGGATACCTCGCGCTCCTTGCCGCCGGACAGCATCAAGCCGCGCCTGCACTTCTCCAGCACCGACAGCGAAATATTCTTATTGATCGACCAGTCGAGTATCAAGCCCTGCCGCTGACGATCCTCAGGCAGCAGCCCCAGCCCGGTCCGCATGGCCTTGAACGGCGTGATGGATGCGATACTCCCGCCGAGGAAGTCTATCGCGCCAGAATCGGCCTTCGCTATACCAAAGATCGCTTCGGCGACCTCCGTGCGGCCCGCGCCGACCAGCCCCGTCAATCCCACGATCTCCCCAGCCTTGACCGTCAAACTGACGTCTCGGAAGAATCCTG
>BNUH01000020.1 GCA_025997215.1 Clostridia bacterium
CTCGCGATTCTGGGAGGCATATTGCAATGCTTCTTCGGAGATTCATCCTGATATCGCAAACGAACTCGCGCACTTTAGCTTCCCGCTGAATGATCCCGATAAGATGGCGCAATACTTCAGTATGCTTCGCCGTTGCTTTAAGCCGGATGATACGTATGTTCTTGTTCTTGATGATTTGCATAAGATAAGCAACACTGTTGTATTGGCCTTTGTCGATTTGCTGATTCACTCTCCACTCGAAGCCAATTGGCCAGTCATGTTAATTATGCGGACTGATCCTAAAATCACTCTGGGTGATCTATATGCTAATGGGGATATTTCTGAAATCAACGAAGATGATCTGAGATTTGACCGCGATGAGGTCGTAGCTGCTTTAGAACAGAACAACATTACACAAGATTCCGACAGTATTGATTGGATTCTTGAGGATACAGCCGGCTGTGCTTTCACGTTGAACTTGGTCATCACTTTACTCAAAGGTGGCAAGAAATATATAAGGGGGACAGCTAAGGAGCAGATCAATGATCTACTTGAGTCAGAAGTGTGGTCTACAGCCAGTGACAAGCTGAAGACGCTGCTTCTGAGAATGTCGCTTATATATCGGCTTAATAAAGAGCTTGTCGAAACGTTTGCGGATGGCGACGCGTCACTTCTTGCAGAACTGCGCTCGCTTGATAAATATGTATCATACGATTCATATAGAAAGACCTATGATATACATGATTTATTTCAAGCGTTTCTTCTTACGCATCAAGACGAACTATCTGATGATGACAGAAATAGCGCATTGAGAGCAGCTGCGGAGTGGTGTGCTAAGAACGAAATGAAGATCGACGGTATCCGTTATTATTGTATGATCGGTGACTATGATCAAGCGTCGTGGATCATATATAATATGCACATGCAGTTTGCGCCTAATCACGCCAGAGCAATATTGAACGCGTTCATGAAAGCGTCTGGTGAGTATACGAAGAACTCCTATGCGTTTCCAATCATGCGGATGCGGCTAATGCTGAGTCTCGGTCTTATCGAAGAGACGATGGCACAGGCAGATCACGAGGAAGAGATGTTTCTGACGCTGCCTGATAGTATTAAGAAGTTTAGTATGTTGTCTTTTCTATATGTTGCGCGCGCGATTGGGAGGCATTTGCTGGGCGCGAAGGATGACAAGTATGACTTCTATAGATATTTTGAGACAGCCAATGCCTATTATGAGAAATCCCACTATATGACAAAAGGCCCTGCAAGTGTCCACCCAGTTTGCTCATATGCAGCATGGGTAGGTGCGAGTCGGAAAGGCGCGGTGGATGACTACATCTCCGCGCTGCAATTGGCGATTCCTCCAGCTGCGAACAGTCAGAACGGGTATATGCTCGGTCTCGAAGAGCTTGCCGAAGGCGAGCAACTGTTCTTCCAGTATAAACTAAGCGGAGCTGAGAAAAAGCTGTATGCTGCGGCTTTAAAAGCGGAAGCACATCATCAGCATGACATCCGCAACATGGCAATACGTTATTTGATGTGGATTCACCTGAAAGAAGGTGATAAGGCTAAGGCTGACCATTATTTGGGAAAAATCAAAGAACAAATGCGTGAGAAGGACTATCAGATACGCGACTTAGCGGACGCAAAGACCGCGTCGGTATAGAGCTGGCGCGGTATAGTATATAAACAATAATCACTTATCCCGATGGCATCACATTATTCTAAGATGCTGAAAGAATAAGAAAAATCCGCTATACTAGGGTCTGTTCGAGAAATCGCAAGGAGGGAATTGGGATGGATTTTTCGTCCCAACAAGGAGCGTGGAGGGAGACGGACTGGAGGTCCGTTGACCGGAACAGCGACGAAGTGGGGGCGGAAAAGACGTCCCAAGGCCCCCACGGGATTTCTCGAACAGACCCCAGCAAACGTGACAAGTAAGGAGCTTCGGTTAACGCAACGACCAGAAGGAATATATGGTTTAGAATTTCAGCATCGGGAAAGAAAATCAAGACGAAAACAGCCCATCACCGTAAGACGAGCAGCAGAGAGCGCAGAAGGCGAGTTTTTTAGAAAACTAGTTGACAACTCAACTAATCTGTGTTATGATATTGGGCAGAGGTGATAGGCGTGAATAAGAGCATGATCAGAATCATTACGGTACTCTACAGAAAGAGTCAGTCTTACTTGAGTGTCGCACTTAGCAAGTACGACCTTTCGACTGCAGAACAACCATTTTTCGCGATACTATAGCAATTTGATTTATTATAGACCATAGCCGCAGTGTTTGACCCACCCTAAGCAGTCATCATTAGTGAGGGTTTCCAACGCCTTTCCAATTGCGCAAACAAGATCTTCGGCTGTCCTTGCTTTTTCTTTGCGTAGATATGCTTTCATTTTTGACCAGGCTAATTCTATCGGGTTATACTCAGGTGAATATGGTGGTAAAAATATGACATTTATTCCTTTCTCAATTAACGGTTCCATAACTGTGCCCACTTTGTGCGCTGACGCATTATCAAGAATTAGTGTGTCGCCTTCTTTCATTTCTGGCGCAAGACACTTCTTTACATATTTTCCAAATAGTTTGCCATCCGGGAAACAAAGTCCATTCCTTGGGTGCCTGAAACACCTGTTACGATCGATATTCGATACACGCCATGCGCGTATCTTGATAGAATGCGGCAGCTTCATCCGGAGATCTTTGTCGACCAGCGGACTGCCAGGATAACCGGTGATACAATGCTGGGCTGCTGGGCATCCTATCTAACAATGGAGAAGGAGATGCTGTCAGGTGAATAGGCATGATGCTACCGTATTGTACCAGCAATAAGCCGTACATGCTGCGGCCAGCCTCATACTCGTGGTACGCCTCGCCAGGCGCATATGCATGTTTATGCGCAAGCAGAATCTCGCCAAGCTCGATGTTAAAGTCTTCCAGGAATATATGTGTCATGCTAAACTCCATGCAGTTGTGCCACCTGCACAAACAGATAATGAAATTTTCGACGCTTTCACACTATGTTATCTTGATAGGCGCAGCGGCTCTGGGAGGCTCCTTTAAGCCGCTGCGCCTGTGGATTATTCGTATATTACCTTTGGGTTGATGACGCCGAATGGCAGCACCAGGTAACGCTCCGTCCAGCCTTCACGGTCTGGGTACCTGTCTTCAAACCAATCTTCGACTACCTTGCCATACTCTACCGCTCCTAACCAAGGCAGGTTTGGGTACGCATATCCTCCCCAACATGCGCCAATCTCGCCGACAGGACGATGCCACGGACCGAGCATGTTACGCAGCGTGCCATATATGGTCAGCTCGATACGGTTAACGCCAGAAATTAGTGCATCGCGTAGTGGGACGCGGAAAGGCAGCCATGTTAGGTTACCGCATGGCTTGCCGTTGACAAGCACATCTGCAACGCAAGCGTTCAACCCCTCTAGTTCAAGGAATGCGCTGTAATTTACATCACTGTCGCTAAGCGTCCCTTCCCATGTGAGCGCAAAACGTCCGACATAGAATGGGTAACCCACCGTGCTTAACTCACCATGAGTAGCTGCGGGTTCCACGTCTAATATGAGATGCGGGTGCAGGCGTATGCAGTTCGAGTCACCGATGGGGGCTTCTACTAGTGACCTAACCGCGAAATTTCCGACCAGGTATGCAGGTTCAAGCTCAACGCCGCTCAGGTTTTCAAATAGAGCTGTTACCGCCATTGTCGGTTTGGCCAGCGGTTCGAAGTAGCGTTGGATGGTGATAGTGTGCATACCTGCAGCTATATCAGGTAGTGGTATAGTTTCGAACGATCGGTCAACGAAAAAGCCAGTGGGTGTGTTAGGAATGCTGATGCCGTCCAGTTGAATGCTCTGATTCAACGGTGATTCTAGTGACAGTTTCAGACCATTGAGTGCAACTCGCGACTCGATCTCGCACTGCAGAGTTAATTCGCCTCGATATTCTTCCTTGGTGAGTATCTCCTGGATGGTGAGTATGGGGTATACCTTTGCGCTCAATGCGTCGTCGTTCCGCGCGAAACGATACATCTCCAGAACCAGTGCGTTTGGATCCAGACGCTTGCATGACCATTCGCCTGTCAAAGGGAAATGTATAGAACGCTTTGATGGCACGGGCTGCTGGGGTGGTGCAGACTTTACGAGCCTAATCAGCTGTGAGCCGCCGGGTTCAAGATTAACAGGTACACACGTTTGTTCGGAGATAATATTGACGCCGATCGGAATTATTTGTCCATCGTCCGGGTGATATTCTTGGGCGCTATAGCTGCCATCTACAACTATCTCACCTGATCGTGCCTGGGATGCATCGTTGTTGAACAGGAAAAATAACTTGCTGTCACTTTCTTCCTTGTAAAATACACGAACTTGTGTACCATCGCCAAATGGACGATATGTAAATGCTTGACCAAGTTCGATCAACGCTTTGGATAGCGACAGCAGATCGGGTGTGTGTCGGATTGCAACGTGGGTGATGCGGCCTTCCACATCCATTTTGCCATCAATCTGATAAGGGAGATTACCAAGCGCCAACACGCAACCGCCTGCGGCTGTGAACGCTTCGAGCACCTCCAGAGTGGATTCACGGATGGTGCGCATATCTGGCAGGACGACCGTCTTATATGACATCTCACCGACAATCAGTTTTGCCTCCGATGAGACATGTGCCATATCGACAAGAGTATCCTCATCACCAAGTTCAAAGTTGCATTGGGTCGCTGTTAGGGCATATATGGTTTCGAGCAATGCACGGTCGCGGCGTTTGAGTTTAGGGTTAGCGGTACCGCCCGCATGATACTCTTCGAACGCACTCTCCATTGGATGGATTAGTAGCACATCGCGCTGAGGCTTACCTTGGCGCAGGAACCAACTCTCACGGGCGAGAGCGTCGGTTAGCAGCTTATACCTAGGAAAGTAGGGCTGATAATCATGGATATGCGGCGGATACGCGCGTTTACCGCGTCCGCGCAGCGAATAGAAGTAACCATGCACGCTGCGGTGATTGATACCCATGACGGCGAAACTATCGAACATCTGCTTCTGATCACGCAAATTCAAGTTCTCGGTACTGACGCCGTACATCTCCGCTAATATGATTGATTTGCCAGCCTGATGCGCTGCGGATGTGCACTGTAGCGGCGTAAGCTGCTCGGCAAACAACCAGTTATTGTTGTAATCCGGTTTTTCCGGTAGGATTCGACCATGCTGCCAGTTCATATGGGCTGTCAGATAATCTATACCCGGTATATCGAAGTACTTATAGAATGGCATAGTGAAGCAAGTAGCGGCTATCTGAGATTCCATGGTATCCTCGGCCATCAGATGTCCGCTGAATAAAAGGTTGTTAGCATGGCACCAATCGCGAACTCCTTGAAAGTATGCTGCCTTCATAAGTTGCTGAACAGTGCGCCAAAAGCGCAGCCGAATCTCCTCTGCACCATCACAATCCACAAACAACGCGTGGATCTGATTCATCGGAAAAGGCTCACCCCACAACTGGCTGTACTTAGCTGGCAGCTTCTCCGTCCAGGGCAGCGCGACGCGGCGGAAACTAGGCTCATCCACCCACATGGAGATTATCGTCTTGCCGAATTCATCCTTGAACTCCTTCCACATATCTTCATAACTTTGCTTGATGTAGAAGTCAATGGCTTCGGGGTTGAGCATATCCAATATGCGGATCGATGGAGTAAGGCAGTAGTCAACACCATTATATGTATCGAGCACTTCACCTACGCCTTGACCGGTTGGGAACGCGCGTAGATCACCCAGCGAATACTCCACGGGCAAACCCATCACCGCTTCAGGCATGTACCCAGCTTGCATAAATAGTGTCATGCCAAGGGAACGCGCCTCATCAACAACCACATGCATTTTGTGCATCCAGTCAGGTCCGGGGTAATCCGACTTAAGGCCAATGTAGGTTCTGGCGATAAGCGAAGCGACGCCTTGACTGTGCATTGCATGCAGCTGGCGGATTAGTTCGGCGTCATCAAGACGGTCATTCAGCATCCAGAAATCTGTACCGCGGCATATATTCGGCGGAGATTGGAAGAGTAAATCATCCATATGCTATAACCTCGTTCTATTTTTTCCTATAAGACGGCGGGAACCAACTGGCAGTTCCCGCCGTCCTGTCGTACCTTAATTGGTGTTATTGATAGAACCGCTCCAGCAGTTTGAGATACTCGGGTAAGCCCATCGCATCGAGCTGCGCGAGGTATGCATCCCACTCGGCGTCTATGTCGCGCACGCCCATGACGAATTCCGTGGCACTAGACAGAATGTAGGCGTTAAGCATCGTCCGCATTTCAGCAATTTCGGTAGCCAAATCCACGTCGCTATTCCATACGATCTGCGGGATATTGTGACTGACATAGTATGGCTCATACAACTTAGCGGCTTCAGTCAGCACGAAGGTGTTGTTTGTGTTGAAGTTCGCCTCATCCTTAACTGCCGCATAGCGGATGTCGTAACGGTCATACTTGGGCATGTAATTGGCACCCCAGCGATAATTGACGACGGTGCCGCCATCGCCCATACCTTGCAGACGCAGAACTGATGGCGTTGTGCCAGCGAACGATTCCGTATCGACCAACTCGTAATCGACGCCTTCATCCATGCCCCAGGTGTGGTCAAATGTGCCGTCATAACTAAGCCAGTAATCCAGCCACTTTACTGCTACCTCAGGTGTTTTGCACTGGGATGAGATCGCAGCGCGCGTTGTGAAGGTGGCACCTGACAATGCCCCGGCTTGCTTCAAACCGGCAGGACCTTCCAGCGGCTCGATCGGAACATAGCTGGTCCATCTGCTAGTGAATACGCCTTGCCAGAAAGAGGGTACGGCACCGACGATCTGATTGTCTGCAGCGTCGACGGTAGCCTTTAGCTGCGTTGCGTCCTGTACGTATGTCTGCTCCGCGATCAAGCCTTCGCCATAAAGATCGTGGATGTATTTCAGACCTTCCTTCCAGCCGTCAGTATTGGCGATGAAGTTGATATGTTTATCGTCTGAGATCACAAAAAAGTTACTGTTGTACAGTTGGAATGGATTCATCAGGTAGCCAAGCGGATCTGATGTTGCCGCTGGATACGATGACATCAGCGGAACCTCATCCTTAATGCCGTTGCCGTTCATATCGTTATCACGGAAGAACAACAGCATGTTTTTGAAATCGTCGGTAGTTTTCACCTCGCCGCCAGCTTGATCTTTGTAAATGTCATACCAATCGCCATATACGAACATCTTATTTTGGGATAGCATGTGTACGCCGACATCGGTATTGAACATTGTGTAGATATTGCCATCAGGCGTGGTCAAGTAATCCACGAATTCGGGATTTTCGTTCAGCGCGGCGGCGAAATTTGGCGCACTGGTCTCGATGTACGGATTCAGCGGGATTAGTACACCGCCTTCCATGCACATAAGCACCTGATCGGTAGTGAGAGCCAGACCAGCATACACATCGTGGTATCTGCCGCCAGCAATCTCCAGGTTGAATTTGGTGGTGGCTTCAGCGACAGGCACAATGGTCCATTCGACATGCACGCCCGTCATCTTTTCGTACAACACTGTCATCGAGTTGGTGCTGATATCGGGCGCGTCGGATGATTCCGGTGCCCACACGGACAGGGTCACCGGTTCGGAAACGATAGGATACTCATTGTTGCCAGATACGACGACATCCGCAAATGAGGAGCCGACGCTGGTTAGGCAAAGCATGAGCGCGAGTAGGATAGCTAGTTTCTTCATTGACCTAGAACCTCCTTGTTTTTTTAATCTACCCCTGGATATCTATCAGCCGCTCGTACACGGCTGTTTCACCCCTTCACGGCACCGATCATTATGCCCTTGACAAAATACTTTTGTACAAATGGATATAACAACATCACTGGCAGCGATGATACGACGATTACTGCGTATTTCATAACGTTACGGCGCATCTCCAGCGACGCCATTTCATCTATGTCACCAAACTCCATGCTGGCCGTGTTGTTCTGAACTAGGATCTCACGAAGGATGATGGCCAGCGGGAATTTGCCGCGGGTGTTAAGGTAGATCATCGGACCAAAGTATGAGTTCCAATATCCGACAGCGTAGAATAAGCCTGTTACCGCAAGTATAGGTCCAGATAATGGCAGGACAATACTGGTTAAGTAACGTATATTGCCGCAGCCATCCAGTTGGGATGACTCGAGCAATTCAAGAGGGATTTGCGTATCGAAGTATGTACGCATAACGATCATATTATATACGGATAATGCGCCGGGCAGCACGACAGCCCATACGCTGTCCAATATACCCACGTCGCGAATAGTTAAGTATGTGGGGATAAGACCGCCCGAGAAATACATGGTAATCATACACAATAACATCATGACGTTGCGGAACCGAAAATCCCGCCTAGATAGCGGATAAGCACAGCATGTGGTAATGATCAGCGAAACAAGCGTACCAAATAATGTATAGTAAAGCGAGTTGGCGTAACCCGTCCAAATGTCTTTATAGTTGAACACCGTACGGTATCCCAGCAAGGAGAGCTTACGCGGCAGCAGTGAGAGGCTCATAACCGAAATGCCGCCGGAAAATGAAGCGGAAACGATGTACGCCAGCGGGTAAAGTATGGCGATCAATACCGCCAGCAGTAGCAGGCCATTGATTGTCAAGAACACGCGGTCGCCTATGGTATATAGATGAAAGCCAGACTTCTGCTTCATATCCACCTCACCATAACGAGCTTCCGCTGAGCTTGCGTGTGATCCTGTTGACGAGCAGCAGTAGTATTACGTTAATGATTGAAATAAACAGTCCTATCGCCGTCGCATATGAATACTGCGGGATAGATGATGCGAGCCCTTGCTTATATACATATGTACTGATAATCTCCGACACGGCGTTATTGAGATTGTTTTGCATAAGGAATACCTTTTCGAAATCCACGCTGAGGATACTGCCGCAGCGCATAATCAGCAGTATAGAGATCGTTGGTGCGATGCTGGGCAGATCGACATGCCATATTCGGCGGAGTATATTAGCACCATCCACTATGGCAGCTTCATGCAGTTCAGGTGATACGCCTGACAGCGATGCGATGTATATAATTGAGCTGTAACCCAACCCTTGCCAAATACCCGACCAGATATAAATGGAATAAAAGTAGCCTGGCACCGCCATGAAATTTACAGGCGCAGCGCCAAACGACTGCAATAACAGATTCAATAAACCACTGCGAAGATCGAGGAACTGCAGAATGATACCCACCATTACAACCGTGGATATAAAGTGAGGCGCATAACTAACCAGCTACACCGTCTTGACAAAACGGCGAAGTGGCATGTGGTTCAGCATCAGCGCGAATACGATGGGAAGCGGGAACGTTGCAAGGCTGTATAAGCTGATGAGCAGTGTATTCTTTAGTATACGTGTGAACTGGTAGTTTGTAAGGAATCGGGTGACATATTTCATGCCCACCCAAGGGCTGTTAGCCACGGAACGAACGGGTGAATAATTGCGAAACGCGATTTGCACGCCATATATAGGAATATATTTAAATATAACAAGATACGCCAGAGGCAGTATTATCAGCAGGTACAGGCCAAAGCTGCGGCGGACATCGTGTAATGCGCGTTGAAGCCAATTCTCTTTTTTCATCATACATTGCCGCCTCCTTTCAGCCTAACCCTATCCTCATTATAGCAGAATTCTGCGGCAGATTCAATATAGTAAGTGTCCATAAATAGCACATTCTGTCCAATATGCAGCACAATTCGGCCTGCATATTGGATTGTGGACAGATCCTACTATAACTGGTCATATCGTGCCTTGCCGGGCTTGACCTAATGGGGTATAATTATATCCATCGTTAAGTACCTGAATAAGGATAGGAGGTGCGAGCTTGCAAGAAAAACCTCTGATCGCCATCGTGCCCATGGGACATTATGTTTATTTTCAACAGTTCGACGGTTTATACGAGGAGCTGGCAAGGAAGGCAGGGCAGCTTACAGCCTATCTAGATGCTGAGATTGCGAATGTCCTCGTGACCGATTATGTGGATACGGTCGAAAAGGCGTTCAGCGCCGTCAAGTTTTTGAAATCACACGATGTAGACGGTGTTTTCCTGTTACTAACGACGTATCTCCCATCGGCGGTAGCCGCGCCATTTGCCGTATACCTCAATGTGCCTACGGTGCTGGTGGGTATACAGCCGCGAGATCATCTGGATTATGGCAATTGTACCACATTCATGCAGCTGGTTAATGATGATATTTGCGCAATGCCTGAGATAGCGGGCACGTTTGTGCGTTTGGGCAGGCCTATGCCGCCTTGTGTAGTCGCCGCTTCCGGTCAGTGTAAAGAGATTCGTCACACCATACAGGCAATTCAACGCGCCATGTGTGCTAAGGCTGCGTTTAAGTATGCAATATTTGGTTATCTAGGTCACACATATGAGGGCATGTATGACATGCATACTGACCCAACAGCGTTTACGGCGGCGTTCGGTTCACATGTAAAAATGCTTGAAATGTGTGAGCTGGTCAATTACACGCAGCAGGTTAGTGATGATCGAATCGCGCAAAAAATACGAGTTATACAGGATACCTTCTCAATTCAAGATCCATCGGTCGATCCGCTTACTGACTATGTTCAACGTGAGGATTTGGAATTGTCAGCGCGCTCGTCGTGTGCGTTGGATGATATTGTAGAGAATAACCATCTCACGGCGCTTGCCTACTATTATAAAGGTGAGAATGGGAACCTATACGAGCGTATTGGTGCTAGCTTGATAATCGGGAACTCGCTGCTGACGAGCTCCGGAATACCACTGGCAGGAGAAGCTGACCTTAAGACCGCAGCTGCTATGCTGATAATGAACCGCATCGGCGGCGGCGGATCGTTTGCGGAGCTACATCCGTTTGATGTTGAGGCTAATGCCGTGCTGGTGGGGCATGATGGTCCGCACAATATATCCATCAGTGAGGGAAAGCCCATACTGCGTAAGCTCAAGAAGTACCACGGCAAAGCTGGAAGCGGTATTGGTGTGGAATTCAGCCTGCGCACCGGTGAACTGACGATGCTGAGCATGTCGCTCTGCCGCGACGGAAAATTCAAGTTAGTGGCTGCGCTGGGGCGGTCAATATGCGGGCTTATACCGCAAACTGGCAACACAAATACGCGAATTCAATTCGATATACCGATCACCACGTTTTTACGTCGCTGGTGTGAGGCGGGGCCGACTCATCATCTAGCGCTAGGCTGTGGAGATCGCCTTGACGAGATAGAGTATTTCGCGCGATTTATGAATCTGGAACTAGAGATCGTCGCGCGATAACTTTGGGAGGAATTTGCATGCTGCGTTATGAGTACCCAAAGGAAATGAGTATCGGCAGGCTTGTGTTGGAGTTGAGCTTGAAACCGTTTCATGCACTGGATGATGCATCGATTGATGCAGTATGCGTGAAATTATTCGAGCAATGGCGGCCATTGGCGCAGTATGCGACATCACTTGCGGTGCTGCTATGGGTAGCGGATGGCAGTGAAATACTGGAATACGCAGGTGATTTAGACGAACCATTCGAATGGTGCAAATATTTGGGCATTGGCAATCCGCAGGGTGAGGAGAATCGTCAGCCTTGCGAGTTGGATGAAGCCGTGCCACCATCGGAACCGGGCGGGTTCGATCTGCATACACGACCTGTTCTTTATATGAAGGATCCGCCTACTATGCGGTTTGGAGATTTGAAACGTATAGTGGCCTCGCTCAAACGTGTCTGTGGTGTGATGTACGGAATACCCATTGAGGTGGGTGAGACTTTCGATCCCGGTCCAGAGTTCGCGCGATCGGATTTCAAATATGTGCGTCATCCGGAAATAGCGCAAGGCTCCATCATGATGAACAGCGATGAATTCGCGAAACGGAAACGCATCAATCTGTGGCTGCACTGCGGTGCACGGCTTCACGCGGAGAAGCGGCATTATGCGGCGTTTCCAGATGGAATACCTGAAGGGTTGCATTTCGGTAGATTCCTTGGCGAGCAATTTGTGGCGCTCGCCAACGATATTGGCTTTGATTATATCTGGCTGTCCAATGGGTTTGGCTACTCGCTGGAATCGTGGAACTGGACTGGTGAGCTGTTCGATGGTCAGCGTTTCAATCATGAGCATACGGCTGAAATACGTGAGAAAATCGCGGAGTTTTGGCGTGAATTTGTCGATTCGACGTGTGTAAATGGGCGTACTTTGCGGATTGAAACACGTGGAAGCAACCTTTCCGCTGGTATGGACCTGTCTGCGCATGGCTCGCCGATCGATTTAATATATAAGCAGCCGATTGTCGCACCGCCTAACTCACCTTGGGCGGCGCTAAATTATCGGTTTGGGTTGGAATTGGCAGGCTATATGTCGCATATAGCGGAGCTGCCGGAGCGTGGGTATCAGATGCGATATTATATACACGACCCATGGTGGCATAACAGCCCATGGTTTGACCGATATGACCGCATGCCTCATGATATTTATTTGCCGCTATCAATCACCCGCATGGATGAGCACGGGAAGGTAACGCCACCGCTTGGGTTAGCGTTCCTATCGGCGGATGATTCATTCGGGCAGCTGCCATGCCGCGTACCCATCGAAACGATACCACATTTGCTCGAGGGATTCCATCATTTCCCAGATGAACCAGGTTTGGTTACATGGGTATATCCATTCAATGAATATGTGCGTATTGCTTTGCGGGACAACCATATGGAACAAATGTTCATGGACGATTGGCTGATCGAGAATGCTATTGACGAGGGCTTGCCGCTGAACACGGTAGTATCTGATAGAGTATTGGCCATGAGTGATCTATCTGTATATAAGCATACCATTTTGATGATGCCCGTGCCAGAGGCCGGGAGTGAGCTTGAGGCATCATTGCTGCGTGCGTTGGATGCTGGGCTGACTGCAATACTGTATGGAAATCCTGAATTTGCGTCCAGCGCCATACGATCTTTGATTGGGGTAAGGAATGCAAAGCCAATTTCTGGAACGATGAATTTGACTACAGAGCTGCTGCTTGACCATGTCTGCGATGGTGAGGTGCCCGACGAGTTTATTCACAACGCGCTGCTGTCGGATGGTGGGCTGTCGTCTGTGTGGGATGATGCATCCAGCATTCGGCAACTGGCTGAAGTTTTCGATGCGAATGGTGAGCGCCGCGCGTATGCATCATGTAATGACAATGCGTTGAATGGCAAGTTAAGCTGGGTACGCTGTAGTTTTCCACACATGCCAACTAACGCATCGCTGCCCCATCCGTTAGATCGCTCAAGATATCTGCAGGTTTCGTCGATGCTGCGCGCCATACTGCGTGAGTTTCATGTGGATGTAAGGTTCACAGTTGAAACAGCAGATACGGATAAACCGGTGTTCTTTGCTTCGCGTTGCGATAACGCCATATGGTTTACCGGATATGCAAAAGATATAACTGTGAAGACACAGCTTAATCTGCCGGAAGGCTCGCCGGTTTGTACAGGAACTGATTGCATAGTAAGCGAGAATGGCGCGGAGTACTCGCTTCCCAAATGGTGGCGAATGGAATGTCGCGTGCTGATAAAGCAACAGCGGCGCAGCGTAGTCAGCGTACGTCAAATGACTGCGGAACACCCGCAGCTGGACAGGCGAATTTGTGTAATCGGGCTCGTTGATGCGAGGGTATGTTTTCTGGCGCCAAAGGGGGCTACTATTTACTTAACACAGAACGATATTAATTTGACTACCAAGCCTAATGTAAAATACAGGAAGCAAGATAATCGCTGCTTTACTGAGCCCATAACAGGGATACTGTATATACGCTGGGCAATGGAATAGAACGCTTAACCAGTTTTTGTAGTGTTGATGATGTAATCGTTTCACGATTGCATCATTACCTATAGTTCAACCCCTACAATGCCTCCGCTTCCATACGGCGCAACCGCTCGATTGCTTCGGGCAGCGCTATCTTGGGCGCTCTGGGATAAAGCAGCCAGGTCCGCACTTTATGCGTCGGTGTGATTGAGAAATATGGCGGTCAATGCGCAAAATCTACTACCAACGCGCGTGGATTCCGCGCGGCGACCGCTTCGCCTTTTATCTCGTTGAACAGGTTGGGCGGTTTCCGGTGATCGCGTACAACTCCTCGCCGCGCTCACCCAGCTGGGGCAGCGAGGACAGCAGCCGCCCATGTGTACGGATGCGCCGGCGAGTAGAACACCTCTTCAGCCTGACCGATCTCCACGATGTCGCCCGTATACATCACCGCGATACGATCCGCAAGGCTCGCCACCACGCCCAGGTCATGCGTGATATAGACGACTGTCAGGTTGTACTTCTCCTTGAGCGACTTGATCAGGTTGAGGATAGTCGCCTGTATCGTCACATCCAGCGCGGTAGTCGGTTCGTCGCAGATGAGTATCGATGGGCGGCAGGCTATAGCGATGGCGATCACGACGCGCTGACGCATCCCGCCCGAAAACTCGTGCGGGTATTGCTTGGCGCGGCGTATTGGATTCGTTATCCCTACGTCCATCAGCGTGCTGTGCACCGCGTCGCGCAGGGGCACGCCGCTCAGACCCTGATGCAGCCGGATGGCTTCGCCTATCAACGATCCTATTGTCTTAAGCGGGTTCAGGCTGGTCATTGGGTCCTGCATCACCATTGAGAATGCGTGTCCGCGCAGCGGCAGCCATTCTTGAGTTTGGCCAGCAGCGCTTTGTACATCGGCCTATCGAAGTCCTTATCCGATAATTTGTCACTATACACATTTTCCACCGGTATCCCCCCGCTCCTTGAACGCGATGAGCTGCCTGTCCAAGTGCTGCTGCTCAGTGCTAACTCGTGCGTACCCATAGATCATTAACTTACACCCCCATAATCAAACTAGGTCACTCGATAGACGAGAGACCTTTAGTTATGGATGCCAAACTATCTGGAGATTTATCGGCGGAATGACTGTCGGTATTAGCCACTTGATATTTTGTTTGGGTTTGGTAATATGGTGATGGAGGGATTGTATGGATGTCTGGGGTGAGCAGGAGCGCAATGACAATGCGCTGGCCAGGGTTGTGAGCGAATTCTTCAGTCCGGGATTCACTTCGAATACGAACCTGACCGCGCGCATGGCCGAGATTGATCGGCTATTCAGCGAAACGGGCGAAGCTGGCGTGATCCCGAGCGCGGCCATCAAGTATTTCACCTCCGATAAGGTGCGCTATGACTTGACCGCAGAACAGTACGCCGACTTCAGCACGGTACGCGGCCAGACTGCCGCAAAGCTGATCGACACGATGATTTCTAGCAAGACTTACCAAGAAAGCGACGCGACGAGGCAGGCGGCGCTGCTCAAAGATGCATGGAGCTTAGCGACGGATCAGGCCAAGCCAACTGTCGTGACTGGCTACAATCCGACTGGTTGGCTGAAGGAGGCTGGTGCGCATGTCGCCAAGGGCGATTATGATGCGGTGCTGCGGACGATGGTTACGCGCCAGGACGAGAAGGACGCGACGGCGGCGAAGGCGAACATGCGCGGCGCGCTATTTGAAGCTATCGACGGCGGCGACAGCGACGGCGCGTTAACGGCTGTCACGGCGCTCAAGGAGGCAGGTTCAGAAAACGGCGGGATAAAAACGAGCTTGACCTCACACTATAAACCGTTGTATAAGGATGCGGTCGAATCCGGCGATATCACAACGGTGAAGCAGATCGAGGATATGCTCATGTCGCTGGGGGTTGGGTATAAGTTATCCACGATCATGGGTTGGGCGGATTGATGCGGGCGGCAGGTAGGGCGGCGCGTGTTGCACCGTCCCACCGTGTTGCAGGAAATTATTTTGGCGAGTTGCTCAAATGTTGCAAAACGCGATATAATTATTTGGTTGTGACCGAAAAAAGCGAGGAAAATCAAGGCTGAAAAATAGGGGGGACTTTTTGACAAAATAAGAAGGTGCGTTTTTGGCGGGAAATTGTATAGGCCGTCCTTTTGGTTACTTTTCCCACGGACGGGAAAAGTAACAAGTCCCCAACCGCAGTTGGGGCAAGCCCCTCCGCAGAGGACGAACCAAGCCTGCCCGCAGGCGACGGGGTTTGCGTTCCGAACGCAAGGTTTTGACTAATACGCCCCAGCTCGTTTAGCCGCTTCAATAATCGCAGTAAAATCAGACAAACTCACATTCTCTGGGATCGAGTGATCCGACGCGAATATATACCCGCCATTCTGCTTGACCACGGGCACGACGCGCTCTATTTCAGCGATGATCTGGTCGGGCTTATCCCATAGAACCGCGTTGATGCCGCCGTGCAACAGCAGTTTGTCGCCATAGGTTTTCTTGATGAATATGGGATCCATGCCCGCCTTGACTTCTAGAGGGTTCAAGCCGTCTACGCCAATCTCGATGAGTTCTGGGATGATGGGCAGGATGTTGCCGCAGGAATGCAGATGCACCTTCACGCCGTGCGCGTGTGCCCAGTCGCAGGCGCGCTTGTGCACGGGCTTGAGCAGCTCGCGGTACATGGTCAGCGAGAAGAATTGGTGATCCTTGTAGCCCATATCGTCCGGCCACTCGATCTCGTCGAACGTGTATCCTGCCTCCCATATCCGATCCAGCCAGGCCAGGCTGACATCCAGCTCGGTGTTGAACATGTCCACGCACCATTCGGGTTCATCCGCCAGCGCCATCAATATCCGCTCGGTGCCGCAGAACCATGAGTGCGTCACGTCGAATCCGAACCATGTGCCTGCGCGGATCCAGCGGCCATCCTTGCGCCAGATGGGGTACTCGCGCTTGAGCCGATCCCAATCGACACGATTCTCGCCCACCAACATGCGCGGCTTGGCATCGCGCCAGGTTTCCGGCGAAACGACGGTGAAATCCAGGAATTCCGGTGTCGAACCATGCTTCGTCCAGTTGCGCAGCGTCACACCCCATGGCGTTGTGGTGATACGGTACTCGTCCGTCTCCTCCAACACCTGTTCGGGGTAACGCGGGCTGTTGTCGATCCATATATGCGGCGTATTGTCCAGGTCGAAGTGCTGGATGTAGTCGCGGCTGGGCATGCCTTCGGCAACCCAGCGATCGATGGTCTCCTTCCATGGAGAATCCAGGATGGGCACGCGGTCGGCGTCGCGGTGATCGTACATGCGCTTGAAGCGCTCGTGGGATGTCAGTGGCGTCATATGGGTTAATCCTCCTAGATCGTGCAAGATAATGCCACTATATATTAATGCTTGCCATATTTCAACCCGGCGTCGATGAAGCGCAGACAGTTGGGCGTTGCTGTCCAGCAGGAGCCAACGGAGCAACCAAAGTGAACAGGCAAAGCGGTACGCACTAAACTGCGTACCGCTTTATCTCTTGTAATACCCCGTCGATGCCGTTGCTAATCGGCTCGGCGTTCATTTTCGACTTGATGGAATCTTTTTCGCGGAATAAATCCTGTAAGGCGTTGGTTAGGTTATCCGATGTCATGGATTCCTGTTCTAATACCTTTGCAAAGCCGCGCTCTTCAAACGACTTGGCGTTGAGAATCTGGTCACCGCGGCTGGCGCCTAGCGGATACGGAACCAGCAGCGACGGGATTCGCAGCGCTAGGATTTCGCTTAGCGCGTTTGCGCCGGCTCTGGACAGCATGATGTCCGTCGCGGCCAGCGCGTCGGGCAGTTGCGCGTCCAGGTACTCGAATTGACGGTAGCCGACGGTCTTGGTCAGCTTGGGATCGACGTTACCCTTGCCTGTTATGTGAAGTATGTCGAATTGGCGCAGCAGGTTTGGCAGCGCCTCGCGTAAGGCCGCGTTCACACTGGCCGCGCCTGTGCTGCCGCCCATCATGAGCAATACGGGCTTTGCGCCGTTGAATCCCGCCAGCGCGAGGCCTTTTTGGCGATTGCCGTCGAATAGCGTTTCACGCAGCGGCGTGCCCGTGTAGACGCCCTTTGCGCCGATGGCCTTGGCCGCTTCGGGGAATGTGGTGCACACCGCCTTCGCGAAGGGTGCGGTGATCCTGTTCGCCAAGCCCGGTGTGATGTCGCTCTCGTGCAGCACAACGGGGATCCGGTGCAGAAACGCTCCGTACACAACAGGCACCGACACGAACCCGCCCTTGCTGAAGACTACGTTTGGCCGGATCTGGCCTACGAGCGCGAAGGCCTTGCCTACGCCACCTATCACTTTGAAGGGGTCGGTCAGGTTTTTGATGTCGAAGTAGCGGCGCAGCTTCCCGCTGGGCACGGTGTGGAACGCCACACCCGGCACCGCGCTGATCAGCTTGCGTTCAATGCCGTCGGCCGTGCCGATGTAGTGGATTTCCCAGCCGTCCGCTTTCAGGTGCGGAATGAGGGCCAGGTGCGGCGTCACATGCCCGGCAGTGCCGCCGCCCGTCAGGATGATTCTTTTGGACATAATACCTCTTAATACGCCTTCGCGAAATACATCACATGCTTGGCGGGCTTGCCGCAGTGGACACAGGTATCCGCGAATGGTGTCTGATCGAAGGGCATATTCCGCGTGCCTGCGCCGGATTTAGCCTTGATCTCATCCTCGCAGGATGTTTCGCCGCACCACATCGCCTTGGCGAAACCGCGCTGTACGACCTCCGTCAGCCGCTCGAACGTGGTGACGGTCTCCGTTCGATCCTGCATGAACGCCTTGGCTGTGTCGAACATGCCCTGCTGGATCGTCTTTAGCAGCGCCTTGACCGTCTCCGCAATGCCGTCGATCGAAACGGTTTCTTTTTCATAATTGTCGCGGCGGACGCAAACCGTCTGGTTCGCGGCCAGGTCGCGCGGTCCGATCTCCAGGCGGATGGGTACGCCCTTCAGTTCCCAATCGTTGAACTTGAATCCCGGGCTGACGGTATCCCGGTCGTCAAACTTCACCCGGATGCCCGCCGCCGTCAGCGTGTCGGCGACGGCCTTCGCGCCTTCGAGGACGCCTTCCTTATGCTGGGCGACGGGGACGACCACCACTTGGATGGGCGCGATCTGTGGCGGCAGCTTCAGGCCGCGCTCGTCGCCGTGCGCCATGATCAGCGCGCCGATCAGCCGCGTCGAGGTTCCCCACGACGTCCCGAATGGATGCGTCAGCACTCCATCCCTCGAAAGGAATTTTATGTCGTAAGTCTTGGTAAAATTCGTGCCGAAGTTGTGGGACGTGCCTGCCTGGAGCGACTTGCCGTCCTGCATCATGGCCTCGACGGAATACGTGGCTTGCGCTCCGGCGAACTTTTCGGATTCGCTCTTGCGGCCCGTGTAAACGGGCATCGCGATGGCATCCTCGCAGGTCTCACGGTAGACCTCCAGCATTTGAAGCGTCTCGTCCTGCGCTTCCTCGGCGGTCTCATGGAGCGTGTGGCCTTCCTGCCACCAGAATTCAGCCGTGCGCAGGAATGGCCGCGTCGTCTTTTCCCAGCGCATGACCGAACACCATTGGTTGTACTTGAACGGCAGATCGCGCCAGGAGTGCAGCCACTTCGCGTACATCACGCCGAAGAGCACCTCGCTAGTGGGGCGGATCGCCAGTTTCTCGGGCAGGACTTCCTTGCCGCCCATGGTTACCCAGGCCACCTCCGGCGCAAAGCCCTCGACGTGTTCCGCTTCCTTCATCAGCAGGCTTTCAGGGATCAGCATGGGCATCATCACGTTTTCGTGGCCTGTCGCGTGGAATCGGCTATCCAATTCATGCTGGATGCGCTCCCAGATCGCACAACCATACGGCTTAACGACCATGCAGCCGCGGATCGGCGCGTAGTCCATCAAGTCGGTCAGCGTCACCACATCGGTGTACCACTGCGCGAAGTCCACGTCTCGTGGGGTTAAATGTTGGACGAATCCGTCCTTTTTACCAGAATCCTTAGAATCCTTCTTGTCTGCCATGCCAATGCCCTCCCTATATGATTATTGCCAGAATAACCCAGTCGTATACCGGGATAAAAAAACGCTCCGCCCTTAATCAAAGGGGCGAAGCGCTGCTAACGCTCACGGTACCACCCAATTTGGCGCGAATGCGCCGCCTCTTAATCCTTTTAACGGTGGATATCCGCCGACCTTTCGATTCACACGGGATGAATCCTCGGCCGGGACGCTGGCCATTACGCCCTGAAAAGTGGGAAGACGCTCCGTCTGCCGCGCAGTTCGCACCAAGCCCGCGCTCTCTTGGGGGCAGACAATGGAACCGTCCGCTTTTCCGTCAAAGAGTATAATAGAATATTATATGCCGACGGAACCGTTTGCACAAGGCTTATGCTCAACGAATTCTGCACGGAATATTTGGTATATTTATACAACTGTCAGCAGTTCATCCAACGATTTGCGCGACTTCGCCCGCACCGCCGTGTTCTTTGGATAGCCCAGCGCGATGAAGTACGCGATCTGCGCCGTGTCCGGCAGATCAAGTATCTCACGAATCTTCGGCCTGTCGAACAGCCCGATAATGCACGAGCCTAACCCCTGCTCCGTCGCGGCGAAGCACGCGGTCGCGGCCGCGCCGCCGATGTCGCCCTTCGCGAAGTACTGCCCGTCGACGATCCCGGCGAGTTGCGCCATCAGTTTCGCGGGCGTCTCGCATATGAGCAGGATGGCCTTGACGTCCTTGAGGAAGCCGTTGATGCCCATCACTTGGCCGCACGGCGCGATCTGCGCGACCTTATCCGGAGATTCTACGAGTATAAACTTCCACGGCTGGCTGTTGCATCCGCTGGGCGCGAGGCGCGCTGCCTCAACCACGCGAAGCAGCGTCTCATGGCTGATCGGCTGATCCGAAAAACTGCGGCAGCTCTGCCGCTGTCCGCACAATTCCATGAACGGCGAGGTCTGATCGATGGCGGGCATGACGGCGGGTATGGTGGTTTGCATTGTGAATTCCTCCTAAAATAGTCTTGAATAATCTCACTTACCTACGCAAAACGTGCTGAATATTGAATCCAGTACGGCTTCGTCAGCAGATTCACCTGTGATGGCCGAAAGTGAATGGAGCGCGCCGCGCAGATCGATCGCCGCTAAATCCAACGCCGCGCCATGCAAATCCGGTAGACGGAGGTTGGCCGCCGCCTCGCGTAACGCTTGCGCCGCCTCACGCGCCGATTCGACATGGCGCGCGCTGGTGAGCGTCGCGGATTCAGGCGTCAATGCCGATGCGCGTTCGGCTAACAATTCCCGCAAAGCGTCCAACCCTTCGCCCGTTTTCGCGCTGATGGATAGCCGCGGCGCGTCTGGCGTAATCGTGTCGAATATAGTTGAATCGGCGGCGATACCTAAATCCGACTTATTCAACAGGATCACTCGGCGTCCCTCCGGCAGTTCTGCCGTGGGCCGGGCGTATTCAATGGGAATGGGTTCCGACGCGTCGAACAGTATCAACGCTAAATCGGCTTGTGCCAGCCGTGAACGCGCTCGTTCAACGCCAATCAGTTCAACAGGATCATCCGTATCACGCAATCCCGCCGTATCCGACAGGTTTACTCGGATACCCGCGACGTTCAACTCGGCGGTGAGTACGTCGCGCGTCGTGCCTGGGGTTTGATGGACGATCGCACGGTCTTCAGCCAGCAACGCGTTGAGCAGCGAGGATTTTCCGGCGTTGGGCGGTCCGGCAATCACCGCGTCAAGGCCATCGTCTAGGATGCGTCCTGCCAGCGAATCGCACGCATGGATCAGTTTATGCGCGAGTTCGTCCGCACAGTCCGCGACATGCGCCGCCGTTTCGGTTTCCTCCACCTCGTCCGGGAAGTCGACGGCGGCCTCGATAGCCGCCAGCAGTTTTATCAATTCGTCGGAGATATCTTTGGCAAACTTTGATACGCCGCCATTTAGCTGGCGTACCGCCGCACGCGCCGCCGCTTCACCGCGCGCTCCTATCAGCCGCATCACGGCCTCGGCCTGCGCCAAGTCGATGCGGCCATTCTCGAACGCGCGCCGCGTGAATTCCCCCGGCTGGGCTGGCCTCGCACCGTGCGCCAGTGCCGCCGCCAATACCCGACTAGTTACAGCAACACCACCGTGGCAATGAATCTCCGCCACATCCTCACGCGTGAACGATCGCGGCGCGCGCATAAGCACGGCCATGGCTTCATCTATGACTTCATCACTATTTATAACCCATCCGAATACCAGAACATGGCTGTCCCATTCCGTACGACCGTCCGCGCGCCGGAATACCGCGCGCAATACCCGCTCCGCGTCTGATCCGCTTATACGCAGCACAGCGACGCCGCCCACACCCGGCGGGGTTGCGAACGCAGCGATGGTTTCAGAAATGGTTTCAGTTATTTCAGACATTGAACCTGAACAGAGTCACATCCCCGTCCTTCATGACGTAATCTTTGCCCTCCGAACGGATCAAACCCTTCTCGCGGCACGCGGCCATGGTGCCTTCGCGCGTCAACGCGTCGAACGCCACCACCTCCGCGCGTATGAACCCGCGTTCAAAGTCCGTGTGAATCTTCCCGGCGGCTTGCGGCGCGCGCATACCCTTAGTTATTGTCCACGCACGGCACTCGTCCGCGCCAGCCGTCAGGAATGAGATTAATCCCAATAGTTTGTAGCTGGCTTTGGCAAATCTATCCAAACCCGACTGACCGATGCCCAATTCTTCCAGGAACATAGTCTTCTCATCCGCGTCCATCACGGCAATCTCGGATTCCACGCGCGCGGATATGACCAGCAGTTCCGCGCCTTCGGACGCCGCCAGCGCGCGCATCTCCTTGACGAAGGGCACGCCGTCCTCCGGTTTACCCACGTCGGTTTCGGCAATGTTCGCGGCGTAGAGCACGGGCTTGTCGGTCAGCAGGAACCAGCCGCGCGCTATGGCCTGTTCCTCATCGTTCATCTGTAGTGTTCGCAGAGGTTTCTCCTGCTCCAGATGGATTCGCGCGCGTTCGGCCAGCGCTATCTCGGCGGCCGTTTTCGCGTCGGGCTTCTGGGTTTTCTTGGCGCGTTCCAGGCGGTGGGATACTGTCTCCAAATCCGCGAGGATCAGTTCCAGCGTGACAATCGCCGCGTCACGCGTGGGATCGACGCTGCCATCCACGTGCAGCACGTTCGAATCCTCGAAGCAACGCACCACGTGCACCAGCGCGTCGGCCTCGCGGATATGCGACAGGAATTTATTCCCCAGCCCCTCGCCCCGGCTCGCGCCCTTAACCAGCCCCGCGATGTCCACGAATTCGACATACGCATACGTCGTCTTCTTCGGATGGAACATCTCGGCCAGAGCGTCCACGCGATGATCCGGAACAGCCGCGACGCCCGTATTCGGCTCGATCGTGCAGAATGGGTAGTTCGCAGCCTCCGCGCCAGCCTGGGTGATCGCGTTGAACAGGGTGGACTTGCCGACGTTCGGCAGCCCGATAACGCCGCATTTCATATAGTAATAACCTCCCGTGTGAACATTCTACGGCGTTATTTACCCAGCGACCTCATAATATTTATGAAGTGTGCGAACACAATCCCCGGTTCCTCCAGCGTCAGATCCCACCGCTTAACCCATTCCAGAGAATAGAAATCCTTATAACCATTATCCTCTAATAACCCAACCGCTTCCTCGAACGGCACGTCGCCATAACCCGGCAGCGCATACCGGACGGTGTCGCCCTCCATCCGCGAATCCTTCAGGTGGACATGGTGGATATACTGGCCGAGGTTATCCAGCGTGACGCGCGGCTTCTCACCGTGGTATCTGTAAGGATGGTGAACATCCCACAGCGCTTGCACGGATGGATTGTTAACTTTTTCTAACAATCGCGCCAGCTTCTCGCTGTCAGACCAGATGCCATGCGTTTCCATCAGCAAGGTTACGCCAGCGGCCTGGGCCTGTTCGCCGAATTGTTGGGCCTGTTCGCGCACGAAGCTTTCATCGACAACGCCCATCGGCTGCGGGACGGCAGCTGCGCCCATTATGCGTATATAAGGAACACCCAGCGCCTTGGCCAGCTTGATGTAGGCGGCGACCTCAGTCGCAGTGCGCGCGGCGGCGGCGCGGTCGTGGATCGTGCATTCAGACGCCAGGCACGGTATAGTGAGGTGGAGCTTATCCAGCTGGGCGCGAGTGCCCGCTATCGCATCCGGCGCGAACTGTGGGATGGAAGGCGCGGAGATGTCCGCACCGATGCCGCGCACCTCGATGCCGTTATAGCCCAAGTCGCGCGCCGTGCTCGTGATATCCTGCCAGCTCCATCTGGGACAGCCGAGGGTTGAGAAACTTATCTTCATATCACATTCCACCTTCAAACAACAGATCTATTATATAACAGATTCATCAAATAACAAATCCATTAAGGTCATGCCGTCGGCGACGTAGCGGCCGTAGCGCGCGTTCTCTTCGGTGAACGCCATCGGCTCGCCCGGTTTGCGGCTGTCGTATATTGCAAAAGGCACTGGGTCGGCGTCATGCGCGCCATTCGACAGCAATGTCAGGTGATCGCTGAGCAGTAGAATCCTGAACGCCGGGTCGATGGCGGGCAGTTGATCCAGCAACGGACGCACTATCCGCGCGTCGAATCGGCGCAGCGATTCCAGCTTGGCCTCGACGTCCTGGGCGTGCGCACACTCGTCCGGCGCTTCGACATGGATGCAGCCGAAGTCCGCGCCGTTGTTGAATCCATCCAGCAGTGTGGCGACCTTGCCTTCATAATTGGTGTCGATATCCCCCGTCGCTCCGGGCACATCGGGCGCGGGCAAACCGGATAGGCGGGCAATCCCCTTCATCAATGGCACGGCGGTAACGACGGGACCGGAGTGGCCATACTTCAATTTGAAGTCCGGCAGCGTCATCGCACGGCCTGCCGCCCAGGGCCAGATGCAGTTCGCGGCGCGCCCACCCCGCGCGGTATTCAGAGGATGCTTGCGCAGTATGTCGAACGATAAGCGCATCAGCGCGGTCAAGTCCGCCGCTCGGTTAGCCTTTGGCAGATGATCCGCTATGGGCTGGCCGAGTATCATGTGCGGCTCACCCAGTGTGAACGGCGCGTCGGTCGTATCATTCGACGGCGCTAGCACACCGATCTGTCGGAATGTCGGCGACGGATGTATGACAAACCCGACACGTTTCGACAGCTCCGCGAATGTCGGGTCGGATTCCAGCGCGCGCACCAACTCCAGCGCGTCCTCACCCTCGATGCCGCAGCCGTTGTGGGATCGCATCCGCGCCGTGTCGAATGGATTTGACGAATCCGCGTCCGACAGATCCAGCGAGACCAGATTCACCCTTAACGCAACCTCGCCCGGGTTCAAATCGACGCCCGCGCCCGCCGCCTCCAGCGCGGCCCGGCCCTTGTACTCGCGCCTGACATCGCTGCCAAATATTGTAAGGATAGCGGTGTCACTGCCCGGCGGCACGCCGATAGGCACCGTCCGCGCCGAACCCAACAGCCCGCCGCCGATCGCGGCCATGGCAGGTAAATCCAGCGTGGCCAGCGGGGTCTTGCCGCCTAAGGCCGCGACGGGCTTATCGGCGCACCCGTCGCAGATTAGTAGAATGTAACGCATGCTTCACCACCGTCCAGTATTACGGATCAACACCCATCTTCACCAAGAAATCGAACGCATCGGCCAGCGCCGTTATCGAATCGCCTTGCTCGGCCGCGTTATCCTGCTCGACCATCGCCCATTGAATCTGCTTGTCGCGGCACGCCTGGATAATCCCCGGCCAGTCCAGGTTGCCCTTGCCGACCGTGCAGATGGCGTTGGAATTCTTGGCTGTGCCGATCATGTCCTTGAAGTGGATTATATCGGCGGAGCGCGCCCGCAGGTACGTGGCAGGATCGCCACCGCCGCACTGCACCCAGTACGTATCGATCTCAAACTGCACGTTGTCGTTACACTGTTCGCGCAGAATTTCGAATGCCAGCCGCCCATCGAACCGCTGGAACTCGTGCGCGTGGTTGTGGTATAGCAGATGCATCCCGGCGTCCGCAAGTTTGTCGGCCACACCGTTTAGTATACCGCAGAATTCCGTTAGGCTGGACACGCCGCGCTCGTAATACTGCCCCGGCATGCTGCCCAGCCCTGGGTACCGGCAGTTGTAAATTTGGTGGTTTTGGATGATTTTGTCCAGTTGATCCGTAAGATCATTGAAGGGCACATGCGTGCACTCGATCGTCAGGCCCGCAGCGTCGCAGCATTCGCGTATGAACCCAGCCGCAATGCCCGGATGCTGGCCGGAGATCTGGACGCCTTTGTACCCGATCGCGGCGACTTCCTTCATCGTCTGACGGAATCCTTCGGGGGACTGGCAGCGATCCCGGATCGTGTACAGCTGCGCGCCGAACCGGAACGCCGTGGATAATGATGATTCTTGCATAAGGATTAACCTCCTGGCGCGAGATGATTGTCGTTTTGTCGATCATGGAAAGATTCGACAGCCGCGCGGATTCTCCTGCATTAATCGGGTAATCCATACCGTTTGCAATAAACGGCGAATCGTGGTATAATTCCTATGCAGTAATATGGGAGGATGTATATTATATGAAACGTGGGGTTGCACTGATACTGACTTTTATATTCTTGGCTGGCATGATAGTGGCCGGAGCGCTGGCTTCGACCGTGGAAGGGGCGGATGCGGCAGATTTGGCGGATACGGTAGATTCTGAAACGCCTTGGTATGAGGGCGGCGCAACGGCCACCATCGAGGGTATTCCAGAGGATGACACCTCGGACGACGACGAACCGGAACAGGTTATCGGCCTGTATAGGACGAACATCCTCAAGGCCGAGGCTGGCCAGGGCACAGGCCGCTATACGCTGGCTATTTCGACTGAGACGCCCCTGGATGAGGACGACCCGACCACCGCTGCGATGGCTATGCTGGTGCGTCGGCTGATCCAATTGGATGGTTCGCTGGGCGATCCGTCGGACGCGACGCTCTTTGACGACATCGAGGCGACCAAGGGCATCGACGCGTCGGATGTTTACGCGGTACTAGTAGCAGACAAATCCATCCATATCTACAAGAATGGCGAGCTCGTCGTCAGCGAAGGGCTTAATCCCCACTTCACCAAGATAACGTATACGCACAACCGGCAGTTCAATCCGGCGCTGCGCTATACCCGCGCCAACGGCAAGACGGCGCTATTCGGGTTCACGCAGGGCAGCGTGATCCTGTTCACGGGCGAATACGTGAACCTGACCGTCGATTATGCGATGAAGGATCTGCCAATCGCGCTGGGCGCGGGTTGTTATATAGAAGAATTCCATGTGAATTCGCGGATACTCATCCACAACAGCGGCCTGATCGAGGACAGCGACTACCCGCCCGAAGGCATCGACATGATCGGCATCGCGGTCGACGAGGACGAAAACCCGATATTAATCGACAGCGGCATGTGGTCCACCGGCCCGCGTCGGGTGCGCGGCAGGCTGTGCAAGGTCTGCGGCGTAGAATACAACGGCACGATCGAAAGCCAATACGAACTGCACCTGATCCACGTGTGCCAAGCCCCCGACTGCAAGTATGGCGGCCATTGGGCCAGCTGCGCGAAAGAGGGCAGCAAGTATGACCCGGCGCTGCACGGCCCTGCGCCATGGTGTCCGTATGTGTCGTGTGCGGTCTGTTCGGATATCCGCTGCGCATTATGTCAGCGCGATTACGCGACGGGTACGGATTGGAGGGCGCTGTACTTCGGCACCAGCCATGAGCCTACGGTTATCACCACCGATTACATTTACAGTGCGCCAGCGCTGGATCCCTGACGAGTGAACGGTTATGATTAATGATGATAAGGTCAGGAAGAAGGGATCGGTTAATACAAAAGCTAACACAATACGACGTATAGTTGTAATAGCGCTGATGCTGGCGCTTATAACACAACAGGCGTTTGCGGCCATAGCTGTGTATGCGCCGACGGTTCGGGTGGCCGGACAGGTGTGGGAATTGAAGGCCAAAGGTTCGAACGTCAAAGAGTGGACCGTGCGGTTTGATTATAAAACATACACCGTTGCAGGTTCAAAACTATCGCTGCCTCTGACCATGCCCCGGCGGAACGTCGATCCGGAGACGGCTGAAGACTGGGATTCTCCCACTATACCGCTGGAGATCGAGGCTACGCTGGCCAACGGCAAGAAGGAATTGATCACGCGCGGCATCACGTACGGCACCGCGCGCGAGGCGTTGATCGCTGACTGGATCGCCTCGATCCAACTGGATGATGGTACGCAGCGCAAGTCGGGCACGCTCACATCGCCCGGCCAGTGCAAGCGTTACCTGATCAACGCGTTCGCGGACGTATCTGCGGCGTATGAGTTGGCCGAACACCCAGGGATTACGCTGTACATGCCCGAACGACCCAACGATGAGAAGAGCGGGCGGGTTCAAGGCGCGGCGTGGATACTGCCGCTGCTGGGCACGGGCAATCCATTCGTGGAAATTGCCAGCTACGATTTCAGCCAGGACAGAACCTCGCGCGAAAATAAGCAGGCGGCGCGCGCGTTCTTGGAATCCGTGCAGCCCGGCGACGTGGTCCAGTTGATGGCGATATATAACAACGGCGCTCGCGGTACACATACGCTGCTGATCACAGCGCCGTACGACCCGATGAAGGATATGTTGTATTGGTCCGACAGCAATTTCCGCAACAAGATGATCGATGGGGTTCGCTACGGCACGGTCATGGCCTATCAGTCGCGGACGGTGGAGGCCTTTGTCGAATGGCTTGTGAATCCAGCGTGCGCCGCGACCATATACCGCCTGGTAGATGGGATTCAGCTGCGCGAATCGCTTAGTGATCCGCAATTACAATTATACGAGGAGGAATCCAAATGAGGCTTTCGGTCAGAAAACCCAGTCATCCCGAGGACGCCAAGCATTACACGACCGCGCGGCTGCGCGAGGAGTACGTGATCGAGACCATCTTCGAGGCGGATGAGGCGGTGCTGGTTTACAGCCACTTCGACAGGATCATCGCGGGCGGCATCATGCCCGTCGAAAAATCCGTGGAGCTTACGGGTTCAAAGGAACTGGCGGCATCATACTTCCTTGAACGCCGCGAGTTGGGCGTTATCAACGTTGGCGGGCCGGGCATCATAACGGTTGACGGCACGGTGTGCAAGATGGCCGCACGCGACGGACTGTATGTCGGCATGGGTTCAAAGGAACTGGCGTTCGCAAGCGTAGACCGCTTGAATCCCGCGAAATTCTACATCAACAGCTGCCCGGCGCATAAGACTTACCCAACTATAAAGATTAATATGTCCCAGGCAAATCCGAGGCCGCTGGGCGCTGCCGAAACCTGCAACAAACGCACTATATACCAATATTTGCATCCGTCAGTTATGCAGACTTGCCAACTATGCATGGGTTTGACCGAACTAGAATCGGGTGGCAACTGGAATTCCATGCCTTGCCACACCCATGAACGGCGTATGGAGGTCTACTTCTACTTCGACGTGAAGCCGGGCCAGGCGATATTCCATATGATGGGCGAGCCGGATGAGACGCGGCACGTCGTGCTGCACAACGAACAGGCGGTGATCTCGCCGTCGTGGTCGATCCACACGGGCGTGGGCACATCCAATTACGCATTCATCTGGGGCATGTGCGGCGAGAATCAGGATTTTGACGACATGGATTTGATAAAGACGCTGGATATTAAGTAACTATTTTCAGTCATATACCTCACTATCCCGCTAGTACATTATACGGACACGGCCAGCCGTGTCCGTAGCTGCAATTTCTATATGTACGCATAAGGATAGGAGGCAAACCTCATGACCCATAACCTTTTCACCGTCCGTCAGCCATCGGCCGCGCTCAATGAACCGCTGGAGATCGTCAGGCCCGCCGCCCAGATCAGGCAGCCCGCCACGCCGAAGGCTTCCCGACCAGCTAAGACCGCCGCACCACGCTCGCCGTTGACTCTGCTGGCGTTCGCGCCCAAGCTGCCGAAGCGTGCGCCAAAATCCGTTAAGGTTCAGAATGTTCAGAAGATTCAGGCGAAATCCGCGCCGGAGCAACGCACTGTCTATTCATCTACTACTCAAACCAGCCAGACCAGCCAAACCTTAAACGCCGCGCCTATCATCAAGAGTGTGGCATCGGCCGTGCCTGACGCGCCGATTATGTCGAAACCCATCGAAATGCGCAACACGGCCAACGTTTCGCGCACGACATCCTCGCGTTCACGAATAATCGCTATGTCGGGGCTGTGCCTGCTGTTGGTGATCAGCGGCGCTTGGGCCGCCATCAGCCGCCCGTCGACGAATGTCGTCGGCTTGCCAGTCACGATTCGCCAGCCATTGACAGCGCAAGTCACGGCCGCGCCTGTTGCCACTCCAACGCCAGGCGGCGAAGGCGAGACAACGCTGACCACGCTTAATTCATTCATAACGTATAAGCAGCAGATGGACGCCGCCAGGGATCAATCCATCGCGATGCTCGACGCGCTGATCGCCGACGTGAACGCCGACGCCACCACCCTCGAACAGGCGCGCGGTGAGAAACTCGCGCTGGCCAAATCCATCGCGACGGAGGCCACGCTGCAAGGGTTGATGTCGGCGCGCGGATTCGGCGATTCATATATCACCGTCAGACCCGGCTCGGTCAACGTGGTCGTCAAGCAGGAGAAGCTGACCAGCCAGCAGATGGCCAGCATTCTGGAGATGGTTACGGCTGAAACGGGTGAATCACCGGACAGTGTAAAGATCATACTAACTAAATAGAAGATAGATATCTGTCGAAATTCCGGTTACACACATGTCCAGAATACATTTGTAAATCAATGGGCAATCTGGTATACTAAGGTAATACGACAGAACTAGGGGGATTAACATATGGCTAACGAGAATTTGCCCGCGCATGTTGCCACCAGCATGACGGAGATCGGCTCCATAACCTACGCGAGCGAGGTGGTCGCGATCATCGCGGGCATGGCCGCCGCCGAGATAGACGGCGTAGCCGCGATGGGCACGGCTTCCTCGATCGCCGATCTGCTTGGACGCAAGCAGAAGCCCGTCACCCGCGGCGTTAAGGTCGAGGTCGGCTCGGAGGAGGCCTCGGTCGATCTGGTATTCACGGTCGAGTACGGCAAGCCCATCCAGAAAGTCTGCCGGGATGTGCAGGAGGCCGTACGCAAATCCATCGAGACGATGACCGGACTTCACGTGGTGAAAGTGGACGTGCACGTGCTGGCCGTCAGCTTCGAGAAGGAGACCCAGCTTAGCCAGGATATGGCCCAGGCCGCCAGCGTCGCACTGCCCAGCGAACCCGCGCGCGGTACAACGATCGGCCAGGTGGTGCGCTCGCGTCCCATCCTCGGCAAGGAATCGGTCGATCCAATACCTGCCACCGCCGAGGATGTCGACCTGCCTTCCGCGGAATTCGAGCCGCCGCTGTCGGTGTCGGAAAACCCCGAGGAACCCAGCGAATCGCCCGACGAACTTGCCCCTAGCGAATCGGAGGACAATATCGACATCGATGTCGAAATAGTGGATGTTGAGATTAATGAAGAGGATAAAATCCCCGACGCAAAGATTGTCGGATCCCACCTGGACGGCTCCCAAACCGACGACGAGGCAGAGGCCATTTTAGCGGATGGCACGCTGTGAGTTGCTGAAATTTGCGGAGTTGCTTGACTAAAGTTTAAGGAGGATTCATGAGAATTCGTTGGTATGACCGAGTATTGATCGCGCTCAGCGGACTTATTCTGCTAGCGCTGGGGCTGCTGCTAATCATGACCGGACTGCATGCGCCAAAGCCGGTGTATGACTTCGGCATCAAGCTGGCCCAGGCATTCATGGGGCTATCGGTGGTGCATGCGATCCGCGAGGGCGTGTGGTTCGCGCTGGCCGCACTGCTGGTCGGCGGGCTGCTGCTGGCGTTGTGGGGCATCCGCCAATGGATCAGCCTGATCCCGAAGCGGCAGAAGGAGCAATTCTTTGCCGCAACCCAGATCGATCGCGGTACGCTCACCATAGCCCGGCCCGCGCTGGAGCACCTCGTCCAAAAGTGTGTCGCCGAACACCCGGAAATGACCGTCAGCAAGACCACGATCACCAGCGATGCTGACAAGGCGACCATCCGTCTGCGCGCCACCATGCGTTCAGGCGTCTCGATGCCCAAGGTGACCGCCGCGCTGCAGAAGGAAATCATAGCTTACCTATCTGAATGCGCGGGAATAGCGGTATCCAGCGTGCAGGTGATCGTGGACGATACCACGCCGCCACTGATGCTGCCCGAATCCGTGCCGATAGTTACCACCCAAAAGGCATTGCCGGGATCCGCATCCGCTCCTGAAAAGCCGCAAGAAATCCGTGAAAATCATTATGAAATCAAAACCGAACGGACACCTGAACCGGAGCTTCCGCGTGAACCTGAATCCAAACCCGAAATCATATCCGAACCCGACCTCGAACCCGATGCTATACCGATCCCGCTGGGCTCCATCGTGGATGATCAGCCCGCCGTACCCGTCTTGGCATCGATCGCGTTCCCGGATGAGGATGTGCTCGACCCGATGTTCAGCATGAACAGTAGGATCGATTATAATTCAATAAACAAAGAGAACTCCGACGGCGAACCCGTTGATATCGGGAATGCTGTCGTAGATGCCGAAGTTATTGAGGCCGCCGAGCTTGCTGAAGGGGGCGACGTGAATGCCGTCGGATCGTGATCAGGGCGGATTCTGGCAGAATATGTTCAAGCCTGGCACGGCGGCCTGCGCGCTGCTGTGCGGATTGTTGGGCGTGGCAGTCGCCGTCAGTTTCCTTAGTATCGGATTCTGGAAAACGCTGCTGATCGTGGCGTGCTTCGTCGCCGGATGGATTATCGGACGCTCGAAAGCGCTGCGCGGATGGCTCAGCGACAAATGGGAACGCCTGACCCACCGTGATTCATAATGGTTAACACGATGGATAATGATGTCAACATTACTGTAACTAATACAGAACAGACGGACGGCGCGGCGGGATCATCGAGGCGTCAGGCACGCGCCGCCATACTGCATCTGCTATATGCGCGCGGGGTGCGCGGCGTCGAGGGCGGCTTTTCGCCCGACGACGACGCGACGCTCCGCGACCTCATCGAGATACCCAGCGACGACCACAGGGTTGACCAGATCCGCCAGACCGTCCGAGCGGTGGAATCTCTCACGCCGGAGTTGGACGAGATCATCGCGCGGAATCTGTCGTCCTGGTCTATCGATCGGCTGACGCGCATTGATCGGCTGATACTGCGGCTAGCGGTTCATGAATTATTATTCAAGCCGGACGAGAATGCGGACAGCGCGGCATCGGTTGCGATAGCCGCCGCCATCGAGCTGGCGCGGATATACTCCACCGACGAGGCGATAACTTTTATAAATGGCGTGCTGGGCAGCATCCAGCGCAACGAGAAGCCGCATTATTAATATGAAGGATGAATTATTATGGCTGCAGATATTATAGACGGCAAGGCTCGGTCTGAACAGTTGTTGGCAGAGCTGACCGGACGCACCCAGTCGATGATCGGGCGAGGTATTTATCCTCACTTAACCGTTATACTGGTGGGCGATAATCCGGCCAGCCAAGTTTACGTCAAGCACAAGGAGAAGGCGTGCAACCAACTGGGCATCCGCTCCACCGTGCTGCGGCTATCCGCCGACACGCCCGAGCCGGAGCTGCTCGCCACTATCGATCGTTTGAATCAGGATACGACTGTGCACGGCATACTGGTTCAACTGCCGCTGCCCAAGGGGTTCAACGAGAAGCGGATCGTCCAGCACGTCCACCCGTCGAAGGATGTCGACGTGTTCCACCCGGTGAACGCCGGATTGCTGATGCTGGGCACGCAGGTATTCGAGCCGTGCACGCCCAAGGGCATCATCGCTTTGCTGGACGGAATAGGTTATGATATCGCTGGGAAACACGCCGTGGTTGTCGGACGGTCGAATATTGTCGGCAAGCCGGTAGCATTACTGCTGCTGCAGCGCGACGCCACCGTGACGATCTGCCATTCCAAGACGCCAGACCTCGGCGCGGTAACGCGGCAGGCGGATCTGCTGATCGCGGCGGTCGGCAAGGCCGGGCTGATCACGGGCGACATGATTAAGCCGGGCGCGGTCGTGATCGACGTGGGCGTCAACCGCAAAGAGGGCAGCAAGAAGTTATACGGCGATGTGGATTTCGACAGCGCGGCCAAGGTTGCGGGCGCGATTACGCCAGTGCCCGGCGGTGTCGGACCGATGACTATCGCCATGCTGATGAGCAATACGCTGGAGGCGGCGGAGCGCGCGTGTACAACCGAATAGCTTATGACACGAACCTGCATGAGTTGAACCTAATCGAGCGGCTGGATTTGCTGGCGCGTTCGAGCGGATTCGACGCGGATGAGCGGCTGGTTCAAACGTCCGAACGGGTGCTATCCGTGTCGGAGTTGAACGCCTATGTCCAAAAATCGCTGGCCGCCGATCCGATGCTCCAGTCGTTGAAACTGCGCGGCGAGATCAGCAACTTGAAGCGGCACAGCAGCGGCCACCTCTACTTCTCGCTGAAGGATGAGAGCGCGCGCATCGCGTGCGTCATGTTTCGCAGCCAGGCGCAGATGTGCGAATTGAGGGCGGAGGATGGATTCCGGATCGTCGCGGACGGCCGGGCGGCGCTGTTCCCGCGCGACGGGACGTACCAATTCTACGTAGAAGCCATGCGGACGGACGGTGTGGGCGCGCTATTCCTGCGGTATGAACAGCTGCGGAAAAAGCTGCTCGCGGAAGGCCTATTCGACGCGGCGCGAAAGAAACCTCTGCCTCTGCTGCCGCGCGGCGTGGGCGTCGTCACATCGCCGACAGGCGCTGTCATCCACGATATACAGCATGTGGCAGCCAGGAGACACGCGGGAATACCGCTATATCTGGTACCTGTGCGAGTGCAGGGCGAAGGCGCGGCTGAGGAAATCGCACGAGCGATACGGCTGTTGGATAGTTTGGGATTCATAGATGTTATAATTACCGGACGAGGCGGCGGTTCGCTGGAGGATCTGTGGGCGTTCAACGAAGAAATTGTCGTGAGAGCGGTTTCGGCGTGTTCAAAACCCATAGTGAGCGCGGTCGGACATGAGACCGACACCACTTTGACAGATTTCGCGGCGGATGTACGCGCGCCGACGCCGTCGGCGGCTGCGGAATTGACGATTCCATTGAGAGAATCGTTATTAGACCAGATCGAGCAGTACCGCGGTCGGTTGAGACGCAGCACGGATCGGCAGCTCCAGCGTTCGCGGGATCGGTTGAAGGCGCTAACCGCGAGGCTAACAATGCTGGAACCCAGTCGGACGCTCGAGGAACGCCGCCACCGAGTAACCGAGCTGCGCGAGCGGCTCAAATCCTGCGCGGGCCGTATCGTCCAGCCAAGACGGTTAGGCTTGGATGGTATTGTTGGAAGGTTAACAGTTCTGAATCCAGAAAATGTATTGGAACGTGGGTATGCAATGGTGTCGGACGAACGAGGTCATTGGCTGACTAAAGCGACGCAGATTGATTCTGATAGAATAATAAATATACGTATGCGGGACGGCCGGATTGAGGCGCGGACAATCCAGATTGAGTCGAGCCAGGCGGTTCCGGTTGAAGGGAGTACGGCGGATGGCGCGGCAAGCTAAGACTATGAATGTGGCCGAGGATTCAAATCCTGGCGGGACGGATATATCCTTTGAATCCTGTATGGAAAGTCTGGAATCGCTCGTGCGGCGCATGGAGACCGAACAGTTGACGCTGGAGCAATCCATGGCGGTTTACGCGGAAGGCATGCGCCTGGCGCGCTCGCTGGACGATCAGCTGAACCGGACAGAGAAGGCGTTGGTGGAGCTGACCCTGGACTTTGACAGCGCCACCACGCTTGCAAAGGAAGGGTGATCATAATGGTTATGATTAACGAACGCTTGGACCGGTGGGCCGCCGACATTGAGAAGCGCTTAGAATTTATGACGTGTATGTTAAGCCCGCCTGATTTTATGGGCGAAACCATCCGCTACAGCCTGCTGGGCGGCGGGAAGCGGCTGCGCGGGGCCATGCTGCTGGCCGCTAACGAGGCGTTGGGGGGAGACTACAACGAGGCGCTGCCATTCGCGGCGGCGCTGGAGATGATCCACTGCTTCTCGCTGATCCACGACGATTTGCCCGCAATGGATAATGATGATGTGCGCAGAGGTAAACCATCCAACCATATAAAGTTTGGCGAGGGTTTCGCGATACTGGCCGGGGATACGCTGCTGGCGTTCGCGGCGGAGCAGATGATGAACGAGGCTAGCAATGAGCCGAAGCGGATGGCGCCGCGCCTCAACGCGGCGCTGGCCATAATGCACGCGGCCAGCGTGAGGGGCATCGCCGGAGGCCAGTATTTGGATCTGCTGGGCGCCAACGCTGCCGAATTGCGCGACGCCGACGATCACAAACGCAGCGAGTGGACGATAATGCTGGATCGCCTCAAGACGGCGGCGCTGTTCCAGGCGGCGGTCGCGGCTGGATTTATATTGGCTGGCGGCGGCGAGGCGGAAGAGGACATCGCCTTCACATACGGCAACATGCTGGGCCTGGCCTTCCAGGTGCGCGACGACATGCTGGATATCGAGGGCGATCCGGCGGCCATGGGCAAACGCACGGGCAAGGACGCGGATAAGCTGACACTCCCGGCGATTGAAGGGATGGAATGGTGTCAGCGATTAGTGGATATGGTAGAAAACGAGGCGTTGAATTCGTTAAAACCGCTAGGGGAAAAGGGTGAACTGCTGGCGGGATTCGTCGATATCATACGGGAATACTCGGTAAAGAGCAAAGCCTGAAGGGGTGCAGCCTTTGGAACGCATCAGCCACCTATTCGAAAACCGCGCGCTGTGGACGTCACTGCTCGCTTGGTCGATCGCGCAGATCGCAAAGGTGGTTGTGGTGCTTATAACCGAGAAACGTTTTCACATTAGAAAGATTATGCAGTCGGGCGGTATGCCCTCTTCGCACGCTGCGTTCGCCACCGCTCTGGCCATGGGCATCGGATTCCAGGAGGGGTTTGGGGAACCTGTATTTGCGCTGGCCTGTGCGCTGGCGCTGATCGTGATGTATGATGCGTCCGGCGTGCGCAGACAGGCGGGCAAGCACGCCAAAGTAATTAATAAAATCATTACAGACCTGGAAAACTTGATCGAACGGGGCGAACCGATCAAGCAGGAGACGCTGATCGAGTGGATCGGTCACTCGCCGGTCGAGGTATTATGCGGTGCGCTGTTAGGCGCGCTGGTTGCGGCGATTATTATTTGATGATTGTTATAGATGCGAAAGGATAATTGATGTTTGTCGATCAAGCTCGGATTAAGGTGCGCGCCGGGAACGGCGGCAATGGCTGCGTATCATTCCACCGTGAAAAATTCCTGCAAAATGGCGGGCCGGACGGCGGCGACGGCGGCAGCGGCGGCGATGTGATAATCCATGCCGATCCGCAGCTGCGCACGCTGATGGATTTTCGCTACAAGACGAAGTACGAGGCGACGGGCGGGCAGGATGGCGGCAGTCAGAACCGGTCGGGCAAGGGCGGCGAGGATATCGTGGTGCGGGTGCCGCCGGGCACGATGATCCGTAAGGCTGGCGAGCGCGAACTGCTGGTGGACATGCGTCTGCCCGGCGAACGCCGGACCTTGCTGCGCGGCGGCCGCGGCGGTTGGGGGAATGCCAGGTTCGCGACGCCGACACGTCAAGCGCCTAACTTCGCCAAGCCCGGCGAGAAGGCGGTCTTTGTCGAATTGGAGCTGGAGCTGAAGCTGATCGCCGACGTGGGTTTGGTCGGTTATCCCAACGTGGGGAAATCCACAATACTTTCGGTTGTTTCAAGCGCAAAGCCTAAGATTGCGAATTATCCCTTCACTACCCTCTCGCCAAATATCGGCATGGTTCGGTACGGCGGCGGGGATTTCGTGCTGGCGGATCTGCCGGGGCTGATTGAGGGCGCGAGCGAGGGCGTCGGATTGGGCCACGCATTCCTAAGGCATGCGGAGCGGACGCGGCTGCTGGTGCACGTGATCGACGTATCTGGGGATGAATGGCGCGATCCGGTTAACGATTATAGAATTATACAGAATGAGCTGGCTCAGTTCTCCCGTCGGAATATGGGTGAACCGGGAAACCTGCCGCGCAGCGAAAACGATCTGGCGGCACGCGCGCGGATCGTGCTGGCCAACAAGATAGACCTGCCGGGATCGGACGAGGCCGTCGCGAAACTGCGCGCCGCGCTGCCGGGTATCCCCATATTCCCAGTCAGCGCGGCGCAAAACCGTGGGTTGGACGCGGCGCTGGGAGAGATTCTGCGGCTGCTTTCGACAATGCCCGCGACCATTCCGGAACCGGAGAGCGGGGCGCTGGATTCGTTGGAATCGATCGAGGCTGCGACAGGTTTTGAAATCCGGCAGGAAGCGGACGCATACTTCGTCGAAGGGCCGGGCATGCGTCGATTGGTGGATTCCGTTAACTTTTCTGACCAGGAGTCGCTGGCGTGGTTCCACCGTTCACTGATAAAGCTGGGCGTGATCGAGGCGTTGAGGACGCAGGGCGCGGAGCAGGGCAGCAGCGTATTCGTGGAAGGGATGGAGTTTGACTTTACAGAATGATTGCGAGGTTGAATAGTTCTGATGGCAGATGAGTTATTAAATAGTAAGCAGCGGGCACTGCTGCGTGGCTTTGCGAACACGCAGGAGAGCGTATTGCACATAGGAAAAGAGGGCATTACCGAAACAGTCGTCAAACAGGCCTGGGATGCGCTGGAGGCCCGCGAGTGCATCAAGGTAACGCTCCAGAAGGGCGCGTCGTTCGAATCCACACGTGAGGCCAGCGACGCGTTATGCGCCAAGGTACACGCGCAGCCCGTGCAGGTGATCGGCTCGAAATTCGTGCTGTACCGCGCCAAGCGTGAAAAACCTGAGTTGCTGCGCAAGTTGGAGCTGTCCTAAAAAATATTCTGCAGAAATATTTTGCGTAGGGTATTGACAACTTGAAGTTGTCATGATATCATTGAGTAATCACAGTTCAAAAGCCTTGACCTTCTGCCGGCGGCTGAGGTAGAACAGGAGCAGGCACAGAACCGACGGGACGATATATGCCCAGTGGCGGGTGACGATCAGCATGGCCAGCATGCCCAGGCCGTACAACCCGTAGCGTTTTGATTTGCCATTCTGGAGGAGGCGGGCCTTCCAGAGGGCGGGGTCAAACCGGCGGTCACGGGCGCGGCGGCCCAAGTCGCGCAGCTGCTCGTTGGTGGCGGGAGCGGCGACACCAGCGATGCGTATCAGCCCCTCACGGCCGAGGAGACGGGTTCGCGGCTGCAATTCCTCAGCCAGGAGTACAGCCTCGGAAGCGAATGGACAGGTTGCGCACACGACGCACACATCCGCGCCGTGTTCACGGGCGCTGCGGACGGACGCGAGCACGTCATCACGGCCAGCCTTCGACGAGCCGTGCTTGCGCAGACAGACGATGTATACGCGCTTGCCGTCGGACTGGGCTGTAACGCCGTCGTCCGCCTGTTCAAATCCGATCAGCGGGATCAGCTCCGACAGCCATGTGGCGGCGTTGGCGGAGGCGCTGGCCGCCGATTGCAGGATAAGAGAGTCTACGGCGATTTGGCCGCCGATGCGTCGGCGCAGGCTGGTTTCACGGGCGGCAAGGGATCGCTGTTCGCCCAGCTTGATCACGAACATCCACAGGATTGCCAGCGCAATGCCTGCGGCCAGCGCGGGCCAAGGCTGCGCCCACAGCAGATAGAACCAGCCGACACACAGCGCAAGGATGAGCAGGCGCAGTCCAACGCGGTCAATACGCCCGGATACGGGGGTCGGGTGGTCAAGCGGCTGCATAAATTATACCTCCATGTACACGGTAGTATTTGTCAGGGAGGCAGCAATTATTTACAGGATTGGGATATTGGGCGGGACGTTTAACCCGGTGCACAACGCACACTTGTGGATGGCGAGTGCGGCGTTGGACGCGTTGGCTTTGAACGAGGTGTGGTTCATGCCCGCTGGCAATCCGCCGTACAAGCCTGTCGAAGGCGCGTCGGGTGAACAGCGGTTGGCGATGCTGGGCGTTGCGTTGGACGGCTTGGAGCGGATTAAGGTCAGCGATATTGAACTGCGGCGCACCGGGGAAACTTATACGATCGATACGGTTAAGGCATTGCTGGAATTGGAACAGGCGGAGTATGTGTACTTCATCGGCGCGGATTTATTGTTGGATTTGCACAAATGGTATAAAGCTGCGGAACTGGCGCGGCTGTGCGCGTTCGCGGTGTTCCCCAGAGCGGGAGTAAAGCGGGAAGTCGCGGCGGCTGAAGCGGAACGGCTGCGGATGGATTACGGCGCGCGGATTGAATGGGTCGATGCGCAATTGCCGGATATTTCATCGACGGCGCTGCGGGCGCGGGTTCACGCCGGATTGTCGATAGAGAAGAGCGTACCAGCGGCGGTTGTGGATTACATCGACAGGGAACGGTTGTATGATCCGCCAGCGTTAAAATCGCGGGATGAGATGGTAAGGATTCTCAAGGAAACATTATCACCGAAGCGGTTTCAGCACTCGATGGGGACGGCGGCGAAAGCCGTCGAATTAGCGGCTAGATATGATGTTTCTGTCGAACAGGCCGATCTTGCAGGATTGTTGCATGATAACGCGAAATACTTAGATGACGAGGGTTTGCGCACGGAGGCCAATCGGCTGGGCATCGAGTACGACGCCCAGCGCTGGGAGAATCCTGAACTGCTGCATGCTTCGGTTGGTGCCGCGATGCTGCGCGAACGATTCGGCGTCACCGATCCAGAAGTTGCGCGGGCGGTGCGCGCACACAACACGGGGTCTGCGGATATGTCGCGCCTGGATCTGGTTGCGTATCTGGCGGACAAGATCGAGGATTCGCGAGAACAGTACCCCGGTTTGGATGAATTGCGGCTGATTGCGCAAGATAATCTTGAATCGGCGGTCGTGGCGACGATGTCGGGCATCATCCGTCACGTTCAATCGCGCGGGCAATTCTTACATCCGGATACCGTACTGGCGTTAGACGTCTTGACAAGGCACTTCAAATAGAAGGGGAGTGAACCCATGGATCCATTCGCCATGCAATTAACCCAGAGGATCGCGCGGCATCTGGAGGATAAGCGCGCCGAGGACATCATCGCGCTGGATGTGTCGCACCTGACGATTATTGCGGATACGATGGTCATTGCCTCCGGACGGTCTGCGCTGCAGGTCCGCGCGCTGTACGATTCACTCACCGAGGCGCTGGAGGCGGAGGGTGTATTTCCCCGCCGGAAGGAAGGCGCTTCAGAAGGCCGCTGGATTGTCGCGGATTTCGGGCACGTGATTGTTCACCTCTTCCACGAGCAGGAGCGGGCATACTACAATCTGGAGCGCCTGTGGGCGGACGGTTCGAATAAGATTAACGTTGGGAACGTTGAGCTTAATGAAGCTGCAACGTGATTTACCTTATACGTTAATATTGGGCAGCGAGTCGAATCCCTTCTGCAGATCCGCGTCGGTGGGGATATAGTCGGTCATCTTGCCGGAGTTGTACGACATGTACGCCGCCATGTCGAAGTAACCCGTGCCCGTCAGACCGAAGAGGATGGTCTTGTGCTCGCCGGTCTCCTTGCACTTGAGCGCTTCATCGATGGCGACACGGATGGCGTGAGCGGATTCCGGAGCGGGCAGCGTGCCTTCACAGCGTGAGAAGAATACGGCGGCGTCGAATACCTTGCTTTGCTCTACGGCGCGGGCTTCGTCCAACAGGCCGTCGTGGTATAATTTGGAAACAATCGGGCTCATGCCATGGTAACGCAAACCTCCGGCGTGATTCGAGGACGGGATGAACCCCGCACCCAGCGTGTACATGCGCAGCAACGGTGTCGTGCGGCCCGTGTCGCCGAAGTCATACGCGTATCTGCCGCGCGTCATCGACGGGCAGGACGCAGGTTCAACCGCTATGAAGTGTGGCGCGCGCTTGCCCTGCAGTTTGTCGCGCATATACGGCGCGATCAATCCGCCCAGGTTGGAACCGCCGCCAGCACAGCCTATCAATACGTCGGGATAGACGTCATATTTTTCCAGCGCGGCCTTGGTCTCCAGGCCTATGATGGATTGGTGGAGCAGCACGTGGTTCAGCACGCTGCCCAGTACATAGCGGGTATTCTCGGAGGTCACCGCGCGCTCGATCGCCTCGGATATGGCGCAGCCCAGGCTGCCGCCCGTGCCGGGGTTCTCCTCGAGGATCTTCCGGCCAACGGCGGTCATGTCGGATGGCGATGCGAAAACCTGCGCGCCATACGTCTCCATGACGGCCTTGCGGTAGGGCTTCTGCTCGGCGGATATCTTCACCATAAACACAGTCAGCGGCAGACCGTAATACGCGCACGCCATGGACAGCGCGGTGCCCCATTGCCCGGCACCGGTCTCGGTGGTCAGCGCCGAAAGCCCCTGCTGCTTGGCGTAGTAGGCTTGCGCGGCGGCCGAATTCAGCTTGTGGGAGCCGGAGGTATTCGTGCCCTCGAATTTGTAGTAGATGTGCGCAGGCGTATCCAGCGCCTTTTCCAGGCAGTATGCGCGCAGAACCGGGGAAGGCCGGTACATCTTATAGAAATCCTGAATCCCTTGCGGGATGGGGATGAACGGCGTCGTGTCGTCCAACTCCTGACGCGCCAAATCCTCGCAGAATAGTGGCTTCAGCGCGTCCAAGCCCACGACGGAACCGTCCGCCGGGCTGCGCATGGGATCGGGCTTGGCCGTCATGTCGGCGCGCAGGTTGTACCAGGATGTGGGCATCTCGGATTCGCTCAAGTAAATTTTATACGGAATGCTGGAAGCTGACATAGTCATACCCCTTTCTTATTTACAATTACAACAAAAAACCCTCGTCCCGGTACGTTCCCGAACGTCAACACGCTCAAAGGAACTCCAACATAGGGACAAGAGCCAGCTCGGTAAAACCGAAACTCCTGCGGTGCCACCCCAATTGGCGCATACGCGCCCGCTCATCGCGCACCCATCCTGGCATTATAACCAGGCGTCCGATGCGTTCTCCCCGATAACGGCGGGAAAACCGTCCTAAACTAATCCATCGCGCTTAACAATGTTAGACAAACTCGGCGATGTTTCGTCCGGCCCTCATCAGCCCATTCAACCACGGATACGTGCCGCACTCCCACCGCCGGCGGCTCTCTTGAACGCTTTCCATCGGTCTACTCACACTGAATCGCGGGTTTTGAATATAGTTACTTTACCACGGATCGAGGGTGGTGTCAATGGTTTTTTCAATGGCTCTTATTAACTCGTGATTTAATTATCAAGGGGATTGTGTTAGAATAAATGTGGTTGGAGAATGGGCTGAATGAGGGATGGGTGCAAGGGTGGGTAGCATCGAAACCAGAAAGATACTTCCTGCGAGGTATGATAAGGTATTCGGCGGCCGGCTTAAAGAAGGTCAGCCTTATACAAAGTTGAAGAAGGTTGTTTCTTTGATCATAACCACAGAGGATGCTATCCCCGAAACTGATGAGGATAGCGATTACCTGCATGTGTTTGAGGTATACGACAAGAAGCACAAGGTATTACTATCTAAAAAGTGGGAAATACGACTGTTCGAGTTGAGCAAACTACCTGTAACATCAGATGGGACGATAGAATGGACATGGGGAAGCCTGTTAGTTGCTGAAGAGGAGGCGCAATTTAATATGTTAGCAACGACTTATCCAGAAGTGGCAGAGGCGGTAAAGGCCATTAAGGAGTTGTCCGCCGATCCAGTATTCAGATACGAGGCATTTTTAATTGAGAAAGCCAAGCGGGATTGGCTGTTGAGCATGGAAAGCTCTAAGGATGAGGGGTTCGATGAAGGGATAGGGGTTGGCGAGCAGAGAGGTCGCTTAAATGCGGCTATTGATGCAATCAAAAACGGTGTATTTCAGCCAGCTGTAGTAGCTGCGATTGGAGATATTGACTTTGATCGAGCAGAGGAGCTAATAGCTCAATATGCTTCAAAATGAAACAAGGCTCGGTGATTTGAAGAAAAGAATTAAGTTCACATTCCTGGTTTTTTTGCTCTCCAGTAGAGACTGCCGCACAGAATGTGTAAACCTCCAAAAACAGAACCAAACTAGAGTTAGGGGAGGGAAGAAAATGGCAAAGAAAGCAAAGGGAGAAAAGAGCCTGCTGCGCCAGTTGATGGAGGAGCGCGGGGTAAAGGATCTGGGCGGAGTACACGCCTTGGT
>BNUH01000021.1 GCA_025997215.1 Clostridia bacterium
ACCTGGATCGTTACCAAATACAGTTGCTTTAGCAGCGCATCCTCGCTGACAAACGCGCCTTTGGTCTTGGTTACCTTGCGCAGCTGGCGATTGAAGTTCTCGATCGCGTTGGTCGTGTAGATGATCCGCCGAACTTCTTCCGGATACCTGAACATTGTCGCCAGTTCATCCCAATTGGAACGCCATGATTGTATCGCTGACGGGTACTTTTTCCCCCATGCAGCCTCCAACGCGTCCAGCGCTTCCAATGCGGATTCTTCACTCGGCGCTTGGTATATGGGCTTCAAACCTGCTGTAAACGCCTTGATATCCTTATACGATACGTATTTTGTCGACGCCCGTATCTGGTGGATTATACACCGCTGCACATCGGTCTTGGGAAATACTGCTGCCACAGCATCCGAAAATCCTGTCAATATGGCATGTTTATGGAAACACCACAAAAGATGAAACTGAGCCGTAGATTATGTTGCATGTTTATGATCATAGTCGTATCATAGATTAACGGCAAGAGTTCGTGACGGTTTGGGTTTAGAACTCGTCTGTCAATATGAGATCGCTTCCGCGACGCACCGCTAATTGTCTACCGCATGCGCGGAAAAGGACGCATAGTAAAATGAGTTAAAGGCGGAAGCGGCGCCGTATTTGAGGAGGATGACACATGGAGGTTAAATACGCGTGCTGTTGCGGAATTGATGTACACAAAAAGATGGTCGTTGCAACGTTGCGCAAGGGACGGCGTAATGAGACACGACAGTTCAGCACCATGACAACCAAACTACGTGAACTGACACCACGACCATCCTTCCTAATCCATAGTCCGCATGCAGACGTCTCATCACAGGTATCATCGTTTCACAGTCGTTGGTATTTCCTGGAAACAGCGAATACGTTATGGGTATGCCATCGCCATCCATTAGCAGTCCCATTTGTATTATCGGGTCAGGTCTATATTCCTTGGATACACCTTTCTTGCGCAGATTATCCTGCTCATCTATCTCAAAGTAATAGTTTGTCACATCATAATACACTCGCGATAAGTTGCGCGGTTTCTCTTTTTCGATCCTATTATGCACATACTTTACAAGAGAGTTTTTCAGCGTTGATATAAACCCCAGTGAGTGATATATATCATCAAGAGTAAAATCACTCTTGTCAAAGTACATATCTTTCCCTTCATAAGTCTTTTTCTTTGACCCTGGAAACAATATCCGTGAATATACCAACAGTCTCACAATGCTGTTCAGGTCATATTTGACATCTAGTTTCCGTGCTTGGTTGGTAAAGAACTGATCCAACCCCAAATCACGATACAGCATGGATAACGGAGCGTATCCCAGTAGCTTATTATACGAAACGCTCTCAGACAGCCTTTCGTTTGAGTGTATAGCAACTTTGTCCGCAGTCTGCTCGCAGGCGGCTGCGCGTTTCATTTCCTCGAGTATGCGCATCCCGAACGCGACTGGGTCGCCGTTTATCTTCGCTAACGAATCAGCGTAACCCAGCGAACGCAGGGTACGTGTTTTGACCTTCTTAGTGACAGGATCGCGGTAACCTTCGACGATGGACAGATACAACCGTCTGTTAGACAGTCCCTTGTGAAGCCGCATACACTTGCCTCCTGAGTATATCTGGGACTATTATACCACAGTCTCGTACAATCCGCAACTAAAATATTCAACAATTTGACAAGAAAATTCGTCTGATTTTCCTTGCTGTTGTTGGATTTTGGGGCTGCTTTGGGGTGTGAATGCCTGCCGAATTAGGGTTAAAAAATCAACTGTAGTTAGGAGTAAATTATGAGTTCATAATCATATTTAGCGATTGTATTCCATCGCCGATTATGTTAGAATAAGGGTGGTGGAGAATGGGCTGAATGAGGGATGGGGTATAAGAGTGGCAGCGGAGCATCAGGATATCGTAGTACCAGCCATTTTACCAGTGTATGATGATCTGGTATTCAAGCGTCTGCTTACCCATACTGACGCGCACAATGTGCTTCGGTTTGTTATATCCGCCTTGCTAAACCGAACAGTTACTCAGGTAACAATTCGCAGCAATGAGACACCAAAAGAGGATAAAGACCAAAAGGATGAAAAATTCGATGTAAACTGTAGAACTGATACCGGCGATCAGGTTGCTATGGAAATGCAGGCTGACCCTATGAAAGGCGATAGTTCATTAAACGATCATAGCATCATCATTGGCCGAGCAGTGTTTGGTATGTGTGATCTATACGCTTCCCAGCAGGGAAGTGGTTTGACATACGGAACATTGCTGCGAGCTTATCAAACCACTTTCTTGGGGTATACGATCTTCCCGAACCGTAAACACTATGAACGCCGGATGGTATATAAGTTTGGTAACTCTGTTGCTATCGAAGAAGGGTTTGTTCGGCAATACTATCTTGAGAATAACGAAGAACAAAACTTACAGCTCATGGAAGTGGCAAGAGATACATGGCTGAATGAGGGATGGGGTATAAGAGTGGCAGCGGAGCATCAGGATATCGTAGTACCAGCCATTTTACCAGTGTATGATGATCTGGTATTCAAGCGTCTGCTTACCCATACTGACGCGCACAATGTGCTTCGGTTTGTTATATCCGCCTTGCTAAACCGAACAGTTACTCAGGTAACAATTCGCAGCAATGAGACACCAAAAGAGGATAAAGACCAAAAGGATGAAAAATTCGATGTAAACTGTAGAACTGATACCGGCGATCAGGTTGCTATGGAAATGCAGGCTGACCCTATGAAAGGCGATAGTTCATTAAACGATCATAGCATCATCATTGGCCGAGCAGTGTTTGGTATGTGTGATCTATACGCTTCCCAGCAGGGAAGTGGTTTGACATACGGAACATTGCTGCGAGCTTATCAAACCACTTTCTTGGGGTATACGATCTTCCCGAACCGTAAACACTATGAACGCCGCTTGCTGTTAAGAGATGAGGATGGGGAAAAGCTCAACGACGATATAGGTATAATTTTTATAGAATTGTCTAAGATTAATGATGTGCTGCAGAAAAAGGTTAAGGATATGACTCGGATCGAAGCCTGGGTATCGTTTATGGTGACGGCTAACAATCCGAAGTATAAAGATAAGCTGAGAGAGCTGATCAAAGAGTGGGAGGAATTGAGCGTGGCATATGAGCTGTTGACAACCATGAGCAGGGACGAAAATGAGCGTGCGCTGTACCGCTCTCGTCGGATGGCTCAAATGGATAGGAATAGCCAGTTTGCGGCGGTTAAGGCTGAAGGCATAGGGATTGGCGAGCAGCGAGGGTTGGAGAAGGGCGAGCAGAAAGCCGCCAAAGCTATGCATAAGCTAGGTATTCCTTTAGTAACTATAGCCAGTGAGTTGGATCGTCCGGAGGGTATCATCCAGCAGTGGATTGCTCAAAAATAGCTATGAGCCGCTCATCACTGGGCGGCTTTACTAACTAAAATTGATTTTATGGCATTGAACTATTTATATCTAGTTTAAAGGCCACAACACCTAAATTTCATTGAATCTTGCCTATATAGATCAATTTGTAGAAAATGTCAAGGGATAAACACAAAATTTATTTTCCATCTTACTCCATCTTGCTCCATAACTGTAACCAACTGTAAACGCACTGTAAACCCTTTCCCATTTTAAGGGTGGATTAAGATTGGGATGGTAGGATAGTCCCATCGGATGGAATTATTGAATGGAATTGGAGGTGATGCGGATGGATGTGACGCTGCCCCTTGGCCGCCACGGAAAACGTCGGCGGAAAGGAGTTTATAAAAAAATTTATAAGAGGATTCATAAGTCGGAGCTTCGTCAAGGCTTGGTGGGGGTATTGTTTGTGCTGCCCAGCCTTGCGGGATGCCTGGTGTTCGTGATAATCCCATTCGCGGACGCGCTGAAGCGGTCGGTGACGAATGGGTTCACCGGGGCGTTCGCGGGGCTGGAATATTACCGGGAGATATTCACAAACGCGTCGTTTATGACGGCGATTCAGAATACAGGCCGCTTTATCGCGCTGTGTGTGCCGCTGCTGGTAGGGATGTCGCTGGGCCTTGCGCTGCTGCTGACCAAGCCCGTATGGGGACGCGGCGCGCTGCGGGTTTCGTTCCTGCTGCCTATGGCAATCCCGGTGGCCTCGCTCGCGCTGCTGTGGCAGCTAATATTCAACAAGGCTGGGCTGATGAATAACGTCCTCCAGGCCATCGGCGTCAGCCCTGTCGATTGGATGCGAACCGACTGGGCGCTCGGATGCCTGGTGATCAGCTACTTATGGAAGAATGTCGGTTATGATATGGTACTGTTTATAGCGGGGTTGGGCGGAATCTCGCCTTCATTATATGAGGCGGCGTCGGTGGATGGCGCGGATGGCTGGACCCAATTCACCAAGATTACCCTGCCATGCCTGAAACCGACCCTCTTCACTGTCGTAGTACTGTCACTGCTGGGTACGTTCAAGGCGTACCGCGAGGCGTACTTGGTGGCGGGCAGTTATCCGCAAGGGAGTATATACCTGATCCAGCACACGCTGAATAACTGGTTCAACCAGCTGGAGATTGAACGCCTGTCGGCGGCGGCAATCGTGACTGCGCTAGTGATACTGGCGCTGGTTGCGGCGCTAAACTACACATGGCGGTTGGACGCGGACAAGGGGGCAAACTGATGTGCGGCTTTGGTGCAATGGCGGCGCGCGGGAGGTGGGGTTTGCGCACTCCAGTAATCCCCCGAATAATACGCACCATCCTGTTGTGGATGATAGCCGCGATAGTCCTACTGCCGCTGCTGATGACGTTGGGCGCGTCATTCATGGGCAAGACAGAACTGCTGGAGAATATCTCGCCCGTGCTGTCCGGCGGTGCGGGCCGTGCGGATCTCCCGTTAATTTCGACGCTGCCCACGCTGAAGCAGTATGTAACGCTGCTGTTCGATTCGCCAAAATTCCTGTCGATGTTCTGGAACGCGGTGAATCTGGCGGTGTGGGTCGTTGCGGGCCAGGTTGTGGTTGGAACGCTGGCCGCGTGGGGATTCGCGCGGTACAGGTTTCCGATGCGCGACGGGCTGTTCATGGCTTATATAGCGCTGATGATGATGCCGTTCCAGGTCACGCTGGTCCCCTCATACCTGGTCTTGGATCGGCTTAATTTGATAGATACGGCATGGTCTGTGATACTGCCTGGCATCTTCAATATGTTTGCAGTATTCCTCTTGCGGCAGTTCTTCCAGACAGTGCCGGGCGAGCTGCTCGAAGCGGGGCGGATCGACGGCGCGAGCGAGACGCGGGTATTCATCTCGGTCGGGCTGCCGCTGGGCGCGCCGGGGATCGCGTCGCTGTGCATCCTCAGCTTCCTGGATACGTGGAATCTGATCGAGCAGCCCATGACGTTCCTCAAGACCCAGGAGCACTGGCCCATCGCGCTGTACCTGTCGAAGATTGGCGAAACGAACGTCGAGGTCGCGATGGCCGCATCCGTGCTGACGCTGCTGCCAACGCTGCTGTTATTCTTCTACTGTGAATCGTACCTGGTTCGCGGAATCCAGATGGCGGGCTTGAAGGAATGATGGTTATGATGGAGGATAATGATTATGGAGAACGTTGAAACCGGACGATTCAACCAACATAACAGCGACGCGACGGATGCCGAAGGGCTTCGCGGCGCGAAGCTCCGTGGCCTTGCGGGTAAGGCGCTGGCGGTATTCCTAGCATTGATGGCGCTGCTCACCTGGAGCGGGCGGATGCTGGAGGAGATGACCATCGCCGAGGTGACATCCGCCGCGCCACAACGCGGTTCGCTGGATAAGCAGATCACGGCTACGGGCAAGCTGACCGCCGGGGTTACAATCCCCATCATACTGGACGATTCGGCACGCGTGACTGATGTGTACGTGACGGCGGGTTCGCTGGTGAACGCTGGCGACGCGCTATTCATGATGGATTATAACAAGCTGCTGGACTCGGCGAGTGATTCTGTCGAATCCGCGCAGCAGTCGGTGGATTGGGCGTTGGCGGACATGACCAGCATCGCCGCAAGCCAGGCGCAATCCCGTTGGAATAATCTGCAATCTATGAAGCAAGCGGTTGTAGACGCCAAGGATTCGGGCGACGCGGTTGCAATCACGGCGGCGCAGAACGCTTATGACTTGGAACGCGGCCGCTCCAACGCAGACAAGACCCAGCGGGAATTCATCCAAAAGGCAGAAACCTTAATGTCGGCGCGGGATGAACTGGCGAGGCTGGAGGCGCTGGTAGATTCAAACGGCATGCGCACTATAACTTCACCCGTGGACGGCAGTATCACCAGCATCAGTGTGAGCGTTGGCCAGGCGACGTCCGCGTCCGGGGTGTCGGCGATGGTGTGCGATCAATCGGCGGGGTTGGGTTTGACGGTGCAGGTCAGCGAGGATTCGGCGGCGGAGCTGGCTATCGGCGACACCGCTAGGATAACGGTGAGCGGCTCGGATTACAACGCGGCAATCAATTCGATAGCTTTGGCGGCGGATTCATCCGACAGGTACGACGTGGGGTTCGTGCTGGCTGGTGACGTGGGTACGGTCGGGCAGAGCGCGTCGGTCAGGATTACTAAACGCACCCAGAGTTATGACGTGATCATCCCATTGAATGCGCTGTACTCTGACAGCGACGGGGATTACATATTCGTCATAGAGCAGAGCACGTCGTCACTGGGCGCGCGGGTGACGGTTCGGCGGGTGGATGTGTACATTACCGATCAGGACAGCGGGCGCGCCGCGCTTCAGACAGGCGCGGTCAGCCAGCGGGATCTGCTGGTAACGCGCAGTGACCGCTCGATTGTTGACGGGGATCGGGTGAGGGTTGCTAATTGACAGGAGGTGACGGTCTTGAAGCCAAAGTGGGCGCGCGCGTTTGCGTGGCTGGCTGTGGGATTGGTGTTGTGGTGCATGGCGTCTGGGGCGATGCGCGCCAGAGATAGCCAGTGGAATCCGGGTAGGGTCAGCTTCAGACCGAGTAGCGGCAGCTTTAACCTTAGCACATTGAAGTCGCTGCGCGAGGCTATCGCCGACGACACAAGTAACGCCGGCAAGGTAACGGGCTGGGCCGAGACGCTTTCGGCGGCGGTTAGTGTCAGTGCGACGGCGGCATCCTCGACGGTTGATACGCTCTGGGTGAATGGCGACGCTTCATTGGTATGGAATATGCCGCTGGTCAGCGGTAATTATCCCGTCGCAGACGACGCCGAGGGCATCGCCATCGACTCGAAGTCCGCGCTCTCGCTCTTCGGTTCAACCGACATAATCGGCCGCACGGTTACGGTCGGCGGCGTGGATTTGGTTGTGCGCGGGGTATTCGGCATACCGGAGGGCTTGAATTCGTTGGGCGTCGATCCTGGGCGAGGTTTGGCGGTTCGGGCGGCTGCCGACGACACGGCGTTAACTTCGCTGGAATTTTTGGTGCAGAGTTCTGGTTCGGACACGTCGGCGGTTGCGAAGGCTTGGATGCAGTCGGCGGGGGTCTCGACCAGCGGAACATTCGACAGCCATAATGATACCCGCGTATTCGCTCGGTTGATGGAGTTGCTGCCCGCGCTGCTGCTGGCGCTATTCATACTGCTGGAGATATTGCGCGCGCTGCGGCTGCTATGGAGTGCAGAATTGAACGATTGGCACGCGTTAAAATCCAACCATACGATGCCCGATCGCGCGGCATGGAGCCTTATGGGATACTGGGCGTTGGGGTTGGTGGTGCTGGTCGGCGGCGCGCTGGCAGTCTGGTTGATGCTGCCGCCATTTGCGGGGCTGCCCGCCTCATACCTGCCTACGGCCTGGTCGGACTTCTCATTCTGGCCGGACTTGATTACCTCGAAACTGCAGTCGGCAGCACAGTGGGCCATGCAAGGTGTAACGCGTCCCGATCGCGCTTACCGCCTGACATCCTGGTGGTGCATGGGATTGATCGCAGCGGCTGCTGCCTGTCTGATTCACAGCCGAAGCCTGATGATCCGCTCGGCTGCCTATGAATCCAAGCCCGTTCTCGAACCCACCATGTGGGGCGCGTTGGCTGTCGCGGCGTCGATGCCGTTGGGATTGTGGGCGGCGCGGTTTGCGAGGTGGGAAGCAAGCGTGCCTCCGGCGGCGGTTGTCATGGCTGCCGTATGGTGGCTGGCGATTGCCGCGCTCCGGGCCGGACGCGCCACGGATGCATACGCGGCGGCTGTCGCCGATCGGATTGTCTCGCGTTGGGCTGTGAATCCGTTGGAAATTATAGTCGAACCATCATTATCATTAAACAATAATAAAGAGGAGTTGATCACCAATGTTCAACGCAAACGCAGACAGATTCTCGATGTCGAACCGTTCGAAGCACCCGATCCGGTACAGAGTTTGGTCAATGATATTGGCGTGTTTATTAATACTGCCGCTCGCGCTCCCCGGTTCATCCCTGGCGGCGGAGGAGGAGACGAGTGTATCCCTGTACTCGGAGCGGCTGATATCATGCCCGGAAGGTTACTCGACGATAACAAGTATGTCCCTCGCGCCGGACGGCGCAATAACAGCGGCGGCCAAGGACTCAACCGGAGCGTGGTCGCTGCTGACCTGGCGGGACATCGGCGGCGACCCGGAGATATTACCCCTAACGTTTGAAGGGGATATATCTTCGATATCTGTTGCGCCTGACGGACAGGTGTTGGCGGTATTGGCGATGCAGCTATCCGCAGGGAACTTCAACAGGGGTGACGGTGGCGGCGGCGGTGGCAATACGGTAACATCGGGCGGCGGCAACGCGCAAACCGTGCCGGACGCTGCGGACGGTAACGCCATTAGCTTCAACGTGAACCGTATGTCAACAACCATCGTATGGTTCGACAGCAATGGCGTCGAATCCGCGCGGGTCAGCATACAGTCCATCGGTTCGGCTATCACGGCGCTAAGCGGCAGACGTTTCGCCGTCGGCGCGTCGATGATGGGCGGCGGCGCGGGTATCTACGATGAGAATGGGAATCCGGTTGTAACGCTCGACGCCAACGACGTCGTCGACGTCGCGGCTCGGGACGACAGCCTATTCGTGTTGACAGAGGATTCCGCCATCGAATATGACGTTGCAACGGGATCCAGAATCATTGAGTACTCCGTCAACGCTGGTTATCAGGGCAGACTGGCCGCCGGGTTGGACGGTAGGCTTTACGTGAACGCGAACGAAGGGTTATACTGGATCGAACCTTCGCGCGGCGTGGCCGAGAAGTGTATGAATGTATCATCAACCATAATGGGCGATCCGAGCGTGACGCTGGCTGGGTTTGGCGCGCTAGCGGATGGCACGGTCGTCGCGCTAACCACATCAGGCAGCGGGTTATCGATGGTGGGCGGCGGCCGGGTGGCCTTCCAGATCGGCAACACTGAATCCGCCGACAGCACGCTGGCCGCTTACATCCGCCTCGATGCGAAGTCCACAGGGAATACGTTATCCATAGTATCCATGTATGATTCAGTGATACTGCGCAAGGCCGTGAGTATATTCGCGCGCCAGCATCCGGAGATCGAGGTTGTGGTGCGGATTCAAGCTCCCGACGGCGACAACACGCCCATCGCGGATCATATCCGCACGCTGAATACCGACCTGCTGGCGGGCAAGGGCGGCGACGTCCTCATACTCGACGACCTGCCGATATCCAACTATATATCAAAGGGTGTGTTGAGAGATATCACCTCGCTGGTGAATTCGCTCGGCTTAGCGCCGGGAATCCGCTCGGGCAGCGAGGCTTCCAACGGGAAGGTTTACGCCGTGCCCGCGCAGTTCACATTCGACACTATCTGGGGACGGGCGGATGTGCTGGACGGCGTGGAGTCGCTGGAGGATCTGCTCTACTCGAATCTCAACGACGGTCAATCTCCCTTCTCGGCCAGGACGCCGGAGGAATGGTTGAGGCTATTCTACCCAGCGGCACAGCAGTCATTCCGGGATAGCAAGGGCGTGATACAGTTCAACACGCCGGAGTTTGAAACATTCCTTAATACCCTGTATGAATTCTACACAGCGCAGGACGAAATGAATACGCTTAACATGCCCAACTGGGCTGGGCGCGCCTCCAGCACCGCAGGCCGCTACGGTATAAACGCCCAGGAGATGCTGGCGCTATACAACGGTTCGGCAGCGTACAGCGCGATGACTGTCGGCAGCTTGATGTCGCTGTCCACGATATACTCGCTGGCTGGCGGTACTGAAAGCGCGGTCATTACGACGCCGGGCATTGGCGGTTCGACAAATACTTACACGCCTATCAACTTGGTGGGGATTAACGCCAGGTCGTCCCAGCAGGCATACGCCGAGGAATTCATACGCGCGCTGTTTAGCGACGAGGCGCAGTCGGCGGATACGTTCACCGCGCTGCCATCAACAGTTGCGGAATTGGATGCACAGTTTCAGTCTGCGGCCGAGCGCAGCGCCGACGGCGGCGCGATGCGCATGGGCGTGCCGGGCGGTGTGAATATCGAGATCGTCCAACCGTCCGAGGAGGCTTGGACAGCGCTGCGGGCGTTGTGCGACACGGTGGATACGCCCGTAACCGTCGATGAGACGCTGATGGGATTCCTGGTTGAGGAGACGGCGAATTTCTTTGACGGACGCGAGTCGGCGGCGCAGGCGGCCCAGGCCGTTCAGCAGCGGGCGTGGTATTATTTGAACGAATAAAAAGAATATTGGACGAATGAGGTGCTGGCATGCGCGTACTAATCGTCGAGGACGACCGCAGCCTGGCCATGGCGCTGGAGTATCGCCTCAAGAAAGAGGGCATGGAGGTGGAGTCGCGCGCCGACGGCGTGAGCGCGCTCAAGACGATCGAATCCGAAACATTCGACATGGTGCTGCTGGATCGGATGTTGCCGGGCATGTCGGGCGACGCGCTGCTGACCAAGCTGCGCGACGAGGGCAGCGCAGTTCCGGTGCTGATGCTCACGGCCATGGACAGCGTCCGCGACCGCGTGACCGGACTAGATATAGGCGCGGACGATTACCTCGTCAAACCCTTTTCCATGGATGAACTGCTGGCGCGGATGCGCGCGCTTTCGCGCCGACCCGCGCCGTGGAATCCCAGCGGCATCATATCAGGCGGCGACCTGCTGCTGGAGATTGAGAATATGTGTCTGAATTGCGGCGAACTGTCCGTCGAATTATCCAAACGCGAGCTGCGTCTCATTGAACTGTTGATACGCAACATCGGCCAAGTGCTTCCGCGCGGGCTGATACTCCAGCGGGTTTGGCCGGATAATGAGGTTGAGGACGGGAATATCGACATTTACGTACACTTTCTGCGAAAACACCTGTCGAAGATTCACTCGCGCTGTCAGATTCACACGATGCGCGGAGTGGGTTATCGGCTGGAGGCACGGGCATGAACAGCAGAAAGCATCCGGTAAAGCGGCTGCACGGTCTAGGCCGGAAGTTATCGCTGATTAATATGGGGATATCCGGCGCGATATTGGTTGTGATAGCTTCGATCGCGCTGGGTATAGCGGATCGCACGATCGCCCAGCAAGGCGCACGGGATTTGGGGTTATACGTGCGCGCTGTGCACACGATGCTGGCGCAGACCATGGGCGAGGCGGACGCGGAGGGCGCGCTGCTTCGGCTGCCGGAGCGCTATCAGGTATACTACAAGGGCGGGCAGGGGGAACAGGAGGATGGCGCCGCGCCGGATCACAGGTGGCGGTCGATCTCGGGCGGCGCCGCGCTGTCAGAGGATGAGGTGTCGATCCTGATCGAGGACGGCATGGGCTATAGGGTGTCGGTCAGCGCGGTTCAACCGTATCGTTCGGGGCAGGTTTCCGTGGTCTGGCCGCCGCCGGATTCTGCGGAAGGCACACCAACGCCGCGCGCCACGGGAACTTTATTGGTTCTGCAGAATCTTAAGGATGAGATGGGTATGCGCGTTCGGATGCGCTGGCTGTTTGCGGGACTGACGCTGGGCGGAATGGGGTTGATCGTGCTGGCCAGTCTGCACGTGAGCCGCCAATCGATCCAGCCCATAGAGGATTCGATTCGACAGCAGCGGCAGTTTGTGGCGTCGGCTTCGCATGAATTGCGCACGCCTGTCACCGCGCTGAACGCGAACGCGGAGGTCTTGGCCGACGCTCCGTTAGGCGAATACTCGCCGTACCTGGATTCCATACGCTCGGTCGGCGAGCGCATGACGCGGTTGATTCAGGATCTTATCGATCTGGCGCGTGCGGACGCGGGCGAACTGCCCATCGCTATGGATCCGGTGGACGCGCGCGAGGCCACCGCCGACGCGCTGGGCTGGATTCGCCCGCTGGCCGACAAGCGCGGCATTCAAGTTCTGGAGGAATTGGAGACCGTTTATCTGCAAGGTGATGCGGGGCGCGTGCGGCAGGTATTGTTAGCGCTGATGGATAACGCGTTGAGGTACACGCCAGCGGGCGGGCGAATCACGGTCACGCTCAAGCGCGAGGGCCGGCACGTCCGACTGTCCGTGGCCGACACGGGGATGGGCATCCCGGAGGCCAGCAAGCCGCGGGTATTCGATCGATTCTACCGGACGGATGAGGCGCGGGATAGGGAGCACGGCGGCGCGGGCCTGGGGCTTAGCGTAGTCAAGCAGCTCACGGAGGGCATGCGTGGAACAGTCGCCATCCAGGATAATCCAGGCGGCGGGACAATATTCACGCTGAGGTTTATTGCGGCGGCATAGAGGGAGGTTAGGTAGTTATGAATATTATGAAACGATGGGTATGTGTTGGGATAATTCTGGCGGTTTTGCTGGGTACGGTTGCGGCTGGCGTTGCGGAGTCGTCACGCTCGCTGGTATTGGAGGGGACGATCGCGGCGGGTCAGATCGTCACACTGCGCGCTCCTTACGCGGGGACGGTTGGCGCGGTGAATTCAAAGGTAGGCGAATTGACCAAAGCGGGCGAGGTTATTGCATGGATGGATAAGGTGACGATCTACGCGCCGTGCGACGGGGTGATCGGCGAGGTCGGCGCGCTGCCGGGCGACGAGGCGGCATACATCACAGGTCAGTACGGCGCGCTCATGTACATCGAACCCGCGCGGAAGTTCACCATATCCGCCAGCACCAATAACGCTTACAACACCGACGAGAATAAGCTCATCCACGTGGGCGAGAAGGTATACCTGCGCGGCTTGAACGACACCTCGTTAGTAGGGACGGGCGTCGTGACGAAGGTGTCGGGCACAAGTTACTCGATAGACGTGTTGGATTACAACTTTACGTCGGGCGTCACGATGTATGTGTATAGGGATTCGGCGTACGCGTCGGCGAGCAGGATCGGTTCCGGGTCGGTCGCGGCAGTGGCAAACGTCGCGGTCACGGGCGATGGGACGGTATTCAGGATACTCGCCCAGCAAGGCGCGGTTGTCCAGCGCGGCGATCCGCTGATCGAGTTGGTGCCGGATACGGGCTTGAACATCGGCACGCTGACCGATTCAGTCACGGCATCAAGCGAGGCGTTTGTGCTGACGCTGGACGCGAAAACGGGCGATACCGTCAAACGCGGTCAGAGTTTAGCCACGCTCGCGCCGCTGGATAGTCTCATCATTACGGCAGAGGTGTCGGATGCGGACATCGCGTTCGTGCGCGTGGGTGATCCGGTGGGTTATCGCAACGCTGCGATGCTGGTGACGGAGCGGCTGGACGGGACGATCGCGGCAATATCCAACGTAGCGTCAAACGGTACATTTACCGTATACATCACGATCGATTATGCCGATTGGATGAAGGTCGGCATGGGGGTGGATGTGTTCATCAATGAGTGATGATGGGAGCCTTTTTCATGAACAGGCCCTGTCAAATGGAATAATGAGAACCGCCGCAAACCCGCGGCGGTTCCCCTACTCCATAACGATTAACTAATTTCCGCCCTACTACCGCGCCGCCAGGAACGCGTCAATCTGTTTCTGCGTTTCGGCGAGAATAATCGCGGCATTAGCGGCCTGATCGGCGATCAGCTTATCGACAGCGGCGTCGGCGTCGCCAGCCAGCCCAACCTCAATCAGCCTGCGCGCGTCCTCATGCACCTGGTCACGCTGTGCGATCTCGATGGAGATATCTTCCGCGTTCAGAGCGAACGCGTCAAACGGCGAGACCACATTGTTGGGGCTGGAGTAGGCGTTGTCCTCTTCCTCTTTCCAGAAGTTGGCGTGGAAGCTCGCGTCCGGACGCATGAATTGTGGCTTCCAGTATGCCCAGCGGCCCTGCCAGTCCATGTAGTTGCTGTTGGCGATGGACATACCCTCGGGGTACACGGCCTCGTCGCCGTTGAGTTCATAGGTCACACCCTGGATGCCGTAGTGCATCAGGTCGTACAGTTCCGGATCCGTCTGCAGCAGGTTCATGAACATCAGCACGCGCTCGGGATTAGCGGACGTGGCCGATATGCACGATACGTTGGCCAGCGGGGTGCGGTTGGGGCTTTTGCCATCCGGATACAGGAACGCGTAATCCCAGCGCGCGCCTTCCTCAACCCACGCGCGGTTGGAGCGGGCAAATTCGCTGGTGCCCCACTTGGTGATCAGCTTGCCCTGATCGATCAGCGCGTTGTGGTCGGTCTTGTCGTTGAGGATGTCCTTCCAGATCAAGCCTTCGTCCTGCAGCTTCTTGGCGTACTGTGCCATCTCGCGGAACGCGTCGGTTGTTTCAATGGCCTGGACGGTGTACGTCGGATCGTTGTAATCGACGACTAGGTTGTTGCCCAGATCCAGCAGCGAATACTTGACCTTCATCGCGTCCAGCGAGGAAACCTCGATGATGTAACGATCCGGATACGCAGCTTGCAGCTGCACCAGCGCTTCGTATACATCGTCAAAGTTTGTGATCGCGGCGGGATCCAGCGTGATGCCCGCTTTGTCGGCTAAGTCGCCGCGCCACTGGAAGTTAGTGCGGTTATTCATAACCATCGTCCATGGCAGCGCTACGATCTGTCCGTTATACGTCGCGGCGGCCAGCGCGCCGGATTCCTCATACGCGGCATACAGGTCGGGAGCGTACTGGGGCAGCAGCTCGGTCAGATCCATATACGCGTCCATGGCGATCATCTGGTAGTAACCCAGCCAGTTGCCGTCGAAGTTCATGTCCCACGATTCGCCGGCGGCGGCCATCATCAGCAGCGTCGTCTTGTAATCATCGCCCGGGATAAAGCGGACATTAAAGTTGGCGTTCAATTGATCGCGGTACTTGTCGGCGATCGCGCCCCATACCTGATCCACCGCGGATTTCTTATCCGCAAAGAATATGTACGAGAGCGTAACCGGTTTGAGTGTCTCGCCGGCCATGGCTATCGACGGTACGATCGACAGGCACAGACCCAGTACGAGCAGCAGCGCTAAGACCTTTTTCATGCAAATCCTCCTAAATGATTTGGATATATCCAGGGGGAACCGTCCCCCATGTGCAACAATGCTTACCCCTTGACCGCGCCAACCATGATGCCCTTGACGAAGTACCGCTGCACAAACGGATACAGCAGCAGAATCGGCCCGGTTGTGACGATGACCAGCGCCATACGCACGCTGTCGCTGGGGATCGAGGCCATCATCATCTGCACCTGCGCGCTGGATTCCATCGTCTGCAGGAATTGCAGGTTGGATATAATATTGCGCAGCAGCATCTGCAGCGGGTACAGCTCGGTGTGATCTTTGATGAGCATCATGCCCAGCCACCAATCGTTCCAGAAACCCAGCGCGGTGAATAGCGTCACGGTGGCCAGCACCGGAGCTGACACACGCAGGTATATTTGTGTATATATCCTAAAATCCCCCGCGCCGTCTATACGCGCGGATTCGTACAGCGCGTCCGGCACGGAGTTGAAGTAATTGCGGAATAGGAATATATTCCACGGTCCGGCCAACATCGGAATGATCAGCGCCCAGATCGTATCGACCATCCAGCCCAGATACCGGATACAGATGATATACCACGGCACCATGCCGCCCGAGAACAGCATCGTAAACAGCACATAGAAGTTGATCACACGGCGGCCTTTGAGCTGTTTACGCGAGAGCACGAACCCCATCATCGAGTTGGTGAACAGCGAACACGCCGTGCCGAATATCGTCGTGAAAAGTGTTACCTTATAACCATTCTTAATGAACGTCATGTTAACGAATAACGATCGGTACGCGGCGGTGGTCAATCCGTCGACGCCCGGCCACAGCGTGAACCCATGGATTGTGGAATACGCCTTTGTGGTGAACGATCCCGCGATGACCAGCACGAATGGATACAAGCACAGCAACGCAAACACGCCCACGAACAGATAGATCAGCGCGGTGCCGACGCTGACACGGCGCTTAGCGCCTGTCGATCCTGGAGTGATGGTTACGCGTGGTGACGCTGTCGTCATAATCGCTTCACATCCCCTTGGGTATGAATCCTTATAAGGTTAAAACAATGCTGCGGAATCGTCGATCTTCCGCGCAATCATATTGCTAATAATAACCAGCGCAAACGATATCGTAGACTGGAACAGTCCGACTGCCGTGGATATACCAATGTCGCCGCGCTTGCGCAGCAGACGGTACACATGCGTGTCGATGACGTCCGTAGTCGAATATAATGAAGGCATATCCTGGGTGATATTGTAGAACAGACCGAAGTCAGCGTTCATGATGCGGCCGATGGCCAGCAGCGTCAGCACGATGACGGTCGGCCGCAGCATCGGCAGCGATATGTGCCACATCTCGCCCCAGCGTGACGCGCCGTCGATCTTCGCGGCCTCGTACAACTGTCCGTCGACACCGGATATCGTGGCCAGATACACCACCGAGCTGTAACCCGCGCCTTTCCAGATGGTAACAATCAGCAGTATCAGCGGCCAGTACGCGGCCTCCATAAAGAAGCCGATCTTCTCGCGGCCCATCGCGACGAGCAGACCATTGATCGATCCATTCTCATAGTTGAGCATGCCTGACGCGAATATCCCAATCACAACCGTCGATATAAAGTACGGCAGGAAGCTGAGCGACTGGGTTATCTTCTTATAAGTCTTGGCGCGCACCTCGTTGAACATCAACGCGAGCGCGAGTGCGAACACCGTGCCCACAATGATAAACATGAAATTCAAGAATAATGTATTGCGTATCGCCTGGTGCGCGTCCGCCGAACCCAGCGCCTGAAAGTTGCGCGTTAGCGGATTCATCCACGCGCTGCCGAATATGCCGTCCTTGACCTTATACTTTTTAAACGCGAGTATCGTGCCGAACATCGGCCAGTAACTGAACACAAACAGCAGCGCCATGGTCGGCAGAGCCATAACGTACAGCTGCCAACTGGTCAGAACCGCCATAAGCGAACGGCGCGCGCGGGCCGATCGGGGCTTCCTGGCTGCCGATGGGTGGGCATTTGCAGCGTTTGTCATAATTGCACCGCCTGTTACGCGGGATTATGGTTCATCTGACTATAGTTTAGCATATTTGAATAGGTATGTCAATTGGTTTTGTGGCCATGTCAATCGCTTATGAAATCCCAAACATTTGTTGTATTGCAACGAGTTCGGCATGAACATACAGCCAAGCATTAACGTTAATGTAAACCTAGGGAATGCACAGCCAGTAATGCCGCTGTGGGACATTACTCTTACAAATATTTGCGGCAAAATTTCTGCAGAATCGCCACGAACCATTGACAAGTTGCACGACACGTGGTACCATTAGCTCAATCGATAGTGAACGTTCATCATGAATTGTTAAGGAGCACACGCTTGAAAAGCTGCACGACACTGCGTGATCTATCCCGCATGGCGAACGTATCGGTGAACACGATTTCGCGCGCGCTGAACGATCGCAACGGTGTGAACCCGCAGACGAAGGCCCGCATCCTCAACCTGGCCGAGCTGCATAATTATCGGCCGAACTTGATGGCGCGCGGCATGCGAATCGCTCAGAGTCGGCTAATCGGTACGATTGTGGGCGATATATCCGATCCATTCTTTGTGCAGCTGCTCTCGGGGATCGAGGAGGAAGCCAGCCGCGAACAGATGCCGATCATCATCGGCAACACGGCGGAGGATGCTTATAAACAGCAAACAAATCTGGAGTTGTTACTGTCGTACGGCTGCCGTAATATCGTTATAACGCCCGTGGATACGGGCTTGGCATTTCTGGATACCCTGCGCGAGGTGGATGCGCAATGTGTGATAGCTGACCGCGTGCCTATAGATGCACCGGATTGTGATTGTGTGGCTATCAATATTCGACGGGATTCGGCGCGCGCTACGGAATACTTGATACAGTGCGGGCATCGGCGCATCGCGTTGTTAAATCAACGCTCCGACTTACGCACGGAGACGGATCGCACTGCCGGATACCTGGATGCCATGCGCGAGCGCGGTCTGCCCGTCAACGACTTGTGGGTTGCGCATTGCACGGGGCGGGAATCGGCCGGACGATCCATGCGCCGCATACTGGATTTGCCCGAGGCGGAGCGGCCGACGGCGGTATTCATCGCCAAGGATACCCTTGCGCTCGACGCGGTGACTGCCGTGTACGACAGCGGTTTGCACATCCCGGACGATCTGTCGGTGGTGCTGTATGGCAGTCCTGAATGGTCGCAGCGGCTTAGACCGTACTTCACATGCATGGTTCGCGCCGTCAGCGATATCGGGCGCATCAGCGCGCGGATATTGATCGCGAAGATGCGCGGCGAAAAAACCGCAGCGCCAGTCAGCATCCTGTTTGACAGCAGTCTGGTGGTTCGCGATTCGGTGCGGATGATTTGATAACAATTATTTATAGCCGCTTATTATAGAAGGTGAAGTAGAATGAGCGAACCCCGCTTGCTGGACATCGATAATGTCGCGCGGATAGGTCTGATGTACCTGGACGGCGACGCATTCGAAGAGGTGCTGCTGGATCGCGTCGGTTTTGTCGATTACGATTTCGAGCGATTCAACCGCTGCAAGATCGCGCTGATGAAGCTGGAACGGATCAATCCGGATTTGGATGTGACCGCCGTTCTATGGCAAAGCAAGGCGGATAATCATTCTGTAATCATACCATTGATAGCGGGCAAAGCACTGCCCGTTGAGGGATGGCAGCCTGTTCTAGCTAACGCGGAGCAGCTTCGGGCGTTGTCTGGAGAGAACGGTGTCGAAAAACAGCGCGGGAACCGATGTGCCTCGCACTATTATCCGATACGGAATTCCGACGCGGATATTATCGGCGTGCTGGAATTGATTGTCGGCGGCGGCGTACCGACGGATATTTAGCGGAAGGGAGGAATTCGATTGGCGATATATCTGCTGGATAACTGGCATCGGGTTGAGGGTAAGACTGGATGCTGTGTGGAGACGGGCGAGACGCTGGTCGCGTTAACGCGCATTGGATGCGTATCGGCGCGGGGCGCGTTCATCTCATTCCAGATCGTGATTGCTCCTGCAACGGGGACGGCATCGCGCGTTGCGATTGATGCTAGCGAACTGCGGCAAGTGGATGGCGGCGGTACGATCGATTCATCCCAGACGGAATTATTTGTCGAATGGTTCCACCGTGTCGACGGAATGTTGATCCCCGACATGCTGATACCTTACGATTTGACGCAGATGCGCATACCGCAGGACGATGCGGCGCTGCCGGATCAGCGTGTCGGCGCGCTGTGGGTGGATTGGTTTATCCCAAAGGATTCCCACCCCGGCAGTTACTCCGGCGAGATTCGCGTTACAGCGGATGATGAGACGCAAACATTGACCATCACGCTGGATGTCGCCGACATAATCCTCCCGGAAGGCGGCCAGATTACTGCGGATTGCAACAATTATGCGGATAATATCTCCGCGCACTTCCCATCGCTTCAGTCGAATCCCAATCGCTACCGGGATGGATCGTACACCAAGGTGGAGACGGCGTTCCATCGAATGGCGCGCGAGCATCGGGCGGTTTTCCACAACCTTCCATATAGGCACTCTACGGCGACACCGATTTGTTATACTCCTGAATTAATAGGAGAAGGTAAGGAACGCTCCGTTGCATCCTGGGATCTGTTCGATCGTCATATGGGACCGCTGTTGGACGGCAGCGCATTCAAAGGTTCGCGGGTCAGCGAGCGTCCGCTCGATTATCTCTACATGCCGTTTAACCTAAACTGGCCAGCCTCATACGAAAAGTGGGGCACGAAAGGCTATACGACCGAGTACCGCCGCATCCTGGCCGAGTTCGTGCGGCACTTTGAGGAGCAGGGCTGGACGCGGACCGTCTGCGAGATTCTGCTGAATAATAAGAAGGATTACCGATTTTTCCCATATACAATTGATGAAATATGGTACGAACATGATCAGGATGTCGTGGATACATATTATGACATTATAAAGGGTATGTACGAGCACTCAAAGGCGCGCTTCGTATTCCGGATGGATTCCAGCAACCATTTCGGGCATCACTTTGACCACCGCTTCAGCGATATGTGCGGGATGTGGGTGGCGGGGTTCGCGATGTTCAACTGGTTCCCGGAGAGCGTGGCGGTGATGAAGAATAAGGGGAACACCCTATGGGTGTACGGCGGCGTACTGCGCGACATGCGGGAGAATCTGTTCCACATCGCATCATGGCCGCTGATCTGCCTGATGACTGGCGCGGATGGATTCTGCATATGGAATACCACCGGGTTTGGGAAAAATCCGCTGGTGTGCCCGGCCGATAACGGAGGGCAGGCATTATTCTATCCGGGCGAGGAGTTTGGCGTGATGGGGCCGCTGCCATCGATCCGGCTTAAGGCACTGCGCAATGCCATGCAGACTGCCGACCTAGCCATTCAAACTAAGGGCACGCCGTTGCAGTCGCGGATCGAGAAATCCGTCAACGACAGGCTGGGCTTCTCAAGCATGAAGGATTGGTGGCGCGAGAAGCCGCCGTTCGTCAAAGATGATATCCCACCGAGATACTGGGATTTCGACTCGCTGGATCCGTATGTACTGCCGCCGCTGCACGTCGGACGCTCACCGGAGTTGATGCAGGATATCCAATCCGACGTGCTGGGACTACTCGCGGGCAAGAATTATTCTGAATCATCCGGCGGATTCCGTTACTATTAGAGGAGGTTCGGCGCGATGGATTTCAACTTAGAGAAAGGCGTGCCGATCCGTCGGCAGCTTTGGCGGTATCGATGGTACTATGCGCTCATCATACCGATTTTGGCATGGTTTGTTATATTTGCATACCTGCCGATGCTGGGGATCAGTATCGCGTTCATGGATTTCAACCCGTATTTGGGGCTAGAAGGCAGTACATTTATAGGGATGTATTGGTTCCGGTACCTGGTGGGCAACCAGCTGTTCTGGACTGCTCTGCGCAACTCGCTGATGATTAATCTATACAACCTGCTGTGTGGGTTCTGCGCGCCGATAATCCTGGCGTTGCTGCTGAATGAGTGCCGCGCGGTGAAGTACAAACGCACGGTGCAGACGATATCATACCTGCCGCACTTCATCAGCTGGTCGATCGTGGGCGGGCTGGTGTACTCCATACTGTCGCCGGGCACGGGATTCATCAACCAGCTGATCAAGCTGATGGGCGGCACTCCCATATATTTCATGGGGGAATTGAAGTATACGCGCGGTATCCTCGTCGCATCCGGCATCTGGAAAGGCGTCGGTTGGGGATCCATACTGTATTTGGCTGCGCTGACCGGCATCAACCCGGAGTTGTACGAAGCCGCAACTCTGGACGGCGCGGGCAAGCTGAAGCAAGTCTGGCATGTAACCCTGCCCGGCATCAGCTATATAATAACTATGCAATTGATTATGAATATTACGGGATTCTTCGATGTGGGATTCGAGCAAGCGTATAACATCGTCAACCGCGCTACTTATAGTACTGGATTGGTTATGAGTTTGTATGTATTCAACATGGGGATAAAGTCCAGCCAGTTTAGTTACGCCACGGCTGTCGGGCTGCTGCAATCCATCGTCGGGTTGATACTGCTGCTGATGGCCAACACCGCGACGCGGAAACTTTCGCCCGAAGGCGCGCTGTTTTAGGAGGCTATATGAACATAACCAACGCCGCGCGCGTACCATCGCCTCAAAAGAACCGCCGATTCTTCGCCGGACGATTAACTCAAGGCGAGAAGATATTCACAGTATTCAACTATGCAATACTGGGATTGCTGGGGCTGGTCACGTTCTTCCCATTCTATGTGGTGCTGACCAAGTCGTTCTCGCCGCCTGTGGATTACCTGAATAAGGTGATCATATGGTGGCCGAGCGAGTTTGTGTTCGACTATTACCGATTTGTGCTGGGGGCAGGATCGGAGTTCATGCGTGCGCTGAAAAATACGCTGTTCTATGTCACGGTAGGTACTGCTGTAAATATAACGGTTACATTCATCGTAGCATTCGTTCTGGCGCAGCGGAGACTGCCATTCCGCAATCAGATTACATTCTTTATGGTATTCACGATGTTCTTTGGCGGCGGGATGATCCCCGGCTTCCTGATCATGCGAATGCTGGGGCTGCTGAATAAACCATGGGGGATTGTGATCAACCAGCTATTCAGCACTATGTATGCGTTATATCTGCGCAACTTCATAATGACTATACCAACAGACCTAATCGAATCCGCGCAGATCGACGGATGCCCGGAATTCAAGCTGCTCACCCATATTATCCTGCCGCTGTCGCTGCCGTCGCTGGCGACGTTCACACTATTCTACGCCGTGCAGCAGTGGAATCTATTCCAGCCAGCCGTGCTGTACCTTACGGACGCAAAGAAACTGCCATTACAGGTGTACATCTACCAGATGATATCGGCCATGACGATCGCGGGCGACGCCGACGAGCTGCGGCGTATATACGAAAGCGGGTATCGGCCGCCAGCGGACGCGCTGAAAGCCGCGGCGGTAATATGCTCCACCGTGCCGATAGTTGTAGTGTATCCATTCCTGCAGAAATATTTTGTGAAAGGGATGATGATGGGATCATTAAAGGGATGATGATTGGGCTGAATAGAAGGGTGACGGAAGATGGCGAAAATTGGCACAACAAATTTTTGTTTGACCGCTTGACAACAACATCGAGATGTGGTATACTCTGCGGTATTGATCCAACGGACTTAAAATAAAGGAGGGCTTTCACGATGACAACAAGTAAACGGTTCCTGGCTCTGGTGATCGCGGCGCTGCTGGTGCTCCCTATGTTCGCGATGGGCGCGGCCTCGGCGGATGAAGCGCCTACGAAGATCACGTGGTTCTGGCGCGAGGGCGGCGACCCGCAGCTGCCGGAGGACAGCTACATCGTCCAGAAGATACTGAAGGATCTGAACATCGAGTATGTTCACGTCACGTCGGTAGGCATGACGCCGGAAGAGAAGCTGACCATGCTGCTGATGAGCGGCGAGGTGCCCGACATCATCGACAGCTATAACGCCAAGACGACGGAGCTGCGCAGGTATGGCGTTATCATTCCGCTGGACGAGTACATCACGCCCGAGCGGTTAGGAAACCTCATGAATAACATGTACGAAGCGGACACGGCGATCGAGCTGATGCGCCGCGCCGACGGGCATATCTGGGCTATCCCGGCGACGTTCGCGTCGGTAACGTGCCCGAATCCTTACATTCGTTACGATTGGCTGGAGAAACTGGGGCTGGAAGTGCCGACCACGTACGATGAGCTGAAGGATGTCCTGATCGCGTTCACCAAGAACGATCCGGACGGCAACGGCGTCGACGACACATGGGGCACCAGCTACGCCGGGATCTACTCCGGTATTGACACGAATATGGGCGGCCAATGGAACAGGTGGTACTACACGGAGGACGGCATCGAGCTGGGCCTGATGAGCGATCGAATCCTGCCGTACCTGGAGTATGTGCGCGGACTAATCGCCGACGGCGCGGTGAATCCGGAGATTCTCGATCCCAATGAGCTGGGCACAGGCCACGGCGACGCGATCGTTGCGGGCAAGCTGGGCTTCTCATTTGGATACAGCAGCGTTCATCAGTTGAAGGAAATCCGTCTGCTCAGCCCCGAAGCGGAATGGCATCCGATGCTGCCGCCCGTCGGCGTGTATGATGTGGGCTATCTGCCGGCGGACAGCATCCTGCGCCAAGAATACAACATCTCCCGCGACGCGCTGAAGGCTGGGAAGATCGACAAAATCTTCGAGCTGATCAACTACATGTGCGACGATGGCGGCGATCCGACCAACATCAACTTCGACGCGCCGTATTGGGAAGTCAGCTATGGCGAGCGCGGCGTGAACTGGGACTTGACGCCGGACGGACTGTTCGATTTCAATGGCGCGCTTCTGGATTACGTCAAGGCGAATAACGAAGGCAAGAACTATCTGAACGGTTCGGCGCGGCGTTTCCGCACGAAGTCGATGCAGGCGGCGTACAACCTGGCCTTAACGCCCGACCAGCAGATCGACCAAAACTTCATGTATGCTGAACCGATCATCATGAGCCTCAAGCCGCAGCCCGGCGCGCTGATCGTCGCGGAAGGACTCGAGGTTCCGCAGGAATCGATTGAGTTCGAGCGCAACATTGATATACTGTGGGGCACGTTCAGCAACCAGGCGATGCTGGGGCAGATCGACATAGCGGCAGGGTTGGAGCAGATTCAGCGTGAAGCGCTGGCGTATGGTTATGAGGATGTAGTGGCCATCATGACCGAGGCGTATACGGCCTTTGGCAAGCTGCCGCTGGAGTAGGGTGTAAGCGGTATCGGGAAAATTGGGAGAGGCGTTACGCGCCTCTCCCGCATGGAAGTGCGCCGAATGAATCATGGTTTGTATGATGTTGCACGGCAACTGAATCGGTTGATCGATCCGGCGCAATGTGTCGAAACGGCGCGGCTTATCTGGCAGAATGATCGGCTATTCTCGTTTGACGCATTCGACAGAACGGCTTATATCGTCATGGATGAAATGTCGCGGGCGTGTTTGAACGATATTCAATCACTGCCGCTGGCCGCCGATGGACGTACTCGGCATGGCGACTGGATAATTCCGCAGGCATGGGACGCGCGGTTCGCATGGTTGGATTTGCTGACGCCAAAGCGGGTTAGGCTGGCGAATTATCCTGATACACCTTGCGGTTTGGTTATGTACAGCGCGCCTACTCCGCCGGAAGGGGTCACGGCGCGGATCGTTCGCTGGGATTCGCCGGAGGATACTGGCGATGTAGCTGGCGCGATGCTGTTTACCAGTCTGCCGCCCAGCAATGCGGAGGTTATCAAAGCTGCGCAAATCGGCGGTGCGGTTGGTATCCTGTCCGATTATATGCCGCTGTATCCGGGGGTGCGCGATAGCCGCGAGGATGTTTACGATGTACGGCGCTGGGATAATTCGTTCTGTGTACCGCGCAATGAGACGGGGTTATTCGCGTTCAGCCTGACGCCGCGTGATGGCGATATGCTCCGGGCGATGCTGGCTTCCGGTGAAAGCGTTACCGCGCATGCTGTCGTTGATACTCGTTTGAATGATGGCGCGGCGCGGACGATCAGCGCGCGGGCTGTTCAGTCCACATATGGCGATTCAGAAGAGATACTGGGCTTCGGACATCAGTATGAGCCGGGGGCACATGACAACGCTTCCGGGTGTGCGGCGTTGCTGATGGCGGCAAAGGCGCTGCGAGCATTAGCGGATGATGGGGTAACATTCCGACGGAACGTGCGGATTGGGATGGGGTTTGAATGCGCGGGATCGATGGGTTATGTATTATCCAACCCGGATCGGTTAGCGCAGACTAAGGCGGGGCTTGTCGTGGACATGGTCGGCACGCAGGGGATCGACAACGCGGTCTTGACCGTTTGGCATAATCCGAAGGCCGCGAGGACAGACGCTGATATGGCGATTCTCGATCACGCGAAGATAGCGCAAGAGGTCAGCGGCATACCATTTCCTATCCGAGAAAAGGCGTTTGCCATTGGCACTGATAATATTCTGGCCGATCCGTCGCTGGGTATGCCGACGATCGCATTGATTGCGGAACCGGCGTTGAGTTATCATTCATCATTGGATTTTATTGAACGGCTGGAGCCGAATATTCTCGCTAGGAACGCGCTGCTCGTCGCGCTTCATCTATATTATCTGGCGAACGCGGATGACGCGGCGTTGACGCCTTGCATACCTGATGCGGCTTCGTTTACCGCGATAGAGGATGCGCGAGTTCCCGTTCGGACGCAAACCGGATGCCTTACGCGGGATTTACCTGGCTGGTCGCTGGCATGGAATACGCGGCTGCATATCCCGTTATTTTGGATGGATGGTTCGCGTTCATGGGGTGAAATACTTGAGCGCAGTCGGACGGAACTGGGCGTTGACGATGTTAACGCAGAGGAATATTTTACCGAGATGAATCGTTTCATTGACGCTTTGGTATTGGAAGGGATTGTGCGCTGGAGATGAGTTATCATTAACAGCATTAGTATATACAGCTATTGATTATATAAGGGGGATCATTAACTATGCAGCGAGCGCTTCGTGGTATAACATACAACGTCCACAGCCGTTTCAATCAGCCGCAGATAATCGTTAAGCCCGGAGAAACATTCCAGGCTGAAACGGAACTATGCACGGGCAACTGGCTGAACCGCCTGGAGGATACCTGGTCGCCGGATAAGACAAACGCGCTGAACCCAACGGTTGTTGTGGCGGTGAGCGGCGCTAAACCCGGTCAGGTGTTGGCCGTTGATGTGTTAGCCATTGAGCCGGATCGGTTGGGTTACACGGGTTTCAACGCGCAGTCCAACCCATTGGCGAGTGAAATCTATCGCGATAAACCTTGGGCGATGAACACAAAAACGTTGCGCATCGAGGATGGTCTCGTCCATTGGAGCGATACGCTGAAGCTGCCCATTCAGCCGATGATCGGCACACTGGGCGTTGCGCCGCCGGAGGAGTCGCTGTCGAACGCTCGCGGCGGACGTCACGGCGGGAATATGGATGTGCAGGAGGTTTGCCCCGGCGCGACTGTTTATCTGCCGATAATGGTTCCGGACGCGCTGCTGCACATTGGGGATGTGCACGCCATACAGGGCGACGGCGAGATCTGCTGCGCAGGTGGTGTCGAATGCCGCAGTCTGGTCACGCTGCGGGTGCGGCTGGTGGATGTTCCGGCGGTGCATGAGTGCGTCCGCATCGAGAATGAGACGCACATAATGACGGTAGCGTGCGAGCGTTCCGTGCGCGAGAGTTTCCTGCTGGCCTCGGAACAGATGCTGAAATGGATGAATGCCGACTACGGTATCAGCATCGAGGAAGGGTACCTGTTGATGGGCCAGGTTTTGGAGGCGCGGAATACGCAGTTTGTCAATCCTACGTATTCGTATGTGTGCAAAATGAATAAATCGTACTTGCATAACGTTCACCAATGATATATACTACATATATGAAAGTCGCTTACAGCTAATGACCATCCAAACGGATAGGGAGTGGCGCTGAATGGTTCAGAATAGTGTTCAGCCGTCGTTGAGGCGTCGGCGGTATTGGCTCGGCATCCTTCGGAACTGGCAGCTTTATGTGTTCATCGCGCCGGCGTTTATTTATGTGCTGATATTCAACTACTTTCCAATGTACGGCGTTCAGTTGGCGTTTAAGACGCTTAGTTTGCGGGTGGGCATAACCCGCAGCCCGTGGGTTCAGCCGATATTCAAGTATTTCACGGATTTCTTTGCCAGCCGGAAGTTTACAACGGTTATAACTAATACGCTATTGCTGAATCTGTATGGCTTGGCCGCCGGATTCCCGTTTCCTATTATATTAGCGGTGCTACTCAATGAGCATGTCAGCAGTCGATATCGAAAACTCGTTCAGAATGTAACCTACGCGCCGTACTTTATCTCGACGGTCGTAATGGTTGGTATAATCAAACTATTCTTTGCGCATAACGGCATTATCAACTCGCTGACGGGGCTGCTAGGCGCAGCGCCAGTCTCGTTCCTCAACCAGGGGAGTTTCTTCAAGCATCTGTATACATGGACGGGCATCTGGCAGCGAATGGGTTATGATTCCATCATCTATTTCGCGGCGCTGTCCGGCGTATCGCCGGAGCTGCACGAGGCCGCGATCATGGACGGCGCGTCGCGGCTGAAACGTGTGTGGCATATCAGTCTGCCGCATATACGGCCTACCATCGTTATACTATTGGTATTAAACTGCGCGTACCTGATGAATATTGGGTTTGAAAAGATATACCTCATGCAGAATGCTATCAATATCGAGTATTCCGAGGTATTCTCTACCTATATCTATAATCTGCTGGTGAAGCAGCCGAATTATGGTCTGGGCGCGGCAGTAGGCCTTTTCCAGAACGGTATAAACATCATCATCATGCTGATAGTGAATTGGTTCGCCAACAGAATCAGCGGAACATCATTATTCTAGTGTAATCGTATAAAGGAGAGGCCGCGTATGGTAATCAAAGAAACCGCCAGCGATCGAGTATTCAACGCAGTTAATACGCTGCTGCTTACGATTGTGCTGTTAATCGTGGCGTATCCGCTGTACTTCATCATCATTGCATCGTTTTCAAATCCAGACCTGGTAAACACGGGCAAGGTATTGTTTCTGCCCAGAGAATTGTCGGTAGAAGGCTACAAGATGGTCTTTAATTTCACCGATCTATGGCTGGGTTATCGCAATACGCTCATCTACGCTGTGTTCGGCACGCTGATCAACCTGGCCGTGACGCTGCCAGCGGCGTACACGTTATCCCGCAAGGATTTCCGCTGGAAGGGATTCTTTGTGACGTTCTTCATGATCCCCATGTTCTTTGGCGGCGGTCTGATCCCCACGTACATGCTGATGACGCGCACGCTCCACTTCAACGATACCATCTGGGCGATCCTGATACCGGGCGCGACCAGCATGATGCAGATGGTCGTCGCGCGGACATTCTTCCAGTCTACTATCCCGGATGAGCTGCGTGAGTCCGCCGAGATCGACGGGGCCAGTAATTTCCGTGTATTCTTTACCATCGTGATCCCGCTGTCCACCGCGATCATCGCGGTGCAGGGCTTGCAGTCGGCTATCGGGCAGTGGAACGCGTTCTTCAACGCGTTTCTCTATTTATCCGACAGAGGCGGGCGGAATCTGCAGCCGCTGTCGCTCATACTGCGCAGGATTCTCGTTATAGCGCAGGCTTCGACGGTCGCGGAGGAATTCATGCAGGATCAGATGAATTATGTCGAGCGACTGCGTCGGGTTGAGCAGATTAAGTATGCCATGATAATCGTTTCAGTCATACCGATACTGATCGCGTATCCATTTATTCAACGATACTTCGTGAAGGGCGTGATGATCGGCGCGTTGAAAGGGTAACGCGCTTGACATAGATTCCCCGAAATCAATCACTAAGCGTTCCCCAAACTAAAAGGAGGTTAACCCGATGAAAACACGCGTATTATCCCTACTCCTCGCCGCGCTCATGCTGATCTCGGTCGGCGCTAGCGCATCTGGCATCAACAAGACGGGTCTGCCCATCACCAATGAAAAGACCACCTTCACAGTCATGCTCCGCAAAGATGAAGCGGACGGACGCTGGGAGGATCTCGAAATTATGAAGTGGCTCGAAGAGCAGACCAACGTGCACTTCGAGTACGACGTCTATACCAGCGACGATATGTTCAAGGAACAGTTGGGTCTGCAGTTGATGTCCGGCTCATATTCCGATGTGCTGATGCCGAGAGGCCCCATGAACGTGCCATGGTATAAGGATGAGGAATACGGCCGCGAGGGATTCGTCATCGATCTAAAACCATTGATCGATGAATGGATGCCCAACGCCAAGGCTTTCTTTGAGGAGTATCCCGCCAGCAAGGCAGGATCCACCGCCGGCAACGGGGCCATATATGGCCTGCCGTACTACTATCAGATGGGCGTGGGCGGCAACCCGCATCTGTGGTACATGGAAACGTATTGGATCAAAGCCGCAGGTTGGGATGATGTGCCCAACACCGTCTACGAGATGGATCAATTCGTGCGCGACATCAAGGCGTTGTTAGATTCCGGCGACTACATGCGTCCTGAGGACGATATGTATGTGCTAGGTATTACAAACCCATATGGTAATGTTCCCCAAGCTCACCTCATGCTGACGGGATTCACTGGCACGCTCATCTCCGTCGAAAACGTGTGGGCTGTGCCCGATAATAAGACGGTCGAGTTTATGGTGAACCATCCCGGCTATCGCGAGGCGCTGGAGATGATGGCTGCCTGGTATCGCGACGGCATCATCAATCCCGACGTGTTCACGATGGACGGCGCAACCTACAACGCAAATAAGACCGCCAACAAATACGCCATGTTCACCGGATCATCGTCCGCCCTGGATCCGAACCTCATCCGTGACCGCGTCGTCGCCGAGGCAGAGGGCCGCACGTACTACGGCTGCACGGCGATCCGCCCGCTGACCAGCGAATACAACCCGACGCCAAGGGTGGCGTACGAGTCGTTTGGTAACATTAACCAGCTGATGATCACCGACAAGTGCAAGAATCCGGAGATCATCGCGCGCTGGGCGGATCTGTTCTTCAACATGGATTATGATGTTACGGACAACTCTGTACCCAACCCGATGATGTTCTATAAAGGTTTCTATGGAACCCACTGGGAATATACCAACCCCGAGCGCACCGAGTGGACATTCCTTGACCGTCCCGACGGCAAGGCAAACGACGACGGCACATCCAAGATCACCTGGGATTACTCGCGCGCGTACCTGGTGCCGGGCTGGTCGATACCGAGCGGCGGCATCCTGCTTGACAATGCGTTTGCGGCAGGATCACCCATGTATATCGCAAAGCAGATAACCAATGTCGAAAACGAGTATCCCTATGTCACCACTGATACCCAGTTCCCGCCGCTCGCCCGCTGGAGCCAGGAGGAGACTGACGCGGCCGCGACCAAGCTGGCCGATCTGCAGCGGTATCTGCAGGAATCGTGGGGGCAATTCATGTCCGGCGAGCGTGAAATCAACGACGCAAACTGGAACGCGTTTCTCGCCGAGTGCCAGCGCATCGGCAGCGATGAGATCACCGCGATCTATCAGCAGGTATTCGATCGCTGGAACGCGGCGCTGGAGTGAGGGTTGACCTACCATAGTTCTTAAGTAAACCATTTTCCTGTGCCAGCCCGATAGGGCTGGCTTTTTTATTGGGTATCTATTCTTGTTAGAACTTAACCCACCCCCGCGTCCTCCCAGATGCGCTCCATCAACGAATGCGAGTCGGTGAAGATGCTGTCGTCCAGCACGTTGGCCTTAAGGGGTGGCGCTATTCTGTGGCGTTTGGGTAACGCTTGCTCGAGGGTAGCGGGATCGAAGTCGCGCCGCAGGGTTAGGTCGCTGGAGCCATCCAGCTTGGGCTTGCCGGAGGCATCCACGGAGAGCGTGTGGACTGTGTCGTCGAGCTTGATTCCTGGCGTGCCGGATATGGCGGTCAGCCTGTAGGTGTGGCTGGGCGTGAGGTTCGGCGCGTTGATAAAGCCGTTGGCGTTGGATTCGACAACCTTCGACTTCCCGGTGGTTGTATCCATTAATTGGTAGGATGTCTTGATGGGCAGCGGCATATCGGTCGTGCTGCCGACTGACCGCAACTTGATCTTGAATCCCTTAATCATGGGACACTTATACTTATCAGAATGGAAATCAATGCACCCACAATTGCCGCAGTACAGTATGTCAAAGAACATATTGCGCTTCCAGACGGGGTACAGCGTCGTATTCTCCCACGCGGTAAAGCTGGACAGCGCGGGGCCGCCGGGTTCCGTGGACCAGCCGCACAGCACACGTCCGGCGGTGCGCAGGGTGCCGGGGCTGCCGGTGGGGTAGTAGGTGGATCCCAGCTGGATGCTGACAGGCTTTGGCGGCTTGCCATGTTGGGCGGACTTGTTTGAGTACTTGATGGTGACGCACAGACCGTGGCATTCGGTTGTGTTAACGCCTTGCCATTCGGTATCGCCGTAATATGGTGATCCTGGAGTAACTACATCATTGTTGTATGAATCGCCGGGAGTGACGCCGCCATCATTTACAATAGCAGTTAAACGCATGTCTTTGTTAGCTCTATTTCCGGATGCAAGAGGGCTCGCGGAGCCGCGGCTGTAATAAATGCGGTAGCCTGTATATATACCCAGATACGGAGAGCCTGTAGCTATAATTGATGCGCAGCACGCTAAATTATCTTTGACTTCAACCAGGCTGTCACTATTCCAAAGTAGAAGCTCGCCAATTATGCCAGCGGCGTGAGTCCCGCCTTTTATTGTACAACTCTCAGTAACTACATTATTATTAATAGTAAAGCTAGTTGGAGTAACTACCGCCTTAAAGAAACCGACAATACCGCCAGCGGATTGATAGTCTGATACAATTTTACCGCTATTCATGTTATTGTCAAGAATTTCACCTTCTAACATAGTACCTATTATACCACCAGTGTTGCTGCCGCCATGGCAATAACCGGAATTTTTGCATAGGGTAATACTTATCGGATTCATTTCATCAGCCCACGCTACGATGCCACCGACGGCGTTAACACCACGTATAGTACCAGAATTATAGCAATTTATGAATGATCCGGATGCATAGGCGCATATTCCGCCTGCATACCCAGCAGCGAATGCTGTTGCCGGCCGTTTGCCTTCTATATTGCCTGAATTCTTACAGTTACTGACCGCAACACCATACATATCACCCGCAATACCTCCGGCCGATCCGCCTTCAACCCTAACACCTTTATTCGTACAACCCTGTATGCCTGATAAGTCATCACCTCCCATAATCCCTATTATGCCGCCGACAGATGCAGTTGTGCCATATAACTCATAGTCTCCTTTAATATATCCATCCTCTATTGTACAGTTTATAATATTGGGATAGTCACCGTAACACATAATGGCGCCTACACCTATATTTGTATGATCAACAATATTGATATTTTTCAAATGAATATTACTGATCTCCGAATATGCGCCAACCTGAATAAACAGCGGCCTTCTGATATCGCTAAGCACAACGCCGTCCAACGCTGTAAACGTAATCCGGCTATCGATAGTATGTGATACAGCCGTGGCCATACTGAATGATTTGGTCACAGTATATACCGTATCATCAGGCGGATCGGATGGTATCGCGTTAAACTCGTTAACGTTCGTAATGTTTGGCATTATTATTCCTCCTCAATATGCCATCAGGCGATCTATCGTCGTAAGAAGCTCACGCGTCGTGCTCTTCTCACTGTACAGCGCCTTAAACAAGGCAATATTGCGTGCGCTCATGCTTCTTAACAGTTCTGGATCGTTAGTCAACTGTTCAAGGCATGATTCAATCGCGTATTGATCGCCAAATGGCACCAGGAACCCATTCCTGCCGTCAATAACCAACTCACCGTGATAATTGTGATTGGTTGTGATGATGGGAAGTCCAGCGGCTATCGCGGTCAGCAGCACGGTCAACAGCGATTGGTTGTTCTCCAACGATGGCCGCAGCATCGCGTCATACTGCGCCAGCGTCGCAACCGCGTGATTGCCGTCGAGCGTACCCATCATGCGGATGTTCGGGTCGTCAGCAATGACAGCCGACAGCTGTGCTTCCGTCGTCGTGTTGGGCGGTCCGTATATATCAAACCGCAGCGGCGCGTCAGGGTGATTGGCGTTGTACGACCGCACCGCTTGGATAGTTGATTCACACACCTTCGCGTTGTAGTAATTGCCATACCAAACCAGCCGCTTCAGATTCTGCCTGGGTTTGACCCGCCGCAGATCAGCGTCGCTCCAGATACGGTACGGGTACAACACACGGCTGTTGGTAAGCCCCAGGTTTTGCAGTATTGAAACGCCCGTGACTGACTGCTCGAATATCGCCGCGTATTCGTTTAATTTATCCAATAACCACGGATATTTTTGTACATATTCAACCAAAAATGAATCCACCATAACCAGCACGGTTCTATCAGGCCGTGCATATCGCTCCAGCGATGGGATTGTACCATGGGGCAAGGCTTTGCCGATAACCATCAAGTTGGCGTCAGCCTCGGACTCCTGCGCCTTCTTTTGGTTGTACTCATCCGGCGAATAATATTTCATCATCCGCTCAAAGTCCCGCGCCTCGATTGTCCAATCCGGACGCAGCCGGCGCAAACTCTCATCCAACGTGATCGCGCAAGCCTGCGCAGAGGTAAAATAATGCATGTCTGTGGCCATCCACGCCTTATACTTGGACGGTTCAGCACGATCAAACTGCCTGCTGAATCCATGGTAATTATGGATCGGCATATCGATCTCGCCATACAGAGCCAACGCGTTCATAAGAAAACCTCTCTATACAATTATGCCGCATAATAATATGCGTACGATTGTAGGTATTCAAATAGATTCACATTAACACAATATGCGAGAGGGGCTGCGGGGTGCGGCGGAAGTGGTGGAGTCCGCCTGCGGGCGATGGGTTTCCCCTCACCCTCATCTCCTAATATACCGCGCACTGGCATACCCCGTCAGATCCCCAAACACAACGTACAACCAATCGCTGGATTCTATCGTTTCATAACACTCGACGGCGGTTCCCGTTGAAATCTGCCCCAGGTACTGACCATCGACACTGGCGCTCGCACGGACATTCAACGGATTACCGCTAGTCGATACAACGCCTTGGTGTTTGGTATCGACGATTACGCCAGACGGAAGCAAGGCGTTATCGACAATATTTACAACCGCTAACGCCTCGCTACCGCCCTTCACAGACTTACCCTTTGCGATAGATATCGCGCTATTTATAACGTCCACATAAGTAGCAACAGCCTTGCTGTTGCGCAGATGCACCTTGTCCGTTGTCAGCCAATCCAGATGCCCATCGACCACCTTCGCCCAGTCCGCGATCGTGACGAACGGGTACATGCCGTCTATGGAACGCAAATAAGCCGTCGTCCTGAATGAAGCCCACGTCTTAGTCCAACGTCCATCATATGGTGTAACAAATATAAGTCTATGACCATCCGGCAGCATATTGATCATATCGGTTATCATGTCCTCAAAGAATCGGGTGCCGTTCGTGCCCAGCGCAACCACGACGCAGTCGCTAAGCCGGCCTTTTTGAATGTAATCCTTTAGCAGGTCAGGCCCTTCGAGTAGGTTGCGCGAACCTTTGGCATCCACCCGCAGGTTGTTGATGCCGTCCTCCAGGGCCGACTTCGCGCCGAGGGTGACTGAATCGCCCAGCATTACAATGGATCCTAACGGTATGGGCGTTGGGATCGCCGTTGGCGTTGGAAGCGGCGTCGGGGGAAGGATCGGCGTTGCGGTTGGTTCGGCGGTGATCGCTGGGGTGAATTCGAGGCGGGCTGTGGGAATCGGTGTGGGTATCGGCGTCGGAGTCAATGTTGGAATAGGCGTTGAATCCAGTGTAGGCAATGGCTGCATAATAGTAACAGCAGACGCGTTCGCTGCGGCATGCCGCTGGGCAAACCTCGCCAGGTTTCGTATGTCGCCTGACAGATACTCATTCGCGAATCGTTTGCTCATTGGGCTGACCGCTGGCGCGCCGCCGATCGCAACGACGCACAGCACAGCGCAGAGCGCCAGTATCGCTGTGGAAAACACCCCGCCGAACCTCCGCCGCTTTCTCCTCCCGCTGACCATCGGCTCGAGCACAAAAATGCACAACACCGAAACGCCTAACGTTATAACAATAACACCCGCCGCGATGATCAACCGCGCCGTTTCATTAGATATTGAACTCAATACCCCAAACCAAGTCGCCGGATGATTATTTATTATAATAAATATAGGCCAATGCAGCAAAAAGACATAGTATGATATATCGGAAAAGAATGTTAGTGCCCGAGGCTCAATACTTTGAGGGAATGCGTCGTGTAAGATTCTAGCGCTGATTATGAGCAAAACGGTTAACACCGAGGCCGCCACAAAGCCCCATCGATACACTGCCGCGCTGGAGTAAGCGAGCACACGCGACAAACCGACTAACGCAAAAGCAGCCGCCACTGCGCCGATCACCCCGATCGGCCTGCCCGCGCCCGTTGCGAACCGCCTGAACCGTTTGGTGAAATTCACACCCAGCGCGCAAGCGGCCGCCGATCCAATGAAAAATGGATACGCGTGGCTGTGCGTGGCGTAATAAGCGGCGGCGGGATCCATCTCCGGCCGGAACATGCGTTGCATCATTAAGTATGAAACCACCGCGAACGCGACGCTCACACATGCCGTTAGGCGTCTCATCGATTTGACTGTGTTCACCTGCCGCTTAGCAATCGCGGCCAGCGCCGCCAGCACCGCGCCCCAGACCAGGTAGAGCTGCATCTCGACGGCCAGCGACCATGTGTGCACGTAAAGCCTGGGGAACATGGTCTCCTCGTACGATCCGCCTCTTATTATTTCATAATAATTCCGCACAAACGAGAACGTCGCGGACAACCGTCTGCCCAGCTGCACCACAAACTCCGGATCCAGCATCAGCGCGAACGGCAGTGTAATCAGCACAGCCAGCACCAGCGGCGGCACGATCCGCTTTATCCGCTTGATGTAAAACTGCTGCGCGCTGAAACCTTCATCGCGTGATGCACGTGAGAATTGCAGGATTGCCAGCGCCGTCACCAAATATCCAGAAAATGTAAATAGTACATCAACGCCAATGAAACCGCCGGGCAAACTGTCAGGCAATAGATGGTATATCAAAACCAGGCAAATACCCAGCGTTCTTACGGTGGAGAACCACTGAATCCGGTTCTTGTCCGCCTGCATCAGTCCGCACAGACCTCCATAGCGTTTGTTATTCTAATATATATAATTCGCCGTTATCGATAGTCACTTCATGCAGCGTAGCATCGGGGGCCTTATACAACCCCTTGCCCGTCATGTGGCCGTCCGTGAAGGTGCCGTAGTACGCAGAGCCATCGTCCAGTTCGATGATACCCGCGCCGGATGGCACGCCGCTTTGCAGGTATCCCGTGAACGCGATGCCGTCAAAACCATCCAGCCGCATGGCGTCGATCGGGACAGCCGCGTCCTCGCTGAACGCAAACAGCGCAAGCGCGACGACCACGACCGCCATCGTGATGAGAATGAACACACCGTTAAATCTTGGAGAATCATTCATCTTAGTTGTTACCCTATTTATGTAAAATTTGGAAATGATTGTCTGTAGTCTAGCACTTCGCAAACCGAACGTCAACGCGCGTAAAATATGGTGTTCAACCCCCACCCATAATCTCCCATCCCTCCAACCATTGACAATAACTAACAACATCCGCTATAATACAAGAAGTTTCCAATAGTAATCGCGGAGGCTGTCGAATGGATCAAACGCCGCATGCGCGTTATAATATTATAATGAAGCGTTACCTCGCCGTCCTCGCTTGCGCGCTCGTGCTGGCGTTGCTGGCTTCCTGCGCCGTGAAGCCGCCCGAGATGGTCTCCGGTTACGTCACGCCCGAACCAACCATGACGCCCGTTGCAACGTTAAACCCGATCGCCACGCCGATCGGTTCAACAACGCCGGAACCGACGAACACGCCCGACGATTCGAACGATACTAATGATTCCAACAATTCGGAAGTGGGGATCGCAGCAGTCTTTGCGCCGAAAACTACGAACCGTGTGGAGATATTCTACCCCGGGATGTCCTCAATGATGGGCTTTGTGGATGCGCCCATCGCCACCATCTATGAGAATACGATGGAGGCTATCGCCGCTATCGTCAGCCTGCGCTGGCCCAGCGCCGATATCATGACCTATCGTTACAACCGTGACATCGACAAGGCGGACATGTTCATGCCGCGCGAACAGATGCTGGCTAGCCTGGTAGAGCCGTCATTCTTCCGCGAAACGGCGATGGATTCACAACCCGCGCGTGTTAAACCCGAGGATGGCACGCTCCGTGTGCGCACCGGAGACGCCGAGAAGATGAACGAGCCCATCGCCAGCTTCTACGAGCAGACCGACCGCCTCCTGCCCGATGTGTTAAGCGGGGCGGCTGGCACCGTCGTCGCGCTGACGGCCAGCGATCCCGGCGCGCTGACGATCATCGTGTCCGACCTGCACGAGCTGCGCAGCGACGACGGCACGCTCATCGCCGCCCTAAGCCAAAAGGCATTCCAGACGGGCCAATCGATCGGCATCCTGGCCGCGCAGAGCGAGTTCGCTGGCTACGTGCCCGACATCGGTGCCAACAAGACCGCATTCGTGTGGGGCGCGCCGCCGTCCGGCACGCTGGATTACATCCTGGATTTCACGGATTATAAGGTAGGTATATCCATCGATCCGCAGACGCGCGTGACAAAGCCCCGCCCGTTCTACGTCATCTGCCTGGGCGATCAATCCGCCGTCACCGAGACGCTGACCACACTGTCGGAGCGTCTCGCGCGCGAGTTCGCTAACAACCCGACGTTTGTACAGCACACCGCTTTATATGGCAGCGACTACGTGCCCGACGGCTACGCGCTGCAGGAGCACATGCAATTCATGGGCGGCCAGGGCGTAACCGCTCTGTCCGACCCGAACGTTCCGGGCGGATTATCCCGCATCGAGTTAAAGACCACAACCGGCCAGCGTTTCCTGGAATGGACGGTGGATTACCCCGTCAACCCATCCGACCCGCGTTCGGGCCGATTCCAAGCTAGCGACTTTAACTTCGAGGCGCGCGTATCCAACGCCGATCAAGGGATCTCGCTGCCGGGATTAACCTGGACTGTCGAAGAATCCACGGCCACAACCGTCAGGATTAATCTGCGCCTGGAATGCCCAAACGGTTCGCCGCCGCGCGGCAACTACACGCTAAGAATAACAGGCAGCCTGGCCGCGCCTACCGACCTGCCGGGCACGGAGTGGATGAGCGATTTCGGCTGGGATCCCGACGGCGCGGACATGCTGCGCGTCGAGCAGAATCAGCTCCCATTCGACGGCAGCCGCACGCTGTACCTGTCGCGGCTGTTCAACGCGCTGGGCCAGGCTCACCTCGCGCGCGTTGGGAATACGCCGCTGGGTTCCATCGAGATAGAATTCGTGGTATTCGCATAACGATCAGCCGTTATTATATTTGGAATGGTCAATATATTATGGAGGCATAATGAACCGTGGCGTGAACCGATTCCTAGCCACAACGTGGCGTTGGATTCTGATAATCCTGGTCTACCTCGCGCTGGGCGTGCCATTCGTGGGGCTGGTTTTGCCTGGCGCTGGCGGACGCGCGGTCGAGGTGCCGATGCTGTTTCAAGGCCTGCTCCGTTCCGCTGCCAACAACTATGGGTTTTTCCCAGACCATACCTACTTCGAGGCGTGGCGGCAGTACTGCAGTACCTACGCGATGAATTGCCTGTACATCTCGCTGCTGTTGGTCGGCCTGTGGAATTTGATCTACGCACCCGGGTTGTTGGGCCGGAACCATGAGCGTTCTGCGCTGGCAGTATTCTGGCTGTTCCTGACGGTACACATCATAACGTTGTTAGGTTACGCGTTCATGCACTTTACCGTGGACCCGCTGACGTGGGATTGGCTGCTGCGTCAAAGCGGCGACCGCAACATGGTTCTGCTGCTGCCCCAACTGCTGATACTACCGTTTGGCGTAACACTCAGGCTGCTCTGCCCGTACCGAATCTATCCAATGTTCCCCATCGCCGACCGAATCCGCTCCCCGCTGGGTCTGCGCGTCTACAGCCGACGCGGGGCGAGGTAGTTATAATGCCGAATCATTTTCTGGTTTTCCTGGGCGGCACGGGCGCCAAGTGCGCTGAAGCGTTGGTGCAGCTGGCGGCTTCCGGCGCGGCTGGCGGCACCGACCTCACCTACCACATCCTGACCGTCGACGTGGATGCCACCAATGGCAACCGCAAGCGCGCTCTCGAAGCCATCAACCGTTACCAACTCCTGCGTGAGCAGTTCCCCGCGTCCGACCGATTTGTCGGAAGTTCGCTGTTTGCGCCTCGAATTATGCATTACGACTGGCACATACAAATGCCGGATGTATTCGCGTTCTCGGCGGGTGTGGATTGCCTGAACGCCATGCGAACCCAGAATAACCCCGACGAGCTGGACCTGATGCGCCTACTCTATTCCGACGATGAGATGGGCTTCAACTTCGCCCGCGAAGGATTCCACGCGATCCCGGCCATCGGCGCGCCCGTCCTGCAGTACATCCTGCGCGAGGGCCTGGGTATGGAGCCGCTGGAGGCCTTCGTCAACGTCATGCGCGCGGAGGTCGGCGCTCAATCCCACCTCATCCTGGTCGGATCGATATTCGGCGGCACGGGCGCGTGCGGCGTGCCCGCTTTGATGCGCTACTTCACGGAGCAGATGCACAACGTCGCGCTGTCGGGACGGCTGCATGTTCACGCGGTATTATTGTTGCCGTACTACCACTTCGCCGATCCAGGCACCGATGAACCCATGGCCGTTCACGCCCGACGGTTTTATAACAACGCTCGCGGCGCGCTGGCATTCTACCGTGACATGGAGAAGGAGCTGCGCTACGAGCGGCTATACCTGCTCGGTTCGCCCGTGGATTACAACATGGGGGCGTATCACCCCGGCATGGAGCATCAGCAGAATCCGCCCACGCCCGTCGAATGGGAGTCCGCGCTGGCTATCGTGCACTGCGTATCCACGCCCATCGAGGCGAATGAGGGCGCGAAGCACTTCATCCACAGTGTCCGAGGCGTAGGCGGTGCTGGCGTTGGCAGTGCGCCGCAGTCGCTCATCCTGGCCTGGCGGGATTTTTCCCTGCCCATCGCAGGACCGGTCGGGACGATGCTGCGATTCTGCGCGGCTTACCTGGGCTATTACCGACAATATATCTCCCGGAACCGTCAACGACATTCCGGTGTAAAGCCGTTCATGAAGGAACTCATCCAGCCGTATCTCGACCAAATGGAGCACGAAACCCAGGCCTTCCTTGTTCTGGAGGAATTCTGCCAGCGATTCTGGGCCTGGGCGCGTGAATCCATGGATCACGAGATTCTCCAGCAGGCGTGCTTCACCGAGAAGGTTACGAATACCCAAGGATATCCATACCGCGCGCTGAACCAGCTGGCGCAAGGGGTTTCCGCGCCTCGATGGACGGTCGTCGAGGACGCGGTATTCGATGGCATTCGGCCGCTGCGCGGGGAGGACGAGCGTGTCGAATACAATGCGGGGTTGTTCGTGCACGGGCTGTATGCACATTGCGCCCCGTAAAGTTGTTGGACGGAGTATAACATAACAATTTACGGTTGTCAATAGGGTTTGAAAATTTTCTTTTGTAAATTTTCCGTGGAGGTCTCATGCCAAAGCCTATCCCGCCCGAACGACGCGTCACGCTGCTCCCGCGCCTGGCCGAAGGCCACGGCGTACAAGCACCTGAAAATGCGCACTGGACTGCCCGCGCCCAAGCGCTGACTTTGATCAGCCGCGCGATCGACGCGCCGGATAATGTCGAAAAAGCGCACTCGATACCCGACCTCTTCAGCCAATCCATGCAATTCGAGTTCGACCTGTCCGTTCGCGCCGCCGAAGCCGTGGCACAATGGCAGGGACTTCTGGCGACGCTGCTGCTCACGGCAGGCGGCGGCCTGCTGCGCACCCGCTCCATCCTGCTCGCCCAGCTGCCAAACTCCCCCTTCGCGCAAATCCTGCGCGATACCGCTAAACGTCGAGGCATCGAGCGTTTCCACCTGTTTGAACTCCGCCGGCCAGACGGTACTTATTCCGCCATAGCCTTCCGATTCGACGCGATGCCGTCCATGATTTGCCCGGCCGCCCAGATTCGCGGCCCGTTCGAGGTCGATTACCCTTGGTTGGTCAACACACCTCGCGGTTGGACATTCACCGCGCCGCGCTTACTAGGCAATTCCGAATCCTTAAAACCCGCCGCCGTTGCCCTGCGCAATGAACTCCACGCCCTTTCCGAGCGTTCCATCCCCGCCAGCGAGAATCGTGACGGCCTCCAACTCGGCTTGCTGCGCGAGTTTTTCCAGTCGCTCAACGCTTTAGGCGACGACATTTCCGACTGCCCCGTCAACGAGCGCGTCCGCGAACTCCTATTCACCCAGGAGACCAACGACCGACAATCTTCGCCTATTTTCACCGATCGCGTCTGCCTATTCCGGGTCGGCGCGGACTACAACCACCTGCGCGCCGTGGCCGCTTCCACTATGGTTATACGTCATAATGATAATGATACTCCCTGGTTTGCGCTCCTGCCGCTCAAACGCGCCTGGGCGCGCCAGCATATACCGGAACTTCGTTCTGGTTCTATAAAGATTTCCATGCGTTGGCGGTATGGCGCGGTCGAGGCCTCGCTGACCGATTCCAAAGGCGAACCGCTCGGCTACCAATGCTATCGCACCCAGGAATTGGTAAATTTGTCGAATACCCGCACAACCCCCCGTGTCGCCGTCTGGCCGCCCAAGGCCATGCTCGGCTGGAATCGCTATTATCTGTTCCAGTCCGGCCTGGAGGATATGCTGCCGCTGGGCGCCGCGCCGCTGGACATCGATCCCGGCACGGTCGCGGAGGTGACGCTGCTCACCCGATTCCCGGAAGGCCTGACATTCTCCCTAGGAAAAGAGGATGTTGGATTACTCCTGCCACAATTTGACATAGCGGTCAACTCCAAGACCAAGGAAATCCACATCGGCTTCGACTTCGGCACGACAGGCACGACCGTCTACAAGCACGATCCGGCGTCAGGCGTTACACGACCAATGTCCTTCGCGAAGGATGGCGCGCTGTTCCTGTTCGGCCGTGAGTCCGATTCGGAAGTGGACCTGACGGGCCGCTTCGTGAACGAGCACATCGCCGACCGCGCCACCCACTACACGCTCCTGCGCCGCAAGGACGAACCGCTCCAGGAAGGCCGCGCGATCATCCAGACAACCATACCATTCCTATGGGATTCAGCGTTCTACCCCGAGCTGATCCGCGACGTCTCCGACGATCTCAAGTGGAGCGCGCTCGGTTCCGACAAGCTCCGCGCGCATCTGTTCCTCGAGCAGTACCTGATGATGGCGTTGTGGCACGCGGTCGAGCGCGACGCGAAGTACGTCCACTGGCGCGCTTCATACCCGCTCTCGATGCTGGGCCGCCAGCAGGAGGATTACACGGCCAAAATGCAAGCGATTATCACCAGCCTGTGCCAGAATACCTACCGCGTCCCCTACGATTCCAACTTCTGTTCGGAATCCGAAGCCGTGGGCTTTATGTTAATGGATAACGAAATCCAGGCGCATTATTTGGATGGTTTGACGGTAAACGACGAATCCGGGCTATTCTGTATCGACATTGGCGGCGGCACGACGGATATGTCCCTCTGGTTTGGACGCAAACTCCTTATGCAAGCATCACTGAAATGGGCCGGCAACGCGATCCTCTGCGACACAGTAACCCGCGAGAACCATGGCCCCGACCGCGAACCGCGCCGCAACCTGATCGATTCCTTCTTCTCATTCCGTGGCGCGCTGGCCATGCCCGAGCACCGCGCTGCCCTCGCCGCCGCGCTGGACGACGGCCGCACGGGTGAATTCCGCCGCGTCTGGAACGTCCTGGCCGACGAAATCGCCGATTCCATCAAGGGTTTGCACCGCACGGCGGAACCTTTATCTAATTACATAAATATTCTGCGGTTTAATCTTTATCTTTTATTCTATTTTGCCGGACGTATGGCGCGCGAAGCCGCCTCCGAACTGAAGGGCGATCAGACTCTGGGTTCCGCCAGCCGCCCGTTGCCCGTGGCAGTGCTGGGTAACGGCGCCAAGATGTTAATGATGCTCTATAACGATGTTGAACTCGTAACCGAACCC
>BNUH01000022.1 GCA_025997215.1 Clostridia bacterium
ATTCTGGCTGTGGTGCAGGGGGGAACGGGCCTCTGGCTCCGAGAACCAACTTCCGCTGCGGCGGGTGCTTTCCTGGCTGGGCGCTTCTTTATGGTTGATGGGTTTACACAATTGGCGCGGCACTACCTAATAGCCCTTAGTCTATTTATCGCTCTTATGAAATGTGGGCTTTTCGATTCTCGGCAGAATACCGACATATTTCTAAATCGAAATGTGTCGGTTTTTCAGCGACCTCGCCTCGCTGATGTGTCTGACATCAATTCATGGATTATTTATATTCAAGAACGTTCTACCTGCAATGAATAGCCCTATCGCCTTTTACTAGCAGGATTCTCATTGTATTCTTGAGATTCTATCTTTCTAAATCTGGAATTACTGACGAGCTATTGACATGTCTTTACAAAGGTGGTAAACTCCATCTTGTCGAAATAAGCGGAACCTTCCGTTAGAGATATACAAGAAACCAGACGGAGGGTTGTTCGTTTCATCAGTCGATGGAGGGATCTGACAGGAGGTGTTTGGGTAAGCATCCAGGATTTGGTTGAACAGGCAAACCATGAGGAAAGGGAAATAAAGCGTACCTTTTTATAAATTTTCCGTCATTTCCCAAATACGAAAAACGGCCAGAAACCTCACGTTCCTGACCGAATCCCTCCTAAACATTACCAGCGAAAATTCATTCCACGAGCACCGTCTCGTCCACCCACAGCTTGAAAGTTCTCGCGCTGATACCGAGCTTTATCGCCGCATCATGGCTGTTTATCTGACGTTTCCTGTATTTGTCACACATAATGTAGAAGAAAGGCGATCGGTGCTTTGGAGGCCGGCCAAATTGCACGCCTTTTAGTCGCGCCGCCTCGATTCCGGCCTGTGCCTGGCTTTGTTGTTCTCGCGCTCCTGTTGCTCGACATAGGAAAGGATTGACATCACCATGTCGCTGACGAAGGTAGCGGTAAGTGACTTAGAAGGTGTCCGCGTATCCAGCAGCGGCATGTCGATCACGACAATATGCGAGCATGCGGAAGACGCGGGACGCCAGCTGGCTGCCATATTATGCGTAATATAGGGATTAGGAACAGACGCTGACCGTCCCCCTCCAACAAGAGAGCTTATGCTGTCTCCGTCACCCAATCCAGGAACGTCCGATGCGCGATCTGCAGTATCTTGGCCGCTCTCCGCGCGGATATCTTGGACTCTCTGTACTCCTTGCACGGTTGATAAAACAGTTTCGACCACTCCATCTTTGGCTGCCCAAACTTGGTTCCCTTAGCCAGCGCCGCCGCGATCCCTTCATGCGATTTCTTTTTTCATGCAACGGTACACCAGGATACAGTGTAATTACCATACCCTGGTGTGGGTATCTTTATCATATACTGCCGTTTGAGAGGGCTTTATTCAAATTGCTAAAAAGCAAGCCTCTTCGGTTCCTCACCCAGATGAACCTCTATACTGTCACGCAATTGAAAGCCATTTGCTTTATAGGTTTCATAATCGAAGGATTCAAGCTCGTCGTAGCCTAGCTTATGAAACTCATAAAACCCCTCCCAATCCTCATAACCGTCGCCTAGGTTGTGCTCTAAAAAAGCATCCGCCATCGCACAGCCTAATCTCGGAGCGATATAAAACGCGCCCATAGCCAGCACGTTACAATTATTAGCTGTGGCGCAGCGCAGCGCGGATGGGACACTCTCGCACACGGCGGCGTGCACGTGCGGGCACTTGCTTGCGGCGATATGAATCCCCATGCCCGTGCCGCAGAACAGCAGCGCGCGCTCGAACTCGCCCTCCGCGATCATCGCCCCCGCGCGCAGCCCGATGCGGTGGTACATATCGCCGTTGCCATATGTATTGGATTGCACACCAACATCAGTCACATGCCAGCCGCGTTTTTGTAGATGCTTGACGACTGCTTCTTTCAGCGGGTAGCCGGCAAAGTCAGCGGCTACTAATATCTCTTTGTCTTTAATCGTTTTCATGATAGCCCTTTCTGCGCTGCTTTTATGCAGTACTCGTTCAGTAGTTTGACATAAACTTCGTATTGTGCGAGTGTTACGCCGGGCGGGGTTTGATGGTCGACGGAGGGAATGAACCCACCCGATTGCATGATAGGCAGCAAACGTTCAAACTCGCGCCGCATCGCATCCTCACCAAGCGGCATCGTCATCTTGTCAAAATGACCGATGAATAGAAACCGCGGATGCTTTTGCCGCAATTCCATCAAGTCTACCCCAGCTTGCCGTTCTAATGGCAGAATGCCCTCAATTCCGGCGCGTTCGAACCATGGCAGCGCTCGGGATATGTCACCGTCGGAGTCCACAAATACCCGTGTCCCATGCTTTTTTATGAATGGAACAAGCTGCTTGTAATATGGCAGGAGGAATTCGTCGAACATGGCTTCGGATAGCATTGGTCCATTATTATAGCTCATATCTTCTGCGATGGTCATGTAGTCGGGCACAAATACTGAGTAGATCATCTCCAGCGCATAGTAGGCGTACTCAAGAAGATCGCCGCATATCTGGTGATACAGTTCAGGCTCATCATAGAACGAAAACAAATGCGGCTCAATGCCCATCAGAACGCGCGGCCACCAGAAGAACCCCTCCAGCGTATACCATGTGATAGCGCCAGCCGATTGCTGAAGATGCGCAAGCGACTCAAGCCGATTAAAGTCAATAGCATCTCGCGGAAACAGCGTGGGCAAAATATCTCGGTAATCCGCAGCGCTGTGTATTATAGGCGCCCCATGAGCAATCGGTGCAGGAGTGGCTGCTGATCTTAACGGCAGCCAATAGCTTGCATGCAGATCGAGACCCAGCTGCCGCTGGACGATTTCAACACTTGACAGTGTTGGGTCGTTGGGCAAAGTAAGGCCTTGATCACGCCAGTTATCAAGCGTCTTATCCCACCACGGCGCCCATTCTATCACTGGAAGTCTATCGGTGGGCTTAAAGTCCATCACATTGCGGAAACGCTCACTTGCCGTCATAAAGAACTCCCTTTATAGGTTATTAATATCCGTGTCAATCGTATGGAACCCACTGCCAACCTGCTTGGTTATCCCGCCGAATATGACAGACGCTTCGGTGCCAAATGGAACGTTTATCATAAGCGTTGCTCGGCCGTATCGCTTTACCCAGCGGACAGAAAGTTCGCCTCTCACAGTGTCAATGACGGTCTGCGCACTTAATAGCTTATTCGGCATATATGGCCGTATCTCTACCTTTGCCCATCCAGGGGCCAATGGTCTTACACCGGCTATATATTGATACATCCAGTAATCTACAGATGCGTACATTGGATGGTTGTGTGAATTCATAGTAGAATCACTCATCAACTCAAATCGCTCCCACACAGTCGATGCCTCTTGTTGAAGCATAAAGCCGTATGAGGGATATTCTTCACGAGTGATCAATGTCCAAGCATCTTCGATATAGCCATACTCTGTCAGCATATCCATTAGATACCTGGTGCACAGGTTGCCGGTCGTGATTCGGTAATCATTATCGGCAAGATCGTCACGCATGTGTTTCGCGGCGCGAGAAAGGTCGTTTTCAGGAATGATACCCAGCCATAACGCGAATGCTTGACAGGCTTGAGAGCCTGTAGCTATTGTCGCGGTATCCTTATTATACCATTTTCTTAGCATGGCATTGCGAATGTTGCAAGCGATGTCGTAGTATTTCTGTATATCATCTGTCAAACCTAACATTTCTGCAAACTTAGACAGGAGTATACAATTATAGTATGAGTAACCCGTTGACATGAATATGCCGGGTGTTACAGCGGACAGCGCTCCTGGATGACTCTTATCTTCAGGTTGGACACAGGCATATTCAGGGCCAGCCCAATCGCCATAGTAACTGTAGTTCACGATATAGTCGTCACTGCGGGCTAACAGACATTGTTCCCATGCGCAAAAAGCAGGATATGCTTCACGAAGAACATCAATATTACCCGTATGCATAGCGGCTTGGTATCCAGCGACCAAGAATGACGAGCATACAGGGTCGGCAGGTATTGCTCCGTAAACGAAAGGCGCGGTGCATCCAATCGCTCCATCAGATGTCTGCATCTGCATGATATCCCTAATTATCTTAGGAAACATGCGCCCGATATCGAAATTATAAGGCGTCTCCTCAAACCGTACTGTCGCGTCGTTCAGCCATTGCATCCGCTCGTCGCGCTGTGGGCAATCGGTCAATATACCATGCATATTGCCGCGTTCCGTTTCGACGCACATCTCATGTATACGTGTCACCAAAGCGTTTCCGCATCTGAAAGAGCTTCGTGTTTCCAGCGCTGTATGCAGCTCGACTGCACATATATTCCTTACATCATATCCCGCCGTCAGGCCTCGGATCATCGCGTAGCGAAATCCGTGGTAGGTGAATTCCGGCTGGAATACCGCAAGATCATGGTCGTTACCTGCGGCGATGTAGATATCTTCCGCCTTAGCTCCTCGAAGTGTATCGCGGAAAAGTTGACCGTCAGTTGTCAATTCCTCGCTATGATACAGCTCGATTCTTTGCCCCTCTGTTAACACAGTCGGCAGCGGCACTCTAAGCACACCAGCCATATTCTGTCCGAAATCCAGTATTATGTCATTACCGATATTCCATACGCTGATGGGAGATCGCTTCTTACCCTCCAGTATTGGTGGGATTAACGCGGGCCGCATAGCACCACCAGGCGGCGGCAGAATCACGGCGGGTAGAAAATCGCTGCTAGAATAACCAGGCATCTTCCATCCCGCATGATCCTTACGCGCATCATATACAGTTCCGTCGAAAACGGATGCGCTTATATATGCACCATTGCCAGCCTGCCAGTAATTATCTGTGGGTATTATTTCCACAGTACCATCGGTATACGATATAATAAGCTGCGCGGTAAACTGTTTTGTCCCATAGAAATCCGCGTTCTTCTTAGTAAAACGCGCAACGCCTGGATTGTACCGCCATCCGGCCGCAACTTCAGCAGCAATGACATGCTCGCCAAGCGTTAGGCTCCCAGTCAGTTCAGGTATGAAAACATAATCACATTCCTTACGGTAGTCAGTAAAAACTGGATCGAGCTTTGCGTCATCCAGCAAATAGCCATCGACATACAACGTGTGGTAACCTATGCCGCATGCGTACAGACAAGCGTTTTTCACAGGCTTGTGAATAACAAATGAGCGTCGCAGAATCGTAACAGATTCATCAAGCGCGCTATCCAAGCCTATCCACTGCGCGATCCATTCGGTTTCAACATTGTATAGATAAGATTGATATGGCGCGCTTTCTACCCCAGCATCATCTTGTATAGTCAGTTCAAATGTTAAGCGAACACCTCTGGGCAATTTCGGGCCATCATAACGCAGCGACTGCTCTGAAGTGTCGCGCCAACCGCTATCCCATACGAAATCGTCCAGTGACGACATGACAATCCGCACCGCACTCTGAACGGAGCCGGGGCGGCTTGACAGCGCGCCCCAACTCCATACGACAGCCTCGCCCATGACCCAATGCGAGCGCGGGGTATCCGTGATTCGGCTGTAATTGAGCGATACATTATCCGGTATCAACGCTTGTGGCGATTCTGTCGTAGTCATATAGCTAACCTCAATTACCTTTCTGCATCTCTAGAACAGCGTTAACGGTGTCCGCATAGTTCGTAGCGCGGAAGTCGATCAACTCTTGAGCGCCCATCGCATACACGTCAGCCATGAAAGATTCACGCATCCGCTCGAACGCCTCGTCGGTATCACACACTACAATTTTTGGGATATTTGTGAGAATATAGTCTTGTAGACGATTGTCTATCTCCTTTAGATCGCCAGTGTAAGGGGCTACTCCGCGATCCCAGGCCTCATTCCATGTATGGTACTTTGCTGTGTTGTAATTGTCAATTGGAGCTGCGATACCATAATCATCGCAATACTCCTTGACAGCATCGGTCATTAGATACTTACCGAAGTACTCCTTTGAGTTTGTAAGGATGACAGGTGTGTTCGTACGCTCATCGATAAACGGTCCAAAGAATGCGCTGAACAGAGGCCCCTCAACTGTTTCGGCTCTTAAGTCGGCTACATGTGAGTCAAGCAGCTGCGGCAGCCCATCGACAACATCCCAGTCGGTTCCTTGTATTCCGTTCACAAATGTATATGCGCCTTCGTATGACCATGCATAGTTGAGTAGTTCCATCGCCTTTTCAGGATGTTTACTCTTAGCAGATATGGCATACGCTATTTGTCCTTGCGAATACGCATAACTGCAAGTAAAGGAGTCATTTAAGAACTCATCAAACTTTGCGGGCAGGAAGTATTTGCCTTCATCGTTCATGATAGGAACGTTTGCGAACCAACCAAATGGCGTATACAACACCTGGCCTGCTTGTATTTTCTCTGCCCACTGATCGTATTTCATAGTAACACTATCTGGGTCGAGTATTCCCATCTGATATGCTTTGTTGAAATACTTGAAGAGTTCCCATGTGGGAGAATCGGCATCTGCCATAAAATTGATGTACTGTGAAACATCCGATGTTTTTACGCCAGCCAAACCATAATTGTCTAGTTTGCGATAACCATAAAACGCTTCAGCAGCAGTCAACGAAAATGTATTCCAACCAGCGTCTGCAAGACATCCGCTGATCGCATACACTTTGCGTCCGTCCTCGGTTACCGGGTAAGCATCCTGCATCTGCTTAAGTACATCTAACATTGAGTCTAGATCAGCTATTGGTGGCGCACCTATCGATTTGTATATGTCCCAACGTATAAATGGTGCGACAGTTGGTATGCCTGCGTTGATATCCTCACCTGCTCTCAGGTTGATAAAGAACAACTGCTCAGCATCACCGTAATACTTACGAGAGTACTCGAGCATCGTAACTCCTGCGGCCTTGTTTGCAATTTCGCCGCCATATTGATCCAATAGGCCGTCTAGAGGTAATATAACCTCGTTATCTAGCAGCAGGTTTCGCTGCTCGGGTGTCATAGCAACGATGATATCAGGCAGATCATCTGAAGCTATCATCGCGTTCAGCTGTATGTTTAAATCCATACCGCTGTCTGAAATGACATCCATGGTGATGCCAAGCCGATCTCTGATCGCATTGGTAACACTGTCACTCTGCACACCTGACATTTGGTTTATGCCATGCATCATGACGGTTAACGTGACTGGCTCTTCTGCATTCGCGATGCCAAATACCATACCAGTCAGAACAAGAGTGACAACCATTGCCATAGCAAGCACTTTTTTCATGAAAGCCGTCCTCCTTATAGTGTCGTTTATCCCTTGACCGAACCGATCAGGATACCTTTAATAAAGAAACGCTGTAGAAAAGGGTACACTATCATTATAGGTAACATTGTTATTACGGATATGCAAGTTTTGAGGCTAAGCGAGCTAGTACGGTTCGCTCGTTGAGACGCGGTATTTATATCACTTATAATGGTGCTATCCATACTTTGCAGATATTCCAGCAGTAATAGCTGCAGTGTTTTAAGTTGACGGTTGCGTACTAGATAAAAGTTATCTTGCCACGCGTTCCATTGATTAACCGCACTGAACACAGCGATTGACGCAAGTACAGGTATACAAACCGGCATAATAACGCGCATATATATCTTAAAGTAGGACGCTCCATCTATGAAAGCCGCTTCCTCTAATGCGCTAGGCAACGATTCAATATAGGTCTTAATCAATATCACGTAAAATGCACTAATTGCAGATGGCACTATATATAATAAGTAACTATTATTTAATGCATAAGATTTCATTATTATAAAGTACGGTATCAAGCCAGCGTTGATGTACATTGTGACAACCAAAGAGCGATACAATAATTTTCGGAAAGGCAATCTTGGTTTACTTAAGATATACGCATAAAAAGATGAGCAAAATAAGGTTATAATAGTCCCGACTATGGCGCGTGAGGCAGATATCATAACAGCGTTAATCACATCCGGGCGACGAAGCAGGTATACATAGTTTTCCACAGTTGGGCTGGAGGGAAGAAGCCACAAACTATGCCGTGCCGCTTCGACACTATTGCTCAACGAGTAGATAATCAGATAATAGAACGGGTATACACAAACGAACGCAAATAGACTGAGCGCAATCGTGTTCAGTACCTCGAAAACCCCAGCCTTGTGACGCTTCGTACTCATTGCTCCGACTTCTCCTATAACTATATAATAGAACTACCGCTAACGGCATGGGCGAGTCGATTCACTAACAGCAATAGAACAATACTGATCAGTGATTGAGTCATGCCGATAGCAGTACCGAATGGTATTTCACCGCTGCCAATACCTATCCTATATGCATATGTTGCAATAACTTCGATTTGTTCAGAAACCATAGGATTGTAGAAGACATAGAACTGCTCAAATCCTGCGTTCATTATGCCCCCTATACTGAGTATTAGGAGAGTAAAAAATGTAGGCTGCAAACCAACAACGGTTATATGCAGCATCTTTTGGAAACGATTCGCACCATCCGCGTCAGCTGCATCGTATAATTCTTGATCTATGCCAGCTATAGCTGATAAATATATGATAGCACTCCATCCTGTAGATTTCCAAATTCCTAATACGAGCTGAAATATATAAGTTGCATTAGCGTTAGATAAAAGATTGCGTGTATTGGACATGATACCTACTTTAACGAGCAGATTATTAATCTGTCCTTCACTGCTGAAAAACATGAATGCAATCGCATAGACAAGTATCCACGAAATAAAGTTAGGAAAAGATGTCATTGTTTGGATCGTACGCTTAATACGTGAATTAGATATCTCATTCAATAAAACAGCAAAAATTAAGGCAATAGGTGAGGCTATTATGTTGAGAAAACCATAAATAAGGGTATTCCTGAACGCTACAGGAAATCGGCTGCGAACCTCAAATAACTTCTTGAGATATTTGAGTCCTACATATGTTTGATGGAAAACATCTTTGCTAGGTTTATAATCCGTAAAAGCATATAGCCAGCCGAACAGCTGTGCATAGTAGAAAGCCACAATAAATGCGGCAAAAGGCAAAGCCATCCAGAACAACTTCCAATCTTTCTTTTCATGATACGCAGGTTTACGTACCTTTACAGCGATATCGTTATGCAATGCGTGCACCGCCTATCATTACTTTCCCACCAAACGCAGCTGCAAGCTCCGTTGATGAGCGTCTAATTATTTGAGTAGGTATGTAAACGCCTTTTTCCGAAAGCGATTCACCTGCAATACATTTAAGCAGTACGCTAATACTCTGCTTAGCTATGGATTGGATATCTTGCAAGACTGTCGTTACTGGCACAACAGAAACTTCTGCGAAGAGCGAATTATCAAAACCTGTCACTGCTATATCATCAGGTACCTTTAAACCATTTCGTAAAAGCACATTGATTACTCCAATAGCCATTGTATCATTAACGCACATAATAGCATCTATATGGCTATTCGTAATTATAAGTTTCGCAGTTGCCTCACATGCGGATGAGTAATCGACATTATTTACGCGTATAATTTCGTACTCTGCATCACCAGCATCTTTAAGAGCACTAACAAACCCTTCTTCTCTCTGCCTAAGGCTGTTCACGTTTTGAGGACCAGTGATCATAACATAATGATTGTATGCGTATTTCTCAATCAAATATCGTGTCAATTGATACATCCCATTGAACATATCACAAACGACAAATGGTGCATCTACCTCTGGATACATACTAGAGGCGAAAGCAAACGGTATACCATGTGAACGAAGCAGCTTAAAGTAGTCAGGTGAGCTGTTCGGTACATTTACTGGAACTACAACTACTCCTTCCACTCGGTTTGCTACCATAGCAGAAATAGTTTCTCGTTCGATCTTAGCATCATTGTTTGAGATCGACACAAATAAACGATAGCCAGCATCGCGTGCGTAGATATCAATATATTTGACTAACTGTGAGTAATACACATTCTCTATATCGGGTACGATCAACCCAAGTTCATTGCTTTTTCGACGAACAAGGTTACGGGCTATAGAGTTGGGTATGTACCCCATCTCGTTAGCTAGTTCGACTACGCGTTCTTTTGTCTCAGCATTAACCAAGCCGCTCCCATTCAACGCAAGCGATACAGTCGCGGTTGATACGCCGAGGATATCTGCAACGTCTTTCAGAACTACCAACTACTCCTCACCCTTAGGCTTAAAACGTTTTAAATAGCTTGTAAATATTTTAGCAGAATGACGCATGAATGTCAATAGCCAAGTTTTGGCTGCCAGCCATTCCAAATTTGAGAATCGTTACTGTCCAGCAGGGAAGCGGTGATTCATGAAATTTGTCCGCTGTAGCGCAATTTACCAGCACTTCAGGCCAAAAACATCGGCTCGCACGTCAGAATTTGACTCTAGAGGTTGTTTTTCTAACAACTTTTACACCTACTGGACAGTAACTGAGAATCCTTAAGGAGCAGGATCATTGTCCGCGACGGCGGCTAAAACCAAGCAAGACCCACCAGGACCATATCCATTGCGCACAGCGATGAAATACCTTGCTGTGCTGGGAGGGCATCGCGGCTCTCCCAGCGATGGCAAGGACGGAGTTCAGACTATATGGCGCGGTACATTTGCGCTGTTCATCCTCGTCGGCTTCTCCCATTATTTGGGTCAAGCTTAGCTTTTGAAAGTGGCTCCGGCCGCAGGTGGCGCGAAGCGGCTCGCGACATCGAGTTAGGAGGGGTTTGCGTTCCTTCTACAGCCGCGTCACAATTGCATTCCCGCTCTCGTACCGCTTCAACCCATGGTAGAACCACCACACTGCGAGCGCGCAGTAGACCGCGCCGCCAGCCAGCGCTGCCGCCGCTATTCCCGGCGCGAATTGATGGATCATTCTCAGCGGTACGTGCACGGCTATCCCGATTGGGATGAGGCTGTACATCAGCGCACGGACGGGCGCGCCGTAGATATTCTCTGGATATATGCCAAAGTTGACCGAAAATTCCGCGGCCATCTGTCCGACCAGCGACGCGTCGCCCCAGTAGAAGCTCAACGTATGCGCAGTCAGAATGATCGCGGTAACTATTATGCCGAACACCAGCACGCCTATCGCAAACCACAGCCAAGCCATACCACTCGCGCCGTAAACCAGCGCGATGAGTATTATTCCATACGCGACATCGCCGTACGCTGATAATGACGTCCGCGCGCAGGCGAGGTTAAGCAGTACGTTGCATGGTTGAAGGAGGAAGGTATCCAGTTCACCCGTGACGATCAGGTTGGTCAGCCGCGATACATTTATAAACAGTATTTCGTATAACCCAAATCCGCTGCTGCTTATCGCCCAGATGAATACGACGTCCTCAAACGTATACCCCGCGATCGACCCGCCCAGCCAGCTGAAAGCGATCCACCAAAAGAATATGAACGCGCTGTTCGACAGCGCCATCCCAAACGCTTGCGTGATGAAGCTGGCGCGGTACTCCAGCGCGGAGGCCAGGTTCATTCTGAAGTATATGGACATGATGCGCAGATGTTTTCGCATGCCGTCAGCCTCCGTTCAACTGGAGCCGCTTAACGCACGCTCGGTACGCCAGCAGCACCGCAGCCAGCGACACCGCCAGCCACAGCAGTTGGCGCGGTACGAGGTACCAGAATGTTTCCGCTGAAAAGCTGACGAATAGCTTTGCGGGTGCCCAGCAGATGTATGAGAACGGCAGATTTTTCGCGATATTCTGCAGCCAGACGGGGAGGAACTCTATCGGAAAGAACATGCCCAGGATAAACGTTATCTTCTGATAAACCATGTATACGGATGAATTCTCTTCGATCACGAACGCCGTCAGCCCCAGCGCCATCTGGAAAAAGAAATTCAATAGGAAGCTGATCACAAGCGACAGCAGCAGCGGCGGCAGGTAAATGAGCTTGAATGTGGTCAGCGGTCCGACGAATACCAGCCCCAGCACGAGCGCCAGCGCGCCGAATCCGACCAGGTTGAGCAGCATCTTCCCAGCGGCGTTGGCCAGTTGGTAGAATACGTAGTGAATCGGCCGGCCGATCTGGTAGGCGATTGCGCCGGACTTCACCTCGTCATTCATCGCACCGAATATGCCCGTGTTGCCCACGAACTGCACCAGCTCGGTCATGATCAGATACCACACCATCTGTACGCGCGTGAAGCCCGGAATCGCATCCACCTCATAGATGCTGCCCCACAGCCTCATAAACACATAGATGAACAGCGTGTAAAAGCAGAATCGCGACAAAATCCGCGCGCGGTACGCCATCGCATCGGACAAACTCACGCGCGCAATCAGGACATACTTGCGGGCATGTCGAAACGCGGCAGTCATACGCTTTTCCCCTGTTGGAATATCGAGGCGATGATCTCCTCCATCGGCGGATCGTTTATCGTGATGTCCAGCACCGTGCCCAGCGAGGATAGGCGGGACATGACCTCGCCCACCGGACGTATCGCGGTATCCACCTCCAGCGTTATCCTGGACATAACGGTGGATCGTATGATCACACCGTCCATCTCGGGTATGCTCTGGGGTTGGGTGAATGTGACGTCGATGCGTTTCGTCCTTAAATAATTCGCGCGCATGGCATCCACCGTAGAATCCAGCACGATGCTGCCGTGGTCGATCACAACCGCGCGTTTGCACAGATGCTCGATGTCCGACGGGTCATGGCTGGTCAGGAATACAGTTGTGCCACGCTCACGGTTGCGCTTCAATATCAATTCCCGGATGGTCTGCTTGACCACCACGTCCAGACCGATTGTCGGTTCGTCCAGGAACAGTATCTCCGGATCGTGCAGCAGCGAGGCCGCCACTTCGCAGCGAATGCGCTGGCCCAGCGAGAGCTTGCGCACGGGCGTGGTGATGAATTCGCCCAGGCCGAACAGATCCGACAGCTCGTCGACGCGGCGCTTCTTATCGGCGTCGCTGATCTCATATATCGCCGCTAACAGCGTAAAACTATCCAGCGCGGGCAGGTGCATCCACAGCTGCGACTTCTGGCCGAATACCGTGCCCACACGCATGGCCAATTTCCGTCGGTCGCGCACGGGTTCAAGCCCCAGCACGGATAACTCGCCCGACGTGGGGTGCAGTATCCCTGTGAGCATCTTGATCACGGTGGATTTGCCCGCGCCGTTCGGCCCGATGAAGGCGACCAGCTCGCCCGGCTCGACGGTCAAATCGATGCTGCGAACGGCTTGCACTTCCCTGCGCTGCGGCTTGACCAGCGCGCGAAAGGATGCCGCGAGGCCTTCGGGCTTCACGCGGGTGAGGTAGAGTTTCGTCAGGGCGCGGGCTGTTATGGCGGGCATAGGCGGCCTCGTTTCATACGTATCAGGATCAGCATACATCGCGGCGGGGCGGCACTGCGAAAAGGCGAATCCATCAAGCGAAGCTGTGTTATGAGTGAAGTATATCACAACTTAACGCTGTTGTCAAGAAAAGAAAACAATAGAATTTTGTAGGAAGTATTCCCAAAAGAGGTTATCAATAAATTCTAAAACCTTCCTTTGCAATCGTATATTCTAAAGTAGGCCGCGCTTGAGCCATTCGCTCAAACTGCTGCCAGGGCGAAGCCAGCACATCGACAGGCAGTTGGCCGGAGCGATGGATCGCGTGCCGTATATCATGTATATACTCTATAGGCCTCTTACTATCATCCTGCGTCAATACAAATATATCCAGGTCGCTATCCTTATGCTGATCCCCTCTGGCGTACGACCCAAACAGATATATAGCGTGCGTAGGCACGGTCTCAACCACGCGCTGCACGATTCTGTCCAACTGCTGCTGCACCAGCGGCTCAAATGTCATTATGATTACCTGCCTTTACCTGCCTTGCGAATAGTGTATGCATTATACATCCTTCATCCATGACTTGACAAGCGTGTCTATATTTGTTAATCTATCGGATGAATCATAAATGATCCGGCGTTATCGCCATAAAGGAGCCTCCCATGCGATCGTTAACCAGCGGTGAACTGCGCTCCCTATACCTGCAATTCTTCAGCGAACGCGGGCATGCGGTGATCCCCAGCGCGTCCTTGATTCCTGAGAACGACCCGACGGTGCTGTTCACCACGGCGGGCATGCATCCGCTGGTGCCGTATCTGCTGGGCGAGCCGCATCCTGCTGGCAAGCGCCTGGTCGATGTGCAGAAGTGTGTGCGTACGGGCGACATCGACGACGTGGGCGACGCATCCCACCTGACATTCTTTGAGATGCTTGGCAATTGGTCGCTAGGCGATTATTTTAAGAAGGAAGCCATAGCCTGGTCGTGGGAATTCCTGACGTCACCGGAATGGCTGGATATACCGAAGGATCGGCTGGCGTTCAGCGTATTCGCGGGCGACGAGAACGCGCCCAGGGACGATGAGAGCGCCGGATACTGGCGCGATATGGGCGTGCCCGCCGACCGCATATTCTACCTACCTAAGGAGAATAACTGGTGGGGTCCAGCGGGATTAACCGGACCATGCGGGCCGGACTCGGAGATGTTCATCATCACCGACAAACCGCCGTGCGGACCGGACTGTTCGCCCGCGTGCTCGTGCGGTCGCTACCTGGAGATTTGGAATGATGTATTCATGCAGTATAACAAACAGGCCGACGGCACGCTCATTCCGTTGCCAAAGCCCAATGTCGATACGGGCATGGGTCTAGAGCGCACGATCGGCGTGCTCACGGGCAAGAAGAGCGTATACGAGACGGACTTGTTTGTGGATATACTGGATAGCATCGCCGAGCTGACGGGCAAGGTTTACGGCTCGGATGATGAGACGGCCAAATCATTCCGCATAGTGGCCGACCATACGCGCACCGCCGTATTCATGATCGGCGATCCGCGCGGCGTCACGCCGTCCAATGTGGATCAGGGCTACATACTGCGCCGGCTGATTCGACGCGCCGTACGCCACGGCATGAAGCTAGGCGCGCTGGAAGGGTTCACGGCCAAGATTGCCGAGGGGATTATCGAGCATTACAAGGCGGTGTATCCGGAGCTGGGCCGAAGCGCATCATTTATTAAAGAACAGCTGATACTAGAGGAGAACCGTTTTCAGCGTACGCTCCAGCAAGGCGTGCGTGAATTCGAGAAGGCTGTCACTCGCTTGACGGGGAATACCATCGATGGGCTGACCGCGTTCCATCTATATGATACGTACGGTTTCCCCATCGAGATCACCGAGGAAATGGCCAAGGAGCGCGGCTTGACCGTGGACGTGAATGGCTTCCACGCGAACTTCGCCGAGCATCAGGAGAAGTCGCACGCCGGGGCTGAGCAGCGCTTCAAGGGCGGCTTGGCCGACGCCAGCGACCAGACGGCGCGGCTGCATACGGCCACGCACCTGCTGCATGCCGCGCTGCGCAAGGTATTAGGCCCGGATGTCGCGCAAAAGGGATCCAATATCACGGCGGAACGGCTGCGCTTTGACTTCTCATTCGGACGAAAGATGACGAAAGACGAGCTGACCGAGGTCGAACGGCTGGTGAACGAATCCATCCAGGCCGACCACCCTATCGGCTGTAACGAGATGACGGTGGACGAGGCGCGGGCTGAAGGCGCGATAGGCTTATTTGAAAGCAAGTACGGTGACCGAGTTAAGGTTTACACGATGGGTACGGTATCCAAAGAAATCTGCGGCGGACCGCACGCCGCGCGAACGGGAGAGCTGGTATCATTTTCAATTCAGAAGGAAGAGGCATCTTCGGCCGGGGTAAGGCGGATCAGGGCGGTGATCGGCGCGGGCTTGGCTGGTTCCACCGGGACAGGGGCATGAAGGCATTCGAGCCTGATACGCCATTCTGGAAGGGTTCGTTGCACATGCACACAACCCGCAGCGATGGCGTACTGACTCCGCGCGAGGTTGCAAAGCTGTACCGCGACGCTGGTTATGACTTCATCAATATTACTGACCACTGGAAGTGTGAGGACGACGCGTCGTTAAGCGCGGGTTTACTCGTGCTGACGGGCATCGAGATCGATTACCACCTGCCCAATCAAGCCGTACACCTGATCGGTGTGGGGTTGGATCCGGCTAAAGCGCGATTCTCCCGGGTGGAATTCCGCTCGCGGCAGATCCAGGATGGCATCGATGCGCTCCGCGCGGCCGGCGGTGTCGTCGCGCTGGCACATCCGGCTTGGTCGCTGAATACCTCGGAGCTGGCGGCATCGCTCAAGAATCTATTCGCGCTGGAGGTATTCAACAGCGTGTCGGGCGTACCATGGAACGCGCAGCGCCAGGATTCGGGCTACTTGGTCGATCTGCTGGGCACACAGGGCACGAGGCTGCCGCTGATCGCCGTGGACGATTCGCACTTCTACAACGGCGAGCACCACAAGGGGTTCGTTATGGTTCAGGCGAAGGCTTGCACGCGTGAGGCGTTGGTTACTGCCATGATCGCAGGCCGATTCTACGCAAGCCAAGGCCCGGTGATCGAGCAGGTGGAGTGGGATTCAAAGCAGATGGTAGTTACCACACAACCTGCTGCTCGGGCGGTATTCTACTCCGACGCGGTGTACGACCAGGAGCGCGTCGTCGAACAGAACGGCGGCACGGAGTGGGTGTACAACCGCAAGCCCATGCTGGAGGAGAAGTTCATCCGCTGCGAGATATACGACAAGGATGGCCGCCGCGCATGGACGAATCCCGCCATATGGATGACCAAATGAATTATAAAAGGAGAATGATTATTATGGATTCAACACGTGAAACCTCCCATATCAAGACGATCCGCTCGGGATGTCTGCGCCAGAGCCTGGAGCACGGCGGCTGCGGCGAGTGCCAGGCGTCCTGCCAGTCCGCGTGCAAGACCTCCTGCACCGTAGCCAACCAGCCGTGCAAGCGTGATAAGACCGCCGACAAATAAAGGTGGTACATCGGTGGTACATCGATTCGAAGCGCTGGGCTTGAAGCTGGCGCTGGACGTAGGCAGCGGCGCGCTGCATCAGCTGGACGGCGCGGCGTTTGACGCATTATGTCCGGATGAAGCGGAACGCGTGCGGTTATTGTCGCATTATCCCGCGGAAATCGTCGCGTCAACCCTTAGCGAACTGGACGCGCTGAAACGTCGCGGCGAGTTGGATTCGCCGGACGACTACGACGCGTCGCTGTTGCATGAACCCGGGGTTGTTAAGGCTATGTGTCTGCACGCGGCGCACGACTGCAACCTGCGCTGTCGGTATTGTTTCGCTCACGACGGCACGTATTCCGACCCAACCAAAGCGCGTATGCCAGCGTCAGTCGGTAAGGCCGCGCTGGATTGGCTGATCGAGAAGAGCGGGCAGCGGCACGCGTTAGAGGCCGACTTCTTTGGCGGCGAACCGCTGTTGAACCTGCCAGCCGTGAAGGATATAGTCGCGTACGGCCGGCAGCGTGAGCGGGAAACGGGCAAGCACATATCGTTCACCATCACAACCAACGCGCTTGGCCTGACAGACGACGCCATCCAATTCATCAATGATGAGATGGACAACGTCGTGTTGTCCCTGGACGGCCGCAAGGAAATCCACGACCGCATGCGCCCGGATGCTGGCGGGCATGGATCGTTTGAGCGCGCGCTGGACGGTGCGCGGCGGCTGGTGGCCGGGCGAAACGGCAAGCCATACTACGTGAGGGGTACATTTACCGCGTTCAACTTGGATTTTATACAAGATGTGCTTGCGCTGGTGGATGCTGGATTCGAGCATGTCTCGGTTGAACCTGTCGTGGCCGACGAGTCCGAGCCATACGCGCTGCGGATGGAGCACCTTCCGCGCATCCTGACAGAATACGACAATCTAGCGTTGGAATATGCCAAACGAAGGCAATGTGGCCGGCCCTTTTCTTTCTTCCACTTCAACGTAGATCTGGAGAACGGGCCATGCTTGCGCAAGCGCCTGACCGGATGCGGCGCGGGGAATGAGTACGTCGCGGTTACGCCCGAAGGGAAGTTGTATCCGTGCCACCAATTCGTTGGGCGTGATGGGTTTGAGATGGGCGACGCACTGACGGGGGCGTTTGACGGCGAGAAGCAGCGACACTTTGCCGACAACCATGTGTTGGCAAAACCCCGGTGCCGTGAGTGCTGGGCGAAGTACTTCTGCAGCGGCGGCTGTGCGGCGAATGCCTTCGCCATGAACGGGCGGCTGGATGAACCATACGAGCTGGCATGCGCGATGCAGCGCAAGCGGCTGGAACTGGCCTTAGCACTCAACGCGATGGATGTGTAATGCGAAGGGCACGGCGCATCCGTGCCCTTTATTATTATATAACAAGGAGTGATATTCATGCGAATCTATAGCATGAAAACCAATCGGCTGACGAATCCATTGGGGTTCACGCTGGACAGCCCACGGTTGTCGTGGAAGGTGGATCAAGCTAGCGGCACGACGGCTGTGGCGGCGCGTGTGCGCGTTGCGGCTGATCCCGCCATGTCGGACATCCTGTATGACAGCGGCCTGAAATCCGATCTGGATAGCCTCGGCACGGTTGTGCCGATCACGCTTAAACCGCGTACCCGCTACTATTGGGATGTAACGATCGAGGACGACCGAGGCGAACGCGGCACCTCCGAACCCGTCGGGTTTGAAACGGGCAAGATGGATGAGGCCTGGTCAGCGCAGTGGATCACCGCACCAAAGGATTCCATCAACGGCGATTTAGTGTTAACCCACAACCCACAGATTGACCAGCCGATCGAACAGATCAGCCGGGCGCGGATATACGCCACAGGCATCGGCTTGTACGAGCTATCACTGAATGGGCAGAAGGTCGGCGACGAGTTACTCGCGCCATTCTGCAACCAGTACAAGAAGTGGATTCAGGTACAAACATACGATGTGACCGCGCAGTTACAGCAAGGTGAGAATCAGCTGACAGCCTGGCTGGGCAACGGCTGGTATATCGGCCGGTTCGGGTTTGGCGACACGAGTAAGTTGTGCGGCGATACCCAGGCATTGAAGCTGGAGCTGCATATCGATTACCAGGACGGCACTCACACCGTTGTCGCCACCCAGCCTGACAACTGGTTGGCGTCAGAATCGCCGTTCAGCAATGATAGCATTTATGATGGTGAGACGTATGACGCGACGTTCCAGTCAAGCAAGACTGTACAAGCGGTTGTTTATCCGGATATAACCGACAGCCTATTGATGGATAGGCTATCGCCGCCCGTGCGCGCGGTAGATCACCTGAAACCCGCCTCCATATTTACAACCCCAGCGGGTGAAACCGTGCTCGACCTCGGCCAGGAGATCACGGGTTATCTCGAATTTAACGCGACGATGCCGTGCGGCGCAAGCATCCAGTTGAATTACTTCGAGCTGCTACAGGATGGAAATGTGTTCCGTGACAACCTGCGGTCGGCGAAGCAAGAATATCATTTCATATCCGACGGATCGGGCGAGGCGGTCAGACCGCGCTTCACATTCTATGGATTCAGGTATGTACAACTGATTGGCTTTGAAAACCCGACGGCGGATCAGTTTACAGGCGTGGTAGTCCACAGCGATATCGAGCGGACGGCGTGGTTTGAATCCAGCAATGCCAAACTGAATCGTTTTGCCGACAACGCATTGTGGGGACAATGGGGAAACTTTTTAGATGTGCCGACCGACTGCCCACAGCGCGATGAACGCATGGGTTGGACAGGCGACGCGCAAGCGTTCTCCGGCACGGCATGCTATCACACGGATGCGGCGGCATTCTACGATAAATTTTTGTATGACATGCTCATGGAGCAGCAGATGCACGACGGCGCGGTGCCGCATACGGTGCCATCGCTACCATACTTAGGCGATGCCGCATGCGCGTGGGCGGATGCCGCAGCCATAATACCGTGGGTTGTCTACACATTCTACGGCGATAAAGCGTTGCTGGCCAAGCAGTATGAGAACATGCGGTTGTGGGTCGATTGGTTATATCGTCATGACGAAGAGACGGGCGGACATCGGCTCTATTTGGATGGGAATCACTTTGGCGACTGGCTCGCGCCGGATTCGAAGGACGGCAGCGCGCTCGGCGGCACCGATGAATACTATCTGGCGTCGGCCTTCTACTACTATTCGACGTTGCTGCTCGTCAAGGCCGCGAAAGCGCTGGGCAAGGCGGAGGACGTGCGCAAATATGGGAATCTATTAGCCGAAGTCGGCGCGGCACTGCGGCACGAGTACTTCACGCCAACAGGCGCGCTGGCGCAGACGACCCAGACCGGATACATCGTAGCGTTGTTTATGGGTTTCGCGCCGGAAGAGTCACGCAGCAAACTGGCGGCGCTCCTGAAGCGCGAGTTCGACAAGTCGAAGGGTAAACTTCGCACCGGGTTCATCGGCACGGCGTATCTGTGCCAAACCCTCAGCGAGGCCGGGCTGACGGACATCGCGTATACATTACTTCTAAATGAAGAAATGCCCGGCTGGCTGTACGAGGTCAACATGGGCGCGACGACGGTGTGGGAGCGGTGGAATGGCATCCTGCCGGACGGCCGCATATCCGACATCGGCATGAATAGCCTGAATCACTACGCATACGGCGCTGTGATGGAGTGGGTTTTCCGGGATGTCGCGGGCATCGCGCCCATTGAGGATGCCCCAGGATTCCGCCGCGCGCGCCTCACGCCAAAGCCTGACGCGCGTCTGCCGCACGCCGCGCTGCGTTTCGAGTCCCCCATCGGCTTGTATTCATCCAACTGGACGCTGTCCGACGACACATTCGACTGGGCGATCACAATCCCCTTTGGCGGCATCGGCGAAGCCATATTCCCGGGCATCGCTGCCGAACGTCTGTCCCAGCTATATCCAACCATCGCCATCGACACCCAAGCCGACGGCACTGCCGCCGCCGCATTAACCGCCGGAACGTATACCTTTACCTACCCCTATACCGCCAAGTAACCCTCGCAAGTGTCAACCCGTCCAGTCGTCAAGGGTAGGGTGGAGATTTGCGAAGCAAATACTACCCGACCTTGACGACGGGTTGCGAAAGACTCCAAAATGGAAAAGGGGTTTGTTGTAACCCCAGTTACAACAAACCCTTGATTGAACCGTAACCTCGAACCCAATATATATTGTAGGAGGATAATTATGTTAGTAAACGCCAAGGACATGCTCGTCAAAGCCGCCGCGAACGGTTACGCCGTCGGCCAATTCAACATCAATAATCTGGAGTGGACGAAGGCCGTCCTCACCACCGCGCAGGAGCTGAACTCGCCCGTCATCCTGGGCGTATCCGAAGGCGCGGGCAAGTACATGTGCGGCTACAACACCGTCACCGCTATGACCAAGGCCATGATCGATACGCTAAAGATTACGGTTCCGGTCGCGCTGCATCTGGATCACGGCGGCTACGACGCGTGCCTGAAGTGTGTGGAAGCGGGCTTCAGCTCGATAATGTTCGACGGATCGCACCTGCCATTTGACGAAAACATAGCCAAAACGACTGAGCTGGTAAAACTTGCCGCCGAGAAGGGGTTGTCGCTGGAAGCCGAGGTCGGTTCGATTGGCGGCGAGGAGGACGGCGTGATCGGTATGGGCGAGGTCGCCGACCCCGCTGAATGCAAGAAGATCGCCGACTTAGGCGTGACCATGCTCGCCGCCGGGATCGGCAACATCCACGGCAAGTATCCGCCCAATTGGAAGGGCTTGGACTTTAGCACGCTGGAAAAGATTCACAATATCACGGGCAGTATTCCGTTGGTATTGCATGGAGGTACGGGCATCCCATCCGACATGATACAGAAGGCCATATCGCTGGGCGTGGCTAAGATCAACGTGAATACCGAGTGTCAGCTGACGTTTGCAGCCGCAACGCGTAAATACGTCGAGGCGGGCAAGGATCTACAAGGCAAGGGCTTCGACCCGCGCAAACTGCTTGCGCCTGGCACCGAGGCCATCAAGGCAACGGTCAAGGAGAAGATGGAACTGTTCGGCAGCGTGGGGAAGGCTTAAGTTATGCCAGACTTGAAGTTATTGCTGGGCAATGAGGCGATAGCGCGCGCCGCTTGGGAGGCCGGCGCGCGTCTGGTCGCCAGTTACCCCGGCACGCCCTCGACGGAGATCACGGAAGCCGCCGCGCATTACCCAGAGATGAATGTCGAATGGTCGGTGAACGAGAAGGTCGCGATGGAGATCGCCGCCGGAGCGTCCATCGGCGGCGCGCGCACGCTCACCTGCATGAAGCATGTCGGCCTGAACGTCGCCGCCGATCCGCTGTTCACGCTGGCTTACACGGGTGTGAACGCCGGATTGGTCATCGTCGTAGCGGACGATCCGGGCATCCATTCCTCCCAGAATGAGCAGGACAGCCGCTATTACGCGCGCTCGGCGCATCTGCCCATGCTGATCCCGTCCGATGGGCAGGAGTGTTTGGATTACACCAAGCTGGCGTTCGAGTTGTCGGAAAGGTACGACACGCCTGTCATGATCGGCATGTGTACGCGAATCGCACACTCGCGCAGTTTGGTTAAGTTAAGCGAACGCGTCGAAAAACCGCTACCGGATTGGACGCGCAACCCATCGAAATATGTCATGCTGCCAGGTCCCGCACGCGCTCGCCATGTTGCGCTGGAAGAACGTGAAAAACGCCTCCGCGCCGACGCAGGACAATCGGATTGGGCATATCGTGTCGAATGGAATAAGCGCGACATAGGCGTCGTGTGTTCCGGCACAGCCTACCAATATGTACGGGAAGCGATGCCGGACGCGTCCATCCTCAAGTTAGCTCTGGTGAATCCGCTGCCTGTCGAACCGATAGCGGACTTCGCGAGGCAGGTCGGTCAGCTAATCGTCGTCGAGGAGTTGGAACCGTTCATCGAAGACGCTATCTCGGCGGCGGGCATCGTGTGCTTTGGTAAGAATCGCACAGGATTGCAGGGCGAATTATCCGTCAATAAAATCCGGCAAGCGTTTGCGGACGTATTAGGATTACAACCTGACGCGCCGACCACCTCGCTGGAACCTCCCGCCCGGCCGCCCGCGATGTGCCCTGGATGCCCGCACCGCGCGGTGTTCTACACGCTGGCCAAGCGCAAGTATGTCGTGTCCGGCGACATCGGCTGCTACACGCTCGGGATGCTTCCGCCTCACGGCGCGATGGATGCCTGCCTATGCATGGGCGCGTCGATAGGCATGGCGGCCGGTTTGCATAAAGCGCGCGGGGATGAGTTCGCGCACAAGACCGTCGCGGTGATCGGCGATTCGACATTCATGCACAGCGGTATGACCGCGCTGTTGGACGCGGTGTACAACCGTGCGTCGTTAACATTGCTGATACTGGATAACCGCATCACGGGCATGACGGGCCACCAGCACAACCCGGCCAGCGGATTCGACATACGGAATAACCCCGCACCTGCCGTCGATCTGGCGAAACTGGTCGGCGCGATTGGCGTGGAACACGTGCGCACGCTGGATCCATTCGACATGACGGCATTGGAAGAAGCGCTGGCCGAAGAGACGGCGTTCGACGGCGTATCCGTGTTAATCCTGCGCCGTCCGTGCGCGCTGCTGAATAAGCGCCGCGATCCGCCCGTCATCATCGAGAATTGCAAAAAGTGCGGCGCATGTCTGCGCTTAGGCTGTCCTGCATTGTCGAAAAGCGCTGACGAGTTCGTACAGGCCAACCCGACGTTGTGCGTAGGTTGCGGATTATGCGCGAAGGTATGTCGATTTAGTGCGATTAAGGCGGTGAGCGTATGACCAGCAACATAATTATAGTAGGCGTTGGCGGTCAAGGCGCACTGCTGGCCAGCCGGATACTGGGCAATCTCGCCCTGCGACTGGGCCGCGACGTGAAGGTCAGCGAGGTTCACGGCATGGCGCAGCGAGGCGGCAGCGTCATCACTCATGTGCGGATAGCCGATGCGGGCGGCAGGATCAGCGCGCCGCTGGTCTCGGAGGGTGAAGCCGGCGTCATACTCGCGTTCGAACCGTTGGAGGCGCTGCGTTCACTGCCGTACCTGGCGGCGTCCGGGGGATTGGTTATAACGAATACACGGCCCATCCCACCCATGACGGTGCTGACGGGCGCGGCTGAATACCCATCCGACATAATCGTTAAACTGAAAGCGCATGGCTGCGAAGTGAGAGCGTTTGACGCACAGGCGTTGGCGGATGGCCATGACGCTCCGCGCGCGGTCAACCTCGCGCTGCTCGGCGCGTTGGCCGCGTTATATTCTAAAGAACATTATCCCATAAACGTATGGGAATCAGCTATCCAGGATTCCGTGCCTTCAAAGTCGCTGGAGACAAACCTGGCCGTGTTCCGTGACGCTTACGACTTCGTAAAGAGGTAATTATTTATGGATCAATATATGTGGGATAAACCCGTAGAGACGATGCCGCGGCCGGAATTGCGCGCGCTGCAGGGCGAACGGTTGCGCGACACGGTCAAGCGCGTCTATGAGAACGTACCGTTTTACCGTCAGAAGATGCGGGACGTCAAGCTGACGCCTGACGATATCCATTCAGTGGATGACCTGCATAAGCTGCCTTTCACCAATAAATCCGACCTGCGCGACAACTATCCGTTTGGATTATTCGCTGTGAAGCAGGATCGGATCACGCGCATCCATGCTTCCAGCGGCACTACGGGCAAGCCCACCGTCGCGGGTTACACCCAGGCCGACATCGACGTGTGGAGCGAATGCATGGCGCGAGCGATGGCTTGCGCGGGCGTGACCAAGGACGACATCGTGCAGGTGTCGTATGGGTATGGCCTATTCACGGGCGGCTTGGGCGCGCATTACGGCGCGGAGCGGATCGGCGCGTCGGTCGTGCCAGCTTCCGTTGGGAATACGCGCCGCCAAATCATGCTGCTGGAGGATTTCGGCGTCAACGCCCTGGCTTGCACCCCGACGTACGCTATCCTGTTGGGCGAGGCCATCCGTGAAGCGGGCATCCCGCTGAAGAATTTCAAGCTGCGCGCGGGCGTATTCGGCGCGGAACCGTGGAGCGAAGTCCAACGCACCCATGTGGAACGTCTGCTTAATATCCACGCGCATGATGTTTATGGTTTAAGCGAGGTTATGGGTCCCGGGGTATCGATCGAGTGCGGCGTCCAGCAGGGCATGCACGTGTGGGAGGATCACTTCATCCCGGAGATCATCGACCCTGATACCGAGAAGCAGCTGCCCAGCGGCACGCGCGGCGAGATCGTATTCACCACCATAACCAAGCAGGGCATGCCGCTGATCCGTTACCGCACGCATGATTTGACGGTGCTGGACGATTCGCCCTGTCCGTGCGGCCGCACTCACGTGCGCATGAAGAAGCTGACGGGGCGCACGGACGATATGCTGATCATCCGTGGCGTGAACGTGTTCCCATCGCAGGTGGAGACCGCGCTGGCTGGCATCGAGGGCATTGAGCCGCAATATCTTCTGGTCGTCCGCCGTGAGAAGAATCTGGACACGCTGGAGGTGCAGGTCGAGCTGGCGCCGTCGTTACCCAGTGACGAAGTGCGCGGCATCGAGCGCATACATGATGCTGTGGAGGCGTCGGTAGATTCGATGCTGGGTATACATGCGCTGGTGCGGCTGGTGCCGTCGGGCAGCCTCCCGCGCGCCGAGGGCAAGACGAATCGGACACGTGATCTGCGGGAGTAGGTTATTAAGACAGAATAGAATATAATGGAAACGCCGTCGGCTTTCGTCCGACGGCGTTTAACTTATTCCCAGAATGCCGTCCGCGACGGATTTTCTACCCGCCTCATGGCAGGTTGGTGCCCTGCGTCCGGTTTCTGCCGTCCCCTGGCCGGCCGTAAACGAGCCGGGGGGCATGACATCTATGGATCGACCCGAGCTCCAGAAATCGAAATGTGGGTAAAATACGCCACTCGCGAACACCCCAGGATTGCCCTTGAATGAATTCGTTTGAATTCGTTGAACTCATTATAAACTAACCTGGGGCGAATCGTCAACTGTTTTGTGCGGCGTATTTCGTTATGCGATTAACACTAAGCGACTATTCCGCCGAATCCTGCTTGGGTTTGCCTGGATAATCCACCCTGCAGCCCATCAGGAACGCGCCGACCGCGCCAGCGATCGCCAGGTATGGGCAGAACACCGCGACCGCACCCGCCGCGACTACGGGAACATCGGCTAGTTTCTCACCGTTGCGGTTCACGCGAATCTTGGCGCGAATCAGCTTATGGAACCAGTTGTCCTCGTTATGGCACCAGTGCTCGTGATCGTGCTCATGCTTGTGGCGGCACTTCTCGGCGTGATCCTTACCGCGGGTGAATACGTTATCCCACGGGTTTTCGCGGCGCGAATACAGGCGGTTGTCGCGCTCCAGCTCGATCATCACGCGGGTTAGATCCCCGTCGTACCGCTCCAGCAGAGCGGTGGCTTCCTCGTAGGATACGTTGGCATTGGCGCGCAGGTACTCCACCTTCTCAAAGAATTCCTTATTCATGTTGAACCTCCACATCCGCCGTTGGCGGTTATTATTCGGGATCGGATGCGGCTCGCATCCCCTCGACAGTATTAGTATACGTCGAACGCGCCTCGACTGCTTGAGAATGCGGGTAGGATACCATTAGAATACCATGAGAATTTAAGTCTGAACGTTTTAATCTCTTGCGTCCATTCGTGAAATGTGTCATTATATGGTCAGGAGGTGGACGTATCATGAAAACGCTCGTCCTTTATTATTCATTAACGGGACACTCCAAAACCTTAGCGGAGGCGTACGCCGCGAAGAAGTCTCTGCCCATATCCCAGATAACCGATGCATCGAAACCCGGCAAGCTCAAGGCCTACACGATTGGATGTTTCGGTGCGATCCGAGGTGGTTCTTGGCCGATAACCACCGATAAACCGCTGGAAGATTATGAACGCATAGTCTTATTCTCACCTGTATGGGCTGGCAGCACGCCGCCATCCGTCAACGCAGCGCTGTCGAAACTGGCCTCCGGCACCAGAGTCGATGTGAATATGGTGTCGGCCAGCGGCAAGAGCACCTGCCGCGGTCGGCTGGAAACAAAGCTGAAGAGCAAGGACTGCTCACTCTCCAGCTTTACGGATGTGAAGGGATAATCGTTATGCTGACGCTGGAGCGGCGGATCAAGTCGCTGACATGTCCCACGGGAAAAGTGGATATGGTGTTGGACACGGATACCTATAACGAGATCGACGACCAATTCGCGGTCTCGTACGCGCTAAGGGCTTCGGAAAAATTGAACGTGAAGGCCTTCTACGCCGCGCCGTTCCTGAATGGACGCTCGACCAGCCCTCAGGACGGCATGGAGAAAAGTTATGATGAACTGCTGAAACTCTTGAATCTTGCTGGCGAGAACACGCCCGTATTCAAGGGTTCGACGGCATACTTGGCGGACGAGCATACGCCAATCGATTCACCAGCGGCTGCGGATTTGGCGGAACGCGCGGCGGCATACTCACCGGAGCGGCCGCTGTACGTGGCAGCCATCGGCGCGATAACGAATGTCGCGTCAGCCCTGCTCATCAGGCCGGAAATTGCCGACAACATCGTCGTCGTTTGGCTGGGCGGCAACAGCCTGGAGTGGCCGGACACCAGAGAATTCAACATGGCGCAGGACGTGGCGGCGGCGAGGGTAGTCTATGGCAGCGGCGCGCCGCTGGTGATGCTGCCGTGCATGGGCGTGGTCAGCGCGTTCACGACCACAGGCCCGGAGCTGACGCAATGGCTGTCCGGTACGAATCCGCTGGCGGAGTACCTCATGCACCAGACGATCGACGAGGCGAATACCTACGCGTCCGGCCGGGTATGGAGCCGCCCCATATGGGATGTGACCGCCATAGGCTGGCTGCTGAACGACGACAGCAAGCTGATGCTGGACAAGCAAATCCCAACCCCCATACCGGAATACGACAATTATTATGGATTCGACCCGCGCAGGCCGCCGTGCAGCTATGTGTACCACATCAATCGCGACGCGCTGCTGGCGGACTTATTCGCGAAGATCACACGTTAGGGCGTTGCAGGGGCGGATTCGAATCCGCCCCTGTCCATAACTATTACTTCAGGGTAAACGATCCTTTGACGGCTACTTCGCAGTCTATCAGAATCAACATCCTATGCTTGCTTGATTTAGACGAAGTTGTGCATATCAGCCAATATATCACCAACCAATCCATAAAATGCCGCTCATAACAGATACACTTTAATAAGTCTGCATTTTTGCAGACCTTTTTTGGCGGATAATGGTGTATAATGGGAGCGGCAAAAACAGATAAGCATGGGAGGTATGATATAATGTCGAAGAAGTTTGCTCATAGGTTGCTCGCATTGTCGCTGCTGCTGATTGTTTTATTCACCGTTGCGGGCTGCTTAGACACTGGTAATAGTTCTGCGAGTGATCAGGATCTGTTGAAGTTCCTATTTAAGAATGAGTATTTTAGATCTACGACTGTTACTGAATTGTATGTTAAGCCCCATTCCAGCGATTCATGGGGAACGAATCTTCTTTACTCACCTCTAAAATATGGTGATTATATCCAGCAGAACTTTGCTCTTGATCAACAAAAGGATCTATATTGGGATATTAAGGTAGTAGCCTATAATTCCAACACCGATTCCAGAGAAAAGATTACAGAGAGAATCGCAGAGAATATCTACCTACCTGGAATACAGTGGATTGAGTTTTGCCCAACTGGTAGCCTGGCAGAGTATAATAGTTTTAGAATGTATTCGGAATTACCTAAAGGCTACAAGTTCAAGTAGTGTCCATGAGGATGTAGGATCCTCTACAATAAATAAAGGAAGTGTGAGGTATGCCTATGAACAGAACAATCCGTTTGGTGGTAGCGCTCGTTGTGCTGGTTGGTATAGTTGGTCTGGGCTTTGGGGCGATGGCAACCGATTCGTCACGATCTTACATGCGGACAACGACCTACGATCCCAGTGGCGATTCCAATGTAGTTGAAGGGGAAAGGCTTTCTTACTTTGAGATAAGCAACGGTGATATTTGTGCGGGGTTTGATCGCACAGATTTTGATACGCCGACACACTCAATTATGATTGTATTTCCTTCTAGTGTTACTGCAGGACAAACGTATAGTTCAAATGCCTCGTCTAACGGAACAGACGGTCTGTTTCTCCTACAGCTCTCTATGCGCGGAACTGACGACAGAAGCAATGATATCATATACGACGCATGGTGCAGTAGTGAGCGTGGCATTCTTGTACCTGCCATCAGCAGTATGAGGTATAGTCTTACATTCACCAGCATCGATACTATCAGAGGGAAAAGGGTTTATGAAGGTATTGTATCAGGTACATTGGCTAAATCTGCGTATACAGGCAGCTCTTATGATTCATCCACCTATTTACGCAATCAAACTCTGCAGGTAACATGCCAGTTCCGCATCGTCGAGCCGTGAGGAGGTTTTGATAATGTTTTGTTCGAATTGTGGTCAGACGCTTCAACACAACGCTAAATTCTGCACTAAATGCGGCGCGAATGTAACGGCGCCTGTAAAAGCGGATAAACCAGCCGCGCCCGCAGCCGCAACCGCTGCTACGCCGTCGAGTAGTACAGTCGCCACTGAACCTGAAGGCGCGTATGCGGCAGCAAGAGTGATAGATAAGGTGAGCTCCCAGGAGGAAATCGAGAGTTGGTACAGTAAGGCTGGCTGGCATCAATGGGTGCCAATAGTCGGCGCAATAATCAGCCTGTTTATACCGCACTATACGGCTGTAATACTTAGTGTCGGCATGGCGGGATGCGCTGGGACGGCGTATGATAAATGCAAAAGCAAGGTGCTATTAGCGGGTATCATTATCTCAATAGTATCAACAATATGTAACGTTGTTGCAAGATTTATGTAAAGGAGAAGTGAGAAATATGATAAGGCAATCCCGTAGACTCGCTGTAAAGCCAATGGTTACGTTTTTGCTGGCGGTCATAATGGCGTGCGGTATAGCGTTGGGTTGCGCATCCGCAACTGACGGCGAAGACAGGCTTCAGTTTATTTTGAAGAACAATTCTGTCGAAACTATACTAGTGTTATACTGCCATCCATCGAGCGATGTTCCGCTTGGGGATAGTCATATGCAATTTGGTCCATCGAGAGATCTTTTGGAGGATGGGGATAACTTACTACATGGCCCATTACGTCGCGGCCAATATATACAACAGAACTTCGGTGCAGAATACCAGGATATAACTACATGGGACATAATGGTTTCATGGCCGTACATTAGTGGTGTGACCAAATGGTTCAATTACAGTTATCTAAACCGTGTAGACCTAACTAAGATAAAGTATATTGAATTTACATATGATGGAGGGTTAAGTATGGCATATAAGTATGGTCGACTTGATGATTTCAAAACTGACACAAAACTGCCAAAAGGTATTACCTTTAAATAAAGTTGGAGGAGGCACACCATGTCACACAATCGTCGCATTAAGTCAGCTATTCTCATCCTCGTCGCTGTAATCCTGGTCGTATCCCTAAGCGGATGCGGGTCAAACAGCAAACGCGCGAGCGTCAACTATGTAAAAGGCGGCAGTTCATCTGGCGACTCGAACAGTTCCAGCTCCGGCGGATCAAGCAGTACTGGATATAGTGGCTCCAGCGATTCCAGTTCTGGTAGTTCGGGCGATTCCGGCTACAGTGGCTCCAGTTATAGCGGCTCGTATACTGGCGGTTACGGCGGTTCTTCCAGTGGTTCATCAAGCACTACGACGGCACGGAAGTGCTTCGCATGCATTGGCGGTCAGGTTGATTGCAGCAACTGTGGCGGCAGCGGTAATCTCCGCGAGACTAGTTACGGCTACGGTCAAACAACCTCTCGAACCGTCGATTGCCCGCGCTGCGTAGGCGGCAGGGTTACCTGCAGCAAGTGCGGCGGGGATGGGATCATCGACTAGACGCTTGCAGCCGAAATAATGTTTTTCATGCTAACTTGCCGCCGCCTTTATCTGGCGGCGGCTTTGGTTTGACACATTAATGATAAGGATTGACTGGATTTCACTCGGTGTACTGGCTGATATGCACTACCGCGTTAAGCCCCGGCGCGTCGCGCTCGATCTGACGCGCCGTGCGGCTGTCGGTGTAAATATCGGTAAGATTCGGCAGATTCGACAGCGCGGACATGTCGTTAATCGCCGCGTATTCCAGCCCCAGCGACTGCAGCTGGGTCAACGGCACCAGCCACGATAGGTCGGCGGCGGCGAGGTTATTCACGGTCAGCGCGGTGACGGTGGTCAGCAGCCGCGCGGAATCCAGGTCGGATACGAGCGCGCCGCCCAGCGATAACTCGCGTAGGTTGGGAATGGCGGCGAACGGCTCGAAGCTATCGTACTGCCCGTTGAACAGCGCCAGCAATGTCAGCGACGCCGCATCCGACAGCGATTCCAGCGTGGTCGAAGGAATGGATGTGACGCGCAGTTCGCGCAATCGCGTCATGCCCGCGATGGTGTCGGTCGGACGGATGGTTACGTTCAGCGCGATCAGCCGCTCCAGCGATTGGGCGGGTATGGGGGTTAACGATTCGATGGGGTTGGCGCTGACGTCCAGTTCGGCCAGCGCGGTTAGACGTGAGAGCGGTTCGAGGCTGGAGATGTGGTTGTCCTCAATGCGCAGTGAGGTGATGCCCGACGCTGCGGACAGCGCGGTCAGATCGATGATCGAATCGCCGCACAGACTGACGCGTTCGAGCGGCAGCCCTTTCAGCGGTGTAAGGTCGGCTAGGGGATGCATATCAATTATGAGATAATGAAGGTTCGGCATCATACGCAAATCGCCCAGGGAGAGCGGCTCGCCTTCAGCGTCTACCGTCGCTTCGCCGGAAGCGTCACGGACAAAATGCCACTGCGCATATTGGTGGTGATCCTCCCATCGCGTCAGCGAATGGTCGCCACAGATGATTATGGAATCCACCGAGCGCAATGCCTCACGGGTCAGCCGCGTTTCATCCGACAGGCCCAGCGATACCCGCGCGGCCCGCTCGATCAGCGGTTCCGTGAAGCGGGCGGTAACGCCAGCGGCTTTAACATTATAGATTAACAATCCCGTGACCGCCAGCAGTACAAAGGTTGCCGCCGCGACGATCTGAATCAGGCGAGCGGACTTGCCGCGCCGACGCAGCGCGGCCGCTAATGCCTCGGCGGAAGGGTAGCGGCGCTTTGGGTCGAACGCCAGGCATCGGCGCAACACGCCCTGCATGCCGCGCGGCGCAAGTCGAATATGCGCGGGATCGGCACGGAATCCGCCCGTTAGCATATACAGCAGAACCATTCCTATGCCATAAACATCGGTGCGCGGGTCGCTGGGCTGGTAGCCGAACTGCTCCGGCGCCGCTGTTGCGGGCGTAATGGCCGACGCGAAACCCGCCTCGCCGACAGTAACCGCATCGAAGTCTACGAAAGCATAAGTGTTATCCGGCAAGCGGATTATGTTTTGAGGTTTGACATCATTTACTATAATGGGCGGCTGCATTTCGTGCAGTTTGTGGATTATGCGGCAAATGGCGGTTATTGCGCCGATGGCCTCATCCTGCGACAAAACGCCCCTGCTCTCGACAATCTCATACAGCGAAACGCCTTCGAAGTATTCGCGCAGCAGGTACGCGCTTCCATCTTCCTCAAAAAAATCCAATGCCTTTGGTATGCTTGGAAGATTGACCGTCCGAAGCGTCTGATACTCACCCATCAGGCGGAGCTTTGCATCGCCCGAAGCGGTTCGAAGCACGGCACGATCCACGCCGCCGATGGCACGCAGACGGTACGTCGCGTGCCCGTCGCCGTGGTTCAAACAGGATTCGATTTGGTATCGTCCTGCCAGTCTATCGGGCAATGGCGGAAAATCAGCGAGCATCATAATTACTATAATTTATTGGCTTTACTATTATCATAATTCTTATGACGCTTAGACTACCGTCAGCGGACATTCACCCAAACCCGTGAGCAGTTCATTCGTCTGCTCGAGTGTCATATACCGCTCGATAGCGCAGATTATGGCGGCGTCGCGCGATATCTTGACATAAAGCTGCGGCTTTTGGGCGGTGCGCAGCAGTCGCTGGACATCGTCAAAGCCCATGCTCAGCAGTAGCGCTATAACCAACAGGGCGTTGCGGCCCGGCACGCGCTGGTCGTTCAGGATCTGATACATGTACTGCTTCGACAGGCCCGTGAGGCGCATCAATCCGGACGGCGTGAGGCCCTGACGCTCCATGGCCAGCCGCAGCATTGATGCCAGCGACGGCTTGGCGTCGGCGGGCAGCGTCCGTATGCGCTGGATCATTCTGGATGGATTGGTGCGCGCCTGGCGCAGCAAATCATCGGTCTTGACACGCTGCCACGCAGTGTTAGGCATACCGCTGCCCCCTTGAAAATTAGTTATTAATTAATACCGTACTCGGCGGCGAAGGGCCGGGCCGGGGCATACTTCAGCCGCGCGAATATCATGCGGCCTGCGCTGGTCTGCAGCGCGGTCGTCACGACTGCCTCGACGCGCTCGCCGATCATCCGCCGGGCGTTATCCACCACGATCATCGTCCCGTCCTCCAAGAAACCTACGCCCTGATTGGGTTCCTTGCCCTCGCGGACGATCTGCACCGTGCACTCTTCGCCAGGGAGGAGCGCGGGTTTTAGCGCGTTCGTCAGGTCGTTCAGGTTCAGCACGCGCACACCCGTCACGCTCGCCACTTTGTTGAGGTTAAAGTCGTTCGTCACGACCGCGCCGCCGCGCGTCTGGGCCAGCTTCAGCAGCTTGGCGTCGACTTCCTCGGGATTATCCGCGTTCGTCTCGTCGACCTCCACCGGGATCGCCAGTTCGCGCTGGATTCGCGCCAGAATATCCAGACCGCGCCGGCCTCTATTCCGCCGCATCGGGTCGGGCGAATCAGCGATATGCCTTAATTCCGCCAGCACGAATTGTGGAATAACGATAACGCCTTCGACAAATCCCGTCGATAACACATCCAGTATACGCCCGTCAATGATCACGCTGGTGTCGAGAATCTTGTCCATCGCGGCGTTAGTCGGGGCGACATTCTTGAAATCCGAGCGTTCGCGGCGTGTCACGTTGAGAATCTCACGCCAACGGCGGTAAGCGAACGCCCCGCCGATCGATCCCGCCGTCACATACAGCAGTACGGACAGCGCGGCCCACGCCACGGGCGGCAGGAATAGCCTGAATGGCAGCGACACGGCCAGCCCCAGCAGTATCCCCAGGCTCATGCCCGTCGCCGCGCTGAGCACCTGACCCACGGGCAGCTCGGACAGCCCCATCATCAGCCGCGCAATCCATGCGCGAGTGCCGCGTGACAGCGGCTTGGCGATGAACCAGCCGACGATCAGCAGCCCCACCGTTACCGGTATGAATCCATAATAATAATCCGGTCCTGCCCACGCGCGCCCCATCTCCCGAAGCACAAACCCCACCAGTGCATAAATCCCCGCGCCTATGGCAATAATCAACGCCGTCCATAATACCCTGAGAAATCCCGTCAGCTTATCCGACCTCATTTGTTCCTCCTACGTATAACAGCATGGTAATATTATATATATAAAACCTAGGTTGTCAAGGCGGGGTTTAGTATTACAACGTGAACACGGCGTCCCAGGTATAAGGACGCCGCCATCAAGGTTGGCACAGCGGAGCACGTACTCAATAAACATCCGGACATACACGCCCAAACGCCAGGTACGTAAATTATTAACGTACTCCTGACGAGCGTCGTTCAACACCGGGCGAGAAAGGAGGAATTTAACGGAAAAGGAAGGTAAATGACCATGCCAACCAAACCGTTCCCGGGTACAAAGCTGGGGCAGCTGCGCGCGTTTTTAGTTGCTGCGGATCCTGGCGACACTATACTTATACCTAACGATGTAATTGATGGGTCTGACCTTCCGGGTCAGACGTGGACGACGGTGCCCATCAAGGACAATGTCACGATAATCGGCACGAAAAGCGGCGGCAAGGTGCGTATTGGTGGGAATGGTTCAAGCCAGACCAATTTCGCGCTGGATAAGCCGTTGTTAAGGTCCGTTAATTACACCATTCCCTCAGAATTGCCGGATAAGCCTATAGATGGCATAACCATTGAAAACATTCACTTGAATGTTGACATTACTTCATTCTATGTACCAGCTGGCGGCGTCGGCATCATGTATGTAGGCGTAAGGATTGGCGGCTTCATTCAGTATGGTCAGAATGTACACATAAAAGATTGTGAGGTAAGCGGTCGCATTGATCCTAACATAACAGATAACATTAAGTGTTTAGGCGGTTTCGTTGGGGAGATTTCTGACGAAAGCTCGTCTAGCTCAACCTTCACAAACTGTGTTAACCGCTGCACTATCAAAGCTAATGGCTGGAGTGTAGGGGGTATCGTCGGTGAAAGCCGGAGCCCGATCCAGTTTCAAAACTGTGTTAACTATGCTTACATACAATCAAACAAAAACTCAGCTGGTATCGTTGGCTGGATACAAGCCCCGCAAAGCAAAGTTGTGATCGATGGTTGCATAAATCATGGCGCAATAAAGTTTGGCGGCATAGATAGTGGATATAATCTCGCCGGAATTGGCGGCGCGGTCGTGCCTGATGAGGCAATAGTGAATGGTTGCATTAATTATGGAAATATATATGGAGTCTATAATATAGGAGGCTTGATTGCCTATCTTGAAGTCAGCAGCTCAGGATTGGTCAAAGATTGCAGTAACAATGCAATAATCCAATGTGAATATGGGACGGTAGCAGGCATAACTGTGGAATGTTATGGCAGAGTCGTTTTCGAGAGCTGTCATAATGCCGGAAACGTGGAAGTAGAAGTGGGTTTTGATGGTGACCCTGATTTTGCCAACTCCTGCGCCGGAGGTATTGTGGGTAGAGGTTGGGGGATAACGGCTATAATGCACTGTACAAATGACGCTACAGTTTCATCTCCTGAAATGCACGTGACGGGCGGAATTGCTGGTTCGGTTTATGCGCCAACCGATAGCTGTGAAATCGCTTACTGCATCAATAGAGCGGCTATCATAGGCTGTGGTAGGGTTGGTGGAATCGTTGCTGTAGTTGCCGGGATAGACGATAATACCACGGTGTTGATTCATGATTGCCTAAACCGCGGCGCAGTGACTTCGGTATCTACAGCGTATTCAGAATCATCGCCAACTTTTAAGTCGGATAATGTCGGTGGTATTGTAGGTATGGCAGGCAACAGTATCACCATTGAGGATTGCGTAACATGCGGGAGTTTACGATCGGGCGCTAGCGAAGGCGTTAAGGCTGTTAATGGTTCTCACGTGGGCGGGATTGTTGGTATTGTTCAGCACTTTCCAGACCCAGCTATAACTACATCTGTTACAACAAAAATTCACAACAACTATTCCGCAGTCGCGTTTGTTTCAGGCGTTGGCGATGTACACCGTGTCTTAGGCTCGTTCGAATCTCAACTACCACCCGATGTTACTGGCACGCTAGAGTTATACGACAACTATGCTTATGGCGGAATGCGCGTCACTGGCAACAATAAACTATATCAAACCATAACTGGTCTTGATGCAAGCGACGACCCCATTTACACGGACGTCACCCCATACAGTTACGACCGCAACCATTTCATAACCCCGTCACAATCAGGCGGTGTTTACACCAATGCCATCATCGGCAAGGATGCCCCCGACTACGGCCTGAACCGTTACGACGGTTCCAACCTGATTCGGCTGGGCGAGTGCAGCGATTATTGGACCATAACAGATTTCAAGACCCACGTGAGATACGTCGGTTGTGGCCACGCGCTGAGGGTTGGACAGTTCCGGGTGTGCATGGCATCGGAAGACGGCTGCACGCTCCTCGGCGACGCCACCAACGATGCCGTCGGCGACTTCGACTTCAAGCCGATCCTAATCACCGCGCCAGGCACTTATTGCGTCAAACTAATGATGTCCGGCAACGCCAAAGGCCGCTGCTCCTGGATGTGGTTCGATCCCTTCGCAGAGTTTGCCAAAATCACCGCCACATTAGGCGACGACGGCAAGCTGCACACGAAGCTGACCTATCCCAATGGGAAAGGCGAGTTTGTCAATATTTGGTTGGGGCTGTAAGGTTCTGTGCATATCACCATCCCTAAGAACTCCCTTGATAAATCAAGGGAGTTCTATTATGTTTGCGTATCCATCGTCGCAATAAGCAGACTCTTCCTGCTACATTACTTCCGCTTCTTACTAAGCAAATCAATCGTCACCGCGCCCAGCAGTACCATTCCCTTGACAACCTTCTGCATATCAACCGACCACCCGATCAATGACATGCCGTTGTTGAGTATGCCCATAATTAGTGCGCCGATTACCGCGCCAATTACGGTACCCGTGCCGCCGTACGCCGACGCGCCGCCGATATAGCACGCGGCAATGGCGTCCAGCTCAAACCCATCCCCCGCCTTTGGAGTCGCCGACGCGTTGCGTGCGGATAACACAATGCCGGCCAGCGCGGTCAGCAACCCCATGTTCGCGTATACCCAAAACATAACCTTATCCGTTTTGATACCCGTTAGCGCGGCGGCTTTCGCGTTGCCGCCGACTGCGTACACCTGCCGACCAACAACCATCCGGCTTGTTATAAACGTATATATGAGTATAAGCGCAAGCATTACCGCCAGCACGAATGGCAGACCGCGGTACAGCGACAGCCGCCACGCAATGATCGCGATGAGCGCGCAGATCGTTGTCAGTTTTAGACCAGTCTGCCAACCGGGTGGTGTGGCGAACTTATACTTACGCTTGTTCGCCAGACCGCGCAGCTCATTCAGCACAACGAGTAAGCAGCCGAGCACGCCCGCGATTATCGCGAATATCTCAAGTTTTGCTGAGCCGAGCGTTACTGTGAACGTAGGCAGATAACCCGCGCCTAATCGGACGATATCCGGCGAGAGCGGGCCTTTCGTCTGGCCTTTGAGCACGAGCATGGTCAGTCCGCGAAATACGAGCATGTTCGCCAGCGTTACGATGAACGGCGGCACATGCAGATACGCGATGAATAAACCCTGCCACATGCCGATCAGCAGACCGATCGCCAGCGACAGCGGCACAACCACCACGATAGGCAGGTTGTAATCCAGCATCATGATCGCGCTGACCGCGCCCACAAACGCGACGACCGAGCCGACCGACAAGTCGACGTTGCCCGTGATGATACACAGCAGCATACCAATCGCCAGTATTACAACATAACTATTCTGCATGAATAGGTTGTTGATGTTCATCGGGGCAAAGTTCCGCCCTTTGGACAGCACCGTAAACAGCAGGAATATCACTATCAGGGCGACGCCCATCCCGTACTGCTTCAGGCTGATCCCGGCGCTCGGCCGCTCGCCGGCAAGCGTGTTATCCTTACGCAACCCCTGTTCCGTCACGGCGCTTTTCCCTCCCAAAATGATTCATGATGCATCTCATTATCGCTTCCTGCGTCAACTCTGCGCGCGGCAGCTCTCCCGCGATCTCGCCCTTGCTTAGCACATACACGCGGTCGCACATGCCCAGCAATTCCGGCATCTCGGACGATATGAATATGACGGACTTGCCCATCCCTGCCAGTTCGTTTATGATCGTATATATTTCATACTTCGCGCCAACGTCTATGCCGCGCGTTGGTTCATCCAGTATCAGCACGTCCGGCTCTGACAGCATCCAACGCGATAAGACAACTTTTTGTTGGTTTCCGCCGGAAAGCGCGCCGCATGTCTGCTCGATCGACGAGCATTTTATGTTCAGCCGTCCGCGGTACTCTTCAGCCGCCAGTATCTCCTCGCTCTTGTTGATAACATTCATGCGGGAGAATCTGCTGCGAAGCGCCGCCAGCGACGTGTTCCACTTGATATCGTTGTCGAGCACCAGCCCGAACTGCTTGCGATCCTCGGACACATAGGCGAGTTTGCTGTCAATCGCGTCACGGACGGACTTGAACCGCACGGGTTTGCCATCCATCTTGATGTCGCCGCTGATGTTCGCGCCCCACGCGCCGCCGAACAAACTCATTGCCAGTTCGGTTCGACCGCTGCCCATCAGACCGGCGAACCCCACGACCTCACCGCGCCGCGCATTGAAGCTGACGTCGCGGATCACTTGTCGAGATTTGTCGTTTGGATGATACACATTCCAGTGTGCAACGTCGAAACGCACCTCGCCGATGTTGTGTTCGCGCGGAGGATAACGGTTCGTCAACTCGCGGCCCACCATGCCACGGATGATACGCGTCTCCGTTATGCTGTCCTCATCCTTGCGCAATGTCTCGATCACGCGCCCGTCGCGCAGGATTGTCACGGCGTCGGCAATCTGGTTCACCTCGTTGAGCTTGTGCGAGATGAGTATGCACGTGATGCCATTCTCCTTCAGTGAGCGGATGATGTCCATTAAGTGGCGGGAGTCCTCATCGTTGAGCGCGGCGGTTGGTTCATCCAGTATAAGCAATTCAACCTTTTTGACCAATGCCTTCGCGATCTCGACCAACTGTTGTTTACCCACGCCAATCTCGCTAACAGGCGTGTCGACGCTCTCGCCCTCGAACCCAACGCGCTCGAGCACCTTCGCCGCTTCGCTATGAGTGCGGTTCCAGTTGATCATACCCATCGCGTTCTTCATCTCGTTGCCCAGGAAGATGTTCTCCGCGATCGACATGTAAGGGGACAACGCCAGCTCCTGATGAATGATAACGATCCCGCGCCGCTCACTGTCGCGAATATCGCGGAAGTGGCACAGCTCGCCATGATAACGGATCTCCCCGTCAAAGCTCCCGGAAGGATACACGCCGGACAGAACTTTCATCAGTGTAGACTTGCCCGCGCCATTCTCGCCGCAGATGGCATGAATCTCACCTTTACGCACGGAAAGGCTCACATCATCCAGCGCGGGTATGCCGGAGAATTCTTTGGTAATGTTCACCATTTCAAGGATTAAACCCTTGCTGCCGGACGCTTCATGATCGCTCATAGGATTCCCCCTCGGATGCCAGTTAGGGACTAATATATATTATCATATGATTCAACGAAAGGGCAACAGTACCTGCCGCCCTTTCCCGTAGACGAATTATTCTAACGGTGTGTTTCTAACGTACCCTTTATCCGCTTCTTATAACCCCAGGTCGGCGGGGGTGTAATACCCGGAATCGATCAGCAGTTCAACCAGGTTGTCCTTATCGACTGAAACCGGAGTGCACAGGTATGACGGCACAACCAACACATTGTTGTTATAGGTAGTTGTGTCGTTGATTTCCGGCTCGGTGCCTTCGATGACAGCCTGCACCATCGTCACGCACTTGGCGGCGAGGACGCGGGTGTCCTTGTAGATCGACTGGCTCTGCTTGCCGGAGAGGATGTTCTTGCTCGCCATCACTTCGGCGTCCTGGCCTGTGATCAGCGGCCACTTCGTGCCAACGCTGTAGCCGGCGCCCTCAAGCGCGGCCGCGATGCCGTAGGAGAATCCATCGAACATGGACAGCGCGATATCCAGATCCTCGCCCTGGCTGTAATAGCCGGACAAGATATTCTCCATGCGCTGCTGGGCTGTTTCCTGGCTCCAGCGCAGTGTGGCGGTCTGCTCGAACGCGGTCTGACCGCTCTGGCATACGAGGATGCCGCTGTCCAGATAAGGCTGCAGGATCGAGAACACGCCGGCGTTGAACAGGTGGGCGTTGTTGTCGTCCGGTGAACCGGCGAAGAATTCGATGTTGAGCGGCTCGGTCGCGGTGGCGAGTCCTGCCTTTTCCTCAACCCATTGGGCGATGGCGACACCCACGCCGAAGTTGTCAAACGTCGCGTAGTATGACAGCGCGTCCGTATCCATCAGCAGACGGTCATACGCGATGACGGGGATGTTGTTGTCCTTCGCCTGCGCCAGCACATTCACCAGCGCGTTGGAATCGATGGACGCGACCACGAGCACCTGCGCACCTGCCGTGATCATGTTTTCCAATTGATTGACCTGCGCCTGTACGTCGTCCTCCGCGTACTGCAGATCGACCGTGTAGCCCAACTCTTCCAATTGAGCCTTCAGGTTGCCGCCGTCCTGTATCCAGCGCTGGGAGGACTGGGTGGGCATGGCGATACCGACGCGCTCGCCAGCCGCAAACGCGGGCACGGCAAACATCGCGACCATAGCGAGTGTGAGCACCAGAACTAACAACTTCTTCATCATGAACCCTCCAACTTTAATTACATCTGTGTAGCATATAGAGTATAATATGTAGTATACAAATTGTCAACAAATATTTGGAAAAATAGTGGAATTCTACTACGTGGGAGTTTGGCGGGAGTTTGGCAGTTGAAATAGACTTGCATTTTTAAAAGCTAGATGGTACAATACTCCATCTTTGGCAGTTGTTAATGAAAAAAGTGAGATATAGCAACGAAAACCGAGGTTGCCTTCTGTTAAAAAGTGAGTAACGTCACACCGTTTTGGTGTTCATCCGCTGAAGACAGAAATATTTTTCGCCTTCCGCAGAAGATCAATAGCATACGGCGACAATTTTCGTTAAACTCACGCGTTAAGTGACACTGCATTTGTCGAAACTAGTAGTTCATACTACACAGTTCGTTTCAAATGCATCCCAAATTGCAAGACGCACGCATTATCCTGCAAAAACATTGCCTATTTCTTGGTATAGCAACTATTACCGGATATTACTCAAAACCTCTTTCCAGATTCTGCCTTATCAACCGACAATAGGTATTGTACCATCTAGCTTTTGAAAATGCAAGTCCATTTCAACTGCCAAACTTCCGTGATTGATCTGCCATCATAATATTTAACACGCATTAACTATATCTCCGCGAAAAAAGCTGAAAAAAATCTGAAAAAAGGTATTGACACCAGCCCGTCCCTGTGATATCATCATGAAGCTGTCTCGAACAGCTGGGAGCTTGAAAACGATATAGGTTAGAAAAGAACAGTGTTAAATTCCTAGAGTGAATTGCGCTGGAAGCCAAGGGGATATGCGAGTGGAAGGGAAGCCGAGAGGCGGAACGGAGGCTGGCAGGGAACCGAGGTCGACGGCGAAAAGGATTAAACGGAAGAGTTTGATCCTGGCTCAGGACGAACGCTGGCGGCGTGCCTAACACATGCAAGTCGAACGGGTGTGGAAACACATCAGTGGCGGACGGGTGAGTAACGCGTGAA
>BNUH01000023.1 GCA_025997215.1 Clostridia bacterium
TTTGTCGACGCCCGTATCTGGTGGATTATACACCGCTGCACATCGGTCTTGGGAAATACTGCAGCCACAGCATCCGAAAATCCTGTCAATCCGTCCATCGACGCTATCAGTATATCCCGTACTCCTCGGTTTTTCAACCCCGCGAGCACGCTCATCCAGTATTTGGCTCCTTCCGATGCGCCGATCCACAGTCCCAGTACGTCTTTTTTCCCCTCCAAATCCGTGCCGATAGCGATATACACTGCTTTCTTGACCACTGTTCCTTCCTCGCGTACCTTGTAGTGGATTGCGTCCAGCATTCTGTGCGGCAGTCTCAGTGAAGATATCTGCTCATTTCATATCGCATGCCCCAAAAGAATGCATCCAGTCTACCGAAGGACTTCCTCGCCTTCTGATAATCCAAATCTACTTGATCTTGTACTCCGTGTATCAAAAAACTCAATAAATTCAGCAAGCAAAATACTTCACTGGCATGGTTCTGCCCATGTCCGAAGTTATGTTTTAGGTTATACCCTCAGTTTTTCAGCACATTGTTGTGCTCATTCTCTATCTTCCATCGCGATCGTGCGCATTCTGACAAGTGTTTGACATTACTTCTGTCAATCATTTTATCCGTTATCCAACTGTTCTTGTATGTTACTTCATCATTTTCATTATTCCATATCTCCATATATAGATAATTTGCATCCAAGTTTTCCCTGTTGTCCCTTATCTCTACTCCATTCATCCAACGATAGCGGTATTCAAGATGATTCTTGCCTTTCTTTTCCGTGTATGTATAATTCTCCATATCCGCACCTTCCACCTGATCCATTATCCATGGATGCGAATCAGGTTTACACGTGAAGATAAAACTCTGTCCTTGTAACACTATTTGTCGACATATCGAATAGCTGATTCGGTATATCTGTATGTGTTTCTCGGTTCAACACATTTTCATATTTCAAATTATCATTTTGTCTATACGCTGCCATCTTCCTCCGACGAATCGCTGATAATAGATTATACCGGCTCATGATGCGTAGAATCTTGTTTTGACGGACATTGATATTCTTTTCCCGCTTTAGCCATTTTGTTACACGCCTATATCCATACCTGCGTTTGTGCTGGGTATGGCATTCTTCAATTAGGTCTATCCATGACTTATCGGGTTAGCCTGGCTATGGACAATCCACACATCAGTCAGGATTATGTGCGCGAGCTGGAGCAGAAGCCGCCTAAGCTGCGAGACGCATATCTGCACGGGAACTGGGACGCGTTCGAGGGGCAGGTGTTCAGCGAGTGGGAGAATAAGCCGGAAGGATGCGCGACACGAGTAGGAACGCATGTTATTACGCCGTTTAAGATTCCACCAGATTGCACTGTCTCATGAGCTTGGACGCGAGATATATAGTTCGTTTGATGCGAATTATGGCAAGATCAACGCGGCGCAATTCATTGACAGCCTATCCGCAGGGTTAACGGGAACTGGCGTGGCTGTCCTAGGCGCATTCCTCAAACGCGCGGGCATCCTAAACGGCAGCATGGGAGACGAACCGGAGGATAAGCTAAAGAAGCTGGAAGGCTATCAGCCATACTCAATCAACCTGCCCGGCGGCTGGAATTACACCATCGACTGGACTTCGCCTACCTCGATGGCCCTATTCGTCGGCGCGGAGGTTGACAGCATGTTCGAGAAGGATCATCAGCCGTCGCTGGGTGAGGCCATGCGCGCGGGCACGGGGATTATCGAACCGATATTCAACCTGTCCATGCTCGACGGTATCAACAGCGCGTTGGATGCGACGCAGTACGAAGATAATAAAGTGGCAGCGTTCGCGCGCACGGCGGGGATTAGCTATATCAGCCAATTCGTGCCATCGCTGTTCGGCCAGGTCGAGCGCGCGTTCGTGGACCCGACACGGCGCAAGTTATATTCCGATAAGAACATCGACGTCCCGGCGGACATTCAGATAGCCACACAGCGGATTCTTAACAAAGTCCCCGGTGCGTCGCTGGGGATGGCGCCGTATGTGGATGTTTGGGGCGAGCAGGAGCGCAATGATAATGCGCTGGCCAGGGTTGTGAGCGAATTCTTCAGCCCGGGGTTCACTTCGAATACGAACCTGACCGCGTGCATGGCCGAGATTGATCGGCTATTCAGCGAGACGGGCGAAGCTGGCGTGATCCCGAGCGCGGCCAATAAGTATTTTACCTCCGACAAAGTGCGTTATGACTTGACCGCCGATCAATACGCCGACTTCAGCACGGTTCGCGGCCAGACCGCTGCCAAGCTGATCGATACGATGATTTCTAGCAAGACTTACCAAGAAAGCGACGCAACGAGGCAGGCGGCGCTGCTCAAGGATGCCTGGAGCTTAGCGACGGATCAAGCCAAGCCAACTGTCGTGACTGGCTACAATCCGACTGGTTGGCTGAAGGAGGCTGGCGCGCATGTCGCAAAAGGTGATTACGATGCGGCACTCCGGACGATGGTAACGCGCCAGGACGATAAGGACGCGGCAGCCGCAAAGGCGAACATGCGCGGCGCGCTATTTGAAGCTATCGACGGCGGCGACAGCGACGGCGCGTTAACGGCTGTCACGGCGCTTAAGGAGGCAGGTTCAGAAAACGGCGGGATAAAAACGAGCTTGACCTCACACTATAAGCCGTTGTACAATGAAGCTGTCGAATCCGGGGATATCACAACGGTGAAGCAGATCGAGGATATGCTCATGTCGCTGGGGGTTGGGTATAAGTTATCCACGATCATGGGCTGGGCGGATTGATGCGGGCGGCAGGTAGGGCAGCGCGTGTTGCGCCGCTCGGCCGTGTTGCAGGAAATTATTTTGGCGAGTTGCTCAAATGTTGCAAAACGCGAAATAATTATTTGGTTGTGACCGAAAAAAGCGAGGAAAATCAAGGCTGAAAAATAGGGGGGATTTTTCTGGATAATAAAATCCCAGTATTTCTTGGATTATCGTTTGCTTGCTCTGCGTCATTTCCTCACTATATCACTTTTTGCTGCTGAGGGTAACCCCATTTTTTCACAGCATTTCCTTAATTCGGAATTGCTGTAGAGTGGACTGCTGGGTAAGTTAGTGCGTATGTGGCTTTGCCCCGGACCCCTACCAGGGGCTTTCAGCCCCTGGACCCCTGACCAGGGGCTGAAAGCCCCTGGACCTTCTTTTTACCGTGAATCGATTTGGCGTTTCCTCTTGCCAAGGTCTGTCGGGAGCAGCGTAGCGGCGACCGACGCCACAAACACCAACCCCGCCCCAATCGTCTGCCGTGGTGTCAGCAACTCATCCAACACCAACCGCCCAAACACCGCCGCAAACACCGCCTCCAACGACATAATCAATGACGCCACAGTCGGATGCGCCCCTCGCTGCCCAAACACCTGAAGCGTATACGCAATCCCTATCGGGAATACCCCTCCATACACAATAGGTTGCCAGCTCGCCACCACATCCCCAACCACAGGCCACTCAAATATTACCATACCAACAATTGTCAACACAGCTGTCACCGTCGTCTGCATCCAGCTGAGCAGCAAGTTATCCGTCGCCGCCGCGAACTTCGCCACAGCATGGATATGCCCCGCATATATGACCGCGCACACTATCAGCCACACATCCCCCGAGGATAACAGTGCGCCGCCTTCCCCACCGTTCTGTAAACATAACAGCGCCATCCCCACCAGCGCCAGCGCGACCGCGCCCCATATCGCTTTAGACGAAGGCTTCCCCAGCAGCGACCCGACCAGCGGCGTCGTTACAATATACAATGCTGTCAAGAATCCCGCTTTCCCCGCCGAGGCCGTCACCAACCCGATCTGCTGCGCCGTGCACGCGAAAAACAATATCACCCCGCAGATAATGCCGCCGCGCATCGACTCGCGCAGGGAAGGCGCGCCAGCTTTCCGGCGTGCCTTCCTCAATAGTAACACTGGTATGCCCATCGCAACCGAGGCCACGGTGAACCTCGCCGCGCCATACGTCAGCGGCCCCAGTTGCCGCATGCCCATTCGCTGCGCCACAAACCCCGTGCCCCATATGACTGCTGTCAGCAGCAGCAGCGCCGGGCTGCGCAGATTCTTCCTAGACTCCATAGTTCGTCGGCACAAATGTCCCCGCGTGGTAATCGTTCAGCGCGTCCGGGATCATCTGCACACGGGTTTTGAGTATGTAGAATAACGTCTCCCCATTGCGCCTGACCGCGTAGTAATCCCCGTCGTACGGCAGATACTCGACGGTCTCCTCATCCCGAACCTGATTGAGCCGATACCGCACGGTTAGCACGGGCGTAACCGCCGCCCCTGGTGCTTTGCCTTCGGGGATTACGCCGTCCACGCGCGTGCCAATGATTATCTGGTATAACTTGCGCGCGGTCGTGTCGTCCAGAGGTTCGCCGTTCAGCGTGAATGTATCGTCGGTCATCTGCTTGCCGTTGCCGTCCAGCCTGGGTGAACCATCCGCATTAACTGAAGGTTCGCGAGAGATGTCGATCTTCTCGGTAAGCCCCATGCCCGTGATCGTAAGCGTATCCACTTTCTGGATATTTATGATGTTCGCGAACCGATCGACCAGCATCGGTGCGGTGGCGTTCGACAGGAACGCCAGCAGCGTGCTGTCCATCAGGTACACCGCTTGATCGTCCAGTATGCGCACGAAAGTTTGAGAATCATTCTTTTGTGAACCGACCTCCAGGTGCAGCAGTGTCCGCTCCTGCGTATCCGTTGGCGTCACGTCTCCCTGCGTTGAAGGCGCGCCGTATACCTCCAGCACATACCTCGGATTATCCAGCCCGTACAACCCCGTCAGCCCAGCCACGGGATCAGCCTCGAATCCATTCAGCTTCAGCGCGGCGGCGTTGGTATACAGTTCGCCGATGCGCTCGCTGTCCACCTCGTACCGGAATGGCGAGACTAATTCTATGTAGGATATACCGATGACATCGCCTTCGACGGGCTTCACCTCGACGACCGTGCCATTCTGATGTGTCACCTTTACATGCTGTATGTCGGCGTCGGCGAACGTCCACGTCGGGATAATTCGCATGGATGTCAGCGCCGCCGTATACCTATCCGCCGTCGAGGAGTACACCGTGTAAACCTTCGGGCTGCCTTCCTCTTTAAAGTAATACCTATACCCGCTGGGCGCTTCATCGCCTAGCAGGAGGTTCCGGCTAGTGCCGTCGGTGTACTTAACATTCACCTTGGCCTTGGGATTGGCCAGGCCGTATAACGACAAATCGACGGCGTTCGCCTCGATGTCGTTCACGTACAGGTATGTCAGGCTTGAACATAGGCTGCTGGCCTTCGTCTGATCCAGCTTGAATTGCGGCATCCCCTCGATGGAGAATATCGTGCCGTCATGCGTCATCGTGTAACTCTGCCCGCCCGACTCGACCGTGGCGGACACAAAGTCCGCTTTGGTCTTATCCATCAGCAGGTAAGCGGGTTCGGCAGTAGCGGCGGGATCCACCTCGGCAATTTCCTTCGGCGCGGGTTTGAGGTAAGGGGAAGCGAAGTATAGCCCGACGGCCACGGCGCAAACGACCAATGCCCATAGGAATCCGCGCAGACGGCTGCCTTTGCCGCCGCCCTTGCGATCCCCTTTCAGATTCCGCACATCGGATGAGAATAAAGGCAGTTCGGGTGCCTCGTCGTCCCTCAGTTCGTCGTCCTTCCGCTCGTTCTCGTCCATCACAGGTGCCTCCTTCGCAGGGTGACGACCAGCGCGGCGGCCAGCGTCAGCAGCGGCAGCAGCAGGATCGACAGCCCGGCCAGCAGGTATACCTCGGACTGGGAGGTCAGGCGCAGCGAACCGCGTTGGGCGGTCTTAGACATAACGCTCAAATTCACCGCAGCGTCCTTGCCCACCCACTTGAACGCGGACATCACGAACTCACCGTTGCTGAAGTAATTCAGGATCGACGAGCTAGCTATGGACCCGATGCTGCCTATTGCCAGCGCGTGGCTGTCCTTGCTGGTGTCGGCGAAGTTGCGCCGCTGCACAGCCGCCGCCAGCGTGAATGGTCCGGCCGTCTCGCTCGAGGCGCGCTGCCAATCGGGCAGCGAGCTGCCACGGCTGATGGTTTGATCCACGAGGAACGAACCCGCAGCGGACGACAGCAGCGGCGTGATCTCGACCTCGTTCTTTTTCATCGCGGGATCTTTGATGGCCAGGCTTTGTATGCTTATAATATAAGCGCGCCCGGCGCTGGTCAGCGGCGTGGTGATATCGTGCTCGCCGATCGTTGAGAGGATGTAGTAGGGAGCGGTATAGAATTGTGTCGAATCAGCGCCGTTAGCCGACACGAACGTATCGGTAAACCCGATGTTGTAATAATCCAGCAACGCCTGGAAGTTAGGCAGCTCGGCTGGGGTTGAAGCCGCCCACGCAAATACGAAGCCGCCGCCCGCTTGAGCGTAACCCATCAACTGCTCTCGCGAAGCCTCGTCTATGTCGCGCTGTGGATCCGCTATGACTATGATGCTGCTGGATGGGTCGGGCGTTTCCGAACCCAACGGCAGCGACGCGGTGTCATAGTTGTTGCTGTTGAGCAGCGTGGTTAGCGCGCTCAACTCGGTGATGCCCACCTCGCCGTGACCCTCCAGGAAGTAGGCCGTATACGTCTTGCCGCTGGTCACATACAGCAGGCCCTGCGCCAGCACCGCCTCGAATTTGTAGCTGGATATGTAGTACTGCCCGGAGTTGGTGTCCTGACCGATATTCACCATATCGTAGTAGGTGAATACCTTGAACCGCGTCTCGTCAGCATTCGTCACAACAACCGTATTGGCCGCCAGCGAACTGGCCGTGCCCCGGAATTTGTTAACCAAGGCGGGGTTTTTGTCCGGATCCACGGTCGTGACCGTAATATTCCGGTTGGACGCGCGGAATCGGTCGAGCACCTCCATCAGCTGCGCATCCTCACCGCCGTCAGTGCCCATCACGTAGAATGTGACAGGCTGGTTCAATTCGGCCAGCGCGTTCTTGGTGGACTCGCTGAATTTGGTGATGCTGTTATAACTTAGATCCCACCTAAGCGCCCAGTTATCCTCGATGGCTGTGGAAGCGATATTCACCACGACCAGCGCGGCGACGACCAGTATGGTTGCGATGATGGCGTAGCCGCCGTAGCGGAAGCGGCGGTCTTTCAAGAATTTCATACTCTTAACCCTCACTCCATCTGCGTTTGTCGATGACGCGGATCGTCAGGAACAGGAATACGCACATAAACGACAGGAAATACAGTATCCCGCTGAACCCCAGCTGCGCCCTGGAGAATGGATCATACCGCTGGTAAAGCGAGAACCATTGCAAAATGGTGGAAATGAACTGCACGGGCACCACGTATATCACCGAATCCACGACCCATATCAGGAAGTTGATCCCTATGCTGATGACCGCCGCCGAGACCTGATTCTCCGTCAGCGCGGATATCAGCGTGCCCACCGCTATGAAGCAGCCGCCCATCAGGAAAAACCCGATGTACGCGCTGATGATCTCGCCCCAGTATACCGTTGACATGCCGTACTGGTTGACCGAATAGCTGGCTATGATGAGCACATACAGCCACGTCCCGACCAGGGTGAGGAACCACACGGTCAGCGCGCTGAGGAATTTCCCGGCCACGATGGATGTGAGCGACAGAGGCGAGGTGAGCAGCAGCTGCTCGCTCTTATTCTTGCGTTCCTCGGAGAACAGCCGCATCGTAAGGATGGGCGCGAGGAATATCGGTATCATGCTGAATGAGCTAAGCATCGCGGCCACGTCGCCGGAGCCGCTCATTAAGTTATTGAATGTGAACAGTATCCCGCTTACCAGCAGGAAAAAGCCCACGAACACATAGCCGATCGGCGTCATGAAGTAACTAACCAGTTCCCTCTTCCAAACGGCAACCATAATCAGGCCTCCTCGCTGTCGCTGGTCAGTTCAAGGAAGATATCTTCCAGGGTCTTGTCGGCGGGCCGCAGCATCAGTATGGGCAAACCAGCCTTGGCCAGCGTGTTGAATAGGGGCTTGCGAATATCCATAGCGCGGTCCGTCTCCACGATGAAGTCGAACGCGCCCTCTTCCTTTACACCTAGGCTATCGACATGACGCGCGCCCTCGACGCCGCGCAGCGTGCGCTGGATCTCCTTCTCCTGTCCGGCGACGCGGATGGTCATCTTGAATGTATCGCTGATGCCCGACGTCAGTTGGCTTAATTTGTCCTGCGCTACGATCTGCCCTTTGTTGATGATGACCACGCGCTCGCACACGTCCGCAACTTCAGTCAGGATATGGCTGGACAATACGACCGTGTGATCCTGGCCGAGACGCTTGATCAGCGAGCGGATCTCCAGTATTTGCCGCGGATCCAGCCCGACCGTCGGTTCATCCAGGATGATCATCTCCGGGTTGCCGATAAGCGCCTGCGCCAGGCCGACGCGCTGTCTGTAGCCTTTCGACAGGTTTTTTATCAGACGCTTGCGCACATCCTGTATCTTGACCAATTCGCAGATGTCGCTTAGGTGCGATTTAACCGCGCCGGACTTGACTTCCTTTATCGCGCAGCAGAATTTGAGGTATTCATCCACCGTCATCTCCAGATACAGCGGCGGCTGTTCAGGCAGATAACCGATGCGCCGTTTAACCAATCGCGGTTCTTCCAATATGTCGTGCCCGTCGAGCAGCACGCGTCCGTCGGTGGCGGATATATAGCCCGTCACGATATTCATCGTGGTGGTTTTGCCCGCGCCGTTCCGCCCGAGGAACCCCAATATCTCGCCCTTTTGGATCGTGAACGTCACGTCCTTAATGGCGTACTTGCTGCCGTAGCGTTTGGTCAGGCCCTGGATCTCTATCATAACGCCCGGTCACCCTTCCCTTCCGAAATAATTACTGCTCCCTATTATAGCATGTCCCTTTCGACGAACTGTAAACAAACTATTAATAATTCGCCATTCTTTTCAGAATCGTTGGAATTTTTCGAAGTTTTTGCCGATCAGCGGAAAAAAGCTGGCGTATCCATGCGGCGTATGTTACAATATTGGCGATTAAGACACAATTGGCGGCGCATACTTAGCCGCCTTGCGATAAGGAGGATTTCCCAATGATCAACGTGGCGATGATCAGCAAATGGCACGTGCACGCCGAGGGTTACGCGAAACAGTTGCAGGCAATGCCCGGCGTAAACGTTAAATATGTGTGGGATGAGGATCCCACGCGCGGCGTGGCCTGGGCGCGGGAACTGGGCGCGATATTCGAGCCGACCCTGACCCAGCTGTTGGATCAGGACGACCTGGACGCAATCGCGGTCTGCTCGCCCACCAACATGCACCCGGAGATTATGATCCGCGCCGCCCAGTCGGGCAAGCATATCTTTACCGAAAAGGTGCTGGCCTTCACGGTCAAGGACTGCGACCACGTGATCGACGCCGTCAAGAAGGCCGGCGTCACATTCACGATATCATTCCCGCACCGCTGCATGCCTACCCACATCGCGTTGAAGAAGGCCGTGGACGACGGCTGGCTGGGTAAGCTGACGCTCATGCGCGTGCGCAACGCCCACAACGGCGCGCTGGCCGAATGGCTGCCTGGGTATTGGTATGACCCGGCGACGACGGGCGGCGGCGCGATGATGGATCTTGGCGCGCACCCTATGTACCTGCTGCGCTGGTACCTGGGCAAGCCAACTCGCATCCAATCCATGTTCAACACGATCACCCGCCGCAGCGTGGACGATAACGCCGTATCCACCATCGAATTCGACAACGGCGCGATTGGCGTGTCGGAAACGAGCCTAGTCTCGCCCATGTCCCCATACCTGGTTGAGGCCTATGGCACGGAAGGCGTTGCCTTAATCAATGAAAAGACGCTGTCGATCCGTTCTAAGAAATTCGACGATAACGGCGAGGCTTTTCACGAACAGGCGCTGCCCGAAGCATTACCCTCGCCGCTGGATCAGTTCATCGCATCCGTCAAGGATGGCAAGCCCGTCCTATTCGGCCTGGACGAGGCGCGCCAGCTGACCGAGATGATGCAGTACGCGTATCAGGCGCATAGGGAGACGAAACAGGTGTTGTTTCCATAAAGAGAAGGTTTCATAAAGGCAGGTGATTCCCATTCGGCGATTGACGGCACTAATGCTGTGCATATTACTGGCGGGAATCATCCTGCCTGTCTCGACTGCGTCCAGCTCGACGGTGCTGGACTACAGCCAGTTCATCGACACAGGGGATTCTTGGTGGAACGACCGCGAATTCTTCGACCTGACCGATCCCGCGCGCGTCTGGGAATACCTGATCCGCGAGGTTACGGTGCTGGACGTGGGCGAGCAAACCCCCGTGTACCTGCTGGATAAACCCGGCGGCGAGCGCGTCAAGAAAGGCCAGTACGAGGGCTTCCTGTACGGCCGCTCGGTATCGGTGCACGTGCTGGAGATATCGGGCGATTGGGCGTTCATAGAAGGCTATGATATGACGGACGACCTGATCCAGGGCTGGGTTCGTGCGTCATTGTTAAAGAAGTACCAGCCTTCGACATTATACGGCATAGTCGTGGATAAGCAGTCGCAGCGGCTGTACCTGTATTCCGATGCCAAGCTGGTTACCACGCTTAAGATATCCACCGGACTGCCGACTAAAGCCAAGCCGTTCCAGGAGACCGCTTCTGGCGAATTCCTGATTTGCAGCTGGACTGGCGGATTCTGGGCGGACAATCTATACTGCGAGCTGGCGCTGCGGTTCAACGGCGGCGACCTGCTGCACATGGTTCCGGCGCTGGTGGCCGCCGACGGCACGAAGGATTATTCCACCACCGAGCCGCATTTGGGCGAGCGCGCCAGCCACGGCTGCATCCGAACCCAGCGCGTCAAATCCGCCGAAGGCATCAACATGCAGTGGTTGTGGGACAACCTGAAGGTTAACACCAAGCTGATCGTCTGGGACGACACAGGCCGGCCCATGTATTATCCCGATCCCAACACGGCGTTGTACTACAACCCCGATGGCGGGCGTTACTACCACGCCGACGAGAACTGCCCCAGCGTCAAGAATCAGTACCTACCACTCACAGGCGTCATGCGATACGCGCAGCTGCGCGACACGTTCAGCAAGCTGGTGGCTTGCAACACCTGCACCCCGCCCATCGCTCCGGCGCAAATCGACAAGATAAACGAGTCGCAAGGCTTCACCCGCGAACAGGTCGAGCGACTCCAGGCGCGGAGTACCGGAACCACCGAACCCGCTGTCTACGTTGCGCCCGAGGAACCGCTGGTATTCGTGGATGAGATCGGCGGGCTTATAACGTTCGATGAAAATAACGATTAGTGCGAGGCAACCAATATTATGTCATACGCGTATATCGGCACCTACTCCCGCAACGGCAGCGAGGGGATATACCGGATCGAATTCAGCGACGGTAAGGCGAGGATTGTCGGATCCTGGCCAGCACGCGACGCGTCGTACTTAGCCGTCAAAGGCGATCAATTGGCGGCGGTTTATGAAGGCGCCGACGCCAGCGCGGTCGCGCTTTATCAAATCGAACCGAATGGCGCGCTGTTAAAACTCGACGAAAAACCCTCGGGCGGCATCGCTCCGTGTTATGTCTCCATCGATGAGGACAATGTATATACGGCCAACTATGTCAGCGGCGAGGTGGGCATTTACTCTCTCACTAAGGACGAAGGCGAGTTGACCGATGGTCAATGGATTGCGCACTATGGCTCCGGCGTCAACAAATCCCGACAGGAATCGTCCCACGCTCACTGCGCCGTGCCCGTCGGCCCGGATACGGTTGGGAATTATAGTCTGGCAGTCTGCGATCTGGGCACGGATAAGGTCATATTCTACCGTCGCGAACATAACAACGTCAGTTTGCCGGGTTATGTCGTTAACGTCCCGCCGGGAACTGGGCCTCGACATATGGTGTACATTGACAAGACGACTTGGGCGGTTATAGGCGAATTGTCCTGCGAGGTTCTGGTATACAATCATCAGGATGAGATTGTGACGCGCCTGCCATTCGCGCGGACTATGGGCGATCCGCTCGAACTGGGTAATACGGGCAGCGCGCTGAAGCTCTCGCCCGACGGCAGCATGCTGCTGGCCACGGTACGCGGCGAGAACACCATCGGCGTATCCCGTAGGGTTGATGGGAAATTCCAGCCGCCCATTATCGTGGATGGGCACGGCAACTGGCCGCGCGACGCATCATTCTCACCGGACGGCCAGTATGTTCTGGCCGCGATGGAACGTTCCAACGAGATAACCATATTCAAGGTGACGGATGAAGGCCTGGAATTCACGTCCAAGCTGGATATACCCACGCCGACATGCATATGTTTCCCTGAAAACGCTCCTGCTTTTTGATATAGGAGGTACCAGATTATTATGAGTGTATACATACCAAAGCGTATATTAGGTAAAACGGGTCTTAACATCAGTGCCGTAACGTTCGGCGGCATCATCAATACGAATGAAACACCTGACGACGCGGTAAAGTTTGTCGAATCCGCAATCGCCAGCGGCGTAAACTACTACGACGTCGCGCCCTCATACGGCAACGCGCAGGAGCGGCTCGGCCCCGCGCTGGAACCGCACCGCAAGGACGTATACCTAGCGTGCAAATCCGGCAAGCGCACCGCCGACGACATGAAAGCGGAGCTGCTCAACTCCCTGAAAATCCTGCGCACGAATCACTTTGACGTGTACCAGCTGCACGCTATGTCCACCCAGGAGGATTACGACAAAGCCTTCAGTAAAGATGGCGCGCTGGAGACGATGGTCTGGGCTAAGCGCGAGGGGTTGATTCGAAACATCGGCTTCTCCACGCATAATGAGGATCTGGCGATGCTGTGCCTGGATGCGTTTCCGTTTGACACGGTGCTGTTCCCGTTCCAGTTCTCGATGGGGTACACCATCGGCTGGGGTGAGCGGCTGGCCGAGCGCGCCAAGCGTGACGGCTATGGCATGCTGGCTATGAAAACGTTGGTTCACCGCGCTTGGCTGCCCAGTGAGGATCGCAACGCCAGCCCGTATCCCAAATCCTGGTGCAAACCATTCTACATCGGCGATCTGGAACAGGATGCGCTAGGTATCGCGGCGATGAAGCGCGCGCTCAACTTAGGTGCGGCAACGTTGATCCCGCCGGGGAATTTCGCGCACCTGCAGTTTATGCTGGATCATGTCGACGAGGTTGTCGAAAACCCGTTCAGCGAGGCCGACGAAGCATTGCTGCGGGCCGAGGCCGAACGGGTTATGGATTACCCTATATTCACACCGGAAAAGGTAATGGTAGCTTAACGTTCATCTATCGGCACATAGGCGGTCGCATCCATCACCGCGCGGTAAGCGGGGCGGATGATCCGGCCGCCTGTCAGCGCCTCCTCGATTCGGTGTGCACACCAGCCCGCGATTCGGGCTATCGCGAATAACGGCGTAAACAGTTCCTCCGGAATCCCCAGCATCTGATACACCAGTCCGCTGTACATATCGACGTTAGCGCACAACCGCTTCTTGGTCCCCAGCTTCTCATACAGACAGCGGATGCCCTGGCGTTCGATCCGCTCCATCAGCGTGAAGGCGTTGGTCTGGGCGGTCTTTTTGGCTAACGCCGATACGCACTGCTTCAGCAGCAGTGCCCTGGGATCGCTGATCGTATACACCGCGTGGCCCAGCCCGTATATCTTGCCCGTACGATCGCCGGCTTCCCTATCCCTCACCTTGCATAGGTATTGGTAGACCTCTTCGTCGTCCCTGGGATCGCTGACATGTGCGTGGACGTCACGGAACATCTCCATGACCTTCTGGTTCGCGCCGCCGTGCAGCGGGCCTTTGAGCGAGTTGATCGCACCCGCTATACAACCATAAGTATCGGTCGCCGTGGACGCCAGCACCCGGCATGTGAACGCCGAGTTGTTACCGCCGCCATGCTCAGCGTGCAGGATCAGCATCAGATCCAGCAGCCGAGCCTCTTCTGACGTATAACAGTTATCCGGCCGTAACATATGCAGGAAGTTCTCGGCCACGCTGCCCTCGGTCGGGGTATGGATCAACAACGATTGTTTGTCGAAGTAGTGCCGCTTTACCGCGAAGGCATCCGTGACGATGACGGGCAGACGCGCTATCAACTCTATCGATTGCCGCACCAGATTCTCCGCCGACAGATCGTCCGGATTCGGGTCACAGGAGTACAGCGCGAGCACGGATCGGCTCAACTTATTCATGATGTTCCGACTGGGCGACTTGAGTATCATATCCTCAAAGAATCCGTCGGGCAGCCGCCGCGCCTTCTGCAGTATGGACATGTATGATGCGTACTGATCCTTGCTGGGCAGGTGGCCCAGCAGCAGCAGGTATGCCACTTCCTCAAACCCGAATGTGCCGGATTCATTGTGAGCCCGGACTATGTCCATCACATCGATACCGCGGTAGAACAGCTGGCCTTCCACGGGCACCGGGACGCCATCCTCCATCTGATAGCCGCGCACGCTGCCTATGCGGGTTACCCCGGCGATCACGCCCGTGCCGTCCGTGTTGCGCAGCCCCCGCTTCACATTCTCGTGCTCGAATTGGTCCGCGGGTATCTTGTACGCGCCCAACATCTCCGTGCACAGTTCCTTAATCGCATCCTGCATAAGCGTCCCCTCCCATATGGAAAATTAACCATTGTGTAATAATAACGTAATGGGCGACCGAGGCCGGCCGCCCTGCGAATCCATCACAACTAACGGTCTACTCCTCGCTAGGCGCGCCTACCGGACAGACCTGCTCGCACGCACCGCAGGAGATACATAGATTCGGGTCGATGACATAGTTGCTCTTGCCCTCCGAGATAGCGTTGACCGGACACTCCGGCTCGCACGCGCCGCAGGAGATGCACTCATCCGAGATTATATAGGCCATTGGGGTTCGCCTCCTTATGTTATAGTTGCGGGATTGGGATATTCTAGCACCTTTGAGCTAGAATTGCAAGGTGGTTTATCAGTATGGTTTAACGCCGTTTAATATGTGCAAATCGATCCCATCCGCATTAATGGGCGTGTCGTCGCCGGATAATTGCCGGAGCACGGCCTTGCCGCGCAATTCGACATAACGCTTTAGCATTTCGACAGACGCGTCATGCTGGGCGAGCGTGTACTCCTTGGTGGGATCCTGATCAATCCAGCTGCGAATCATCGCGTCCACGCGATCGATCACGGCGGCGGCCTCGCCAAACGCGTAGAATTCAGCCGCCTGACGCAGGTACCCGTCGTAGGTTTGCAGGCAGGCTTCGTCATCAAACAACCGCTTAATGAGCGGGCGTTCGTCCAGCGTTATATAACTGGTAAACGGTTCATGGATAGGAATGTTTATTAACGTTTCATTATCATCCCGTCCGAATCCGCCGTAGGATGTATTGTAATCCCATGGGAGAATGGTCAGCTTGCCATTCTTTTCGTAAACATAAAAGTTATGCATCATGGAGCCGAAGTAACCGTCGTCGTTGCCGACCATCGCATTGCCTGCGATGTAACGCAGTATCGGATCGACCTCGACAAACTTGGATATATTCTCATCAGGGTTTGCGATGCCCTTCAGCGCGGCGATTACGCGGCGCTTGTCGGCGTCCGTGGTCTGCGAGAATTCCTTGCGTTGGAATATGGATAGATATAACAAACCCTTGATTGAACCGTACCTCGTACCCCGCAACTAATATTGAATATTCCCCTCGGCTACCCTGCGAAGGTGCTCGCCGTACGGGGATTTCCCATATCGGCTGACCGACTGAAGCAGAGTATGCTGATCTATCCATTCGTTTCTGTATGCTATCTCTTCGGGCGCGCTGATCATAATGCCTTGCCGCTGTTCAATCATTCTAATAAAGTTAGAAGCATCGTTCAGGCTGTCCATTGTACCGGTGTCAAGCCAAGCGAAACCTCTTCCCAATACTTGTACATTGAGCGATCCATCTTCTAAATAAACCCTGTTTAGGTCAGTAATCTCCAACTCTCCGCGCGAAGAAGGCTTAAGATGCTTTGCATAGTCAACTACCCGGTTATCATAAAAGTAAAGCCCTGCCACCGCATAGTTGCTCTTTGGATGGACGGGCTTTTCCTCCAGAGATAGAGCAACCCCATCTTTATCAAACTCAACTACACCAAAACGATCTGGATCGGGCACATTATATCCAAATACAGTGGCTTTACCGTCGTAGGTACTATTTACTGCGGATTTTAGCAGTCTGCCGAAGCCATTGCCATAAAAAATATTGTCGCCTAATACCATTGCACAGGAATCGTTACCAATAAACTCCTCGCCGAGTATAAACGCTTGTGCCAACCCATCCGGTGAAGGCTGCACCTTATATGATAAGTTAACGCCGAATTGGTCCCCATTGCCCAGCAGCTGCTCAAACCGAGGCGTATCGTCCGGCGTTGAGATTATGAGTATATCACTAATACACGCGAGCATCAACGTCGATAACGGGTAAAAGATCATCGGTTTGTCGTAAACTGGCAGGAGTTGCTTGGATGTAACCATGGTCAAGGGGTATAAGCGGCTGCCAGCGCCGCCAGCTAGTACAATGCCTTTTGTATATCTCATATTAACCAAACTTTCCGCGGAGCGTTCCGCTACAGTCAGTTGTTAGCTTACTTTATCACAGGGTTGAAAGGTTTGTCAACTGCTGCGCAAGGGCGATTATTATTCAAAATGATCAGCAAAAATGGTTGCATTCAGGCGAAAATTACATTATAATGAGAATGCTTGGAGGTTTTGCTGACTGATGGGATGGACTGTCTGCGCGTGTGCACGCGAAATACATCTCGGCGCGAATGCTGGCGACAGACAGCGAGGCGTGATCGCCCAAGCGCGCTGGCCGGAGGACGCGGCGCAGTTCTCGGCAGAATACGCGGGGCAAATCCAAACGGTGTACCTCGATCCGCCGTTTGACACGGGCAAGCCTTTCGACCTGCGCATACCTGTGGGCGAAACGGGTTGGCAGACGGGTAAGCCGTTCGTGACACTGCGCGCGTACAACGACCGCTGGAATGGCTATGCGTACGCCGGCATGATGCGCGCGGCCATTCGTACGGCGCACGCTATGTTGAAGGACGAAGGCGCGTTGTTCCTGCATATCGATCCGCGAAAATCGCCGATGATGCGCACACTGCTGGACGAGGTGTTCGGCGAATCGAATTTTGTCAACGAGATCGTCTGGGCATACGAGACGGGTGGCCGCGCGACGGTGCACTTCTCTCGCAAGCACGACGTGTTGTTGTTTTATAGGAAGAGCGAACGGTCGTATTTCGACATCTCGGCTGCCGCGATGCCGCGTACCCGCCGTCACAACCACATGCGCCGTTCGTCGGACGAGCAAGGACGGAACTATTCCGCTATCGACGTGGGCGGCAAGGAGTACCGCTACTATGACGACGATCCGGTGTATCCCAGCGATGTTTGGACGGATATCGCGCCGCTGCAGCAACGGGATCCAAGGCGTACCGGGTTCGACACGCAAAAACCCGCCGCGTTAATACAGCGTGTGGTTGGTTGTACATCTAAGCCGGGCGATTGGGTGGCGGATCTATTCGTCGGTTCGGGAACGACAGCTCAAGCGGCTGCGGAGATGGGGCGGAATTTCGTTGGCGCTGACACGTCGACTGCCGCGCTGATCAGCACGCGGAAGCGGCTGCTGGGTAATGCGTTCGAGCTGGTTGCGCCGTGTACTGTTTTCGACACGAACGTCCAACCTACGTTGGACGCGGACATTACTGTTGAAAACGACCGGTTGTGCGCTGTATTGAATAATTATACGATCGATCCGTCGTTATGCATGCATTCACCGGAGGCATTGGCGCATGTGGATCAGTGGTCGTTTGGGATGATGCGCGGGGATAACTTCCACGATTACGCTGATACCGCGCGGGACAAGCGGCATCCTCGATTGGACAGCTCGCTGAATTTCCCCGTCGAACAATCGGCGGGCGGCGTTCCGGCGCTGATTGTGGTCGATATACTCGGGCGGCGTTTGGCTTTTGAATATAGGGGCGTAGTTTAGCGGGTGGAAGGAGCGGTAGTATGCCGATCAGTTTTGCGGTCTACCAAATGCGCAACGCGCAGCAGCACGACCTGATCGTTTCGCTCTACACCGACCTCAACGACCCGGACGCGTTCTGCAGCGGCTACATCGAGCAGGTGAATCCCCGGCACGTGCTGTTGGCCGCACTGACGCCGTGGGGATTCCGCGACGGTTGGCTTCTGTGGCGCGTGAGCGATGTCCAGCAGGTATACACTGGCGATGAGTATGAAACACGCCTGGAATTATTAGTTAAACTGCACAACCAAGATCATGAGCCGATGATCCCACAGCCTACAACCCGCGAGACGGACCTCTCCCATTGGTTGTTAGAATGGGCGCGCCGCGAGCAGCGCACCGTGAGCCTCCTGACCGCCGACGAAACTTATACAGGTAGAATCGTCGCGCTGGACGACCTGCGCGTTACGATGGACGCGTTCGACTTTTTCGGGCGTGTGATGCGCCAACCTACCGTGCTCCCGCTGCGCGACGTAGAATCCGTCACGCTGGACACCGAGGAGGAGCGCATGTACGACCTACTCTTCGAGGCGTCCGACACGACCGAGCCGCCGCCGCCCTCGTGGTGGAACAGCGATAAGGAGCCGACATGATTCCGGCCGAATTTCTGGATGATTTGCCGATTTGACATTCATGTTAAAACGCGTTAAAATAGATACAGTCGTTAATTCGCGCTTGTACTTAACTGATTCTATCTGATTCTGCCTGATTCTGTCTGAGTTTTGCTCGGGAGCCGACAAGATCCGAAAGGAATCGAAGCGTATGATTTGTTTAAGCGGTACGTCGGGGAGTCGGCGCGCAATGGTCGCGTCCGGCTCTTTTGTGTTTATTTTGGAGGTAATTGTTGGATAATTATGCAGTCCAATCCTTAAAAGTAGCGGTTGTGCTGGGCAGCGACAGCGATCTGCCCGTGATGCAAGGCGCATTCGACACGCTGAAGGGTTTGGGCGTCCCATTCGAGGCGCGGATCATGTCGGCCCACCGCACGCCTGATGAAGCGGCGGCATTCGCGGCGGCCGCCAGGCAAAACGGCTTCGGCGCGATCATCGCGGCGGCGGGCAAGGCCGCACACCTTGCCGGAGCACTCGCCGCGCGCACCACGCTGCCCGTCATCGGTGTGCCCATGCGCGCCAGCGAACTGGACGGGCTGGACGCGCTGCTATCCACTGTGCAAATGCCCAGCGGCATCCCAGTCGCAACGGTCGCCATCGGCGGCGCGGCGAACGCGGCGCTGCTGGCCGCGCAGATACTGGCTGTCACTGACAGCGGATTGGCATTAAAATTGGATGCTAAACGCGCGCAAAACCGCGAATCCATTCTGCAAAAAGACACCGAATTGCGCCTAAAGACAACCATTTAGTTTGGAGGATATGATGATGACGATCAGCGCCGCGATCGAAAAAGGTCCCATGATCTATGAAGGCAAGGCCAAAAAGGTATACGCCACTAACGACACGCGGTTGTGTATCGTATCATACAAGGATGACGCGACCGCGTTCAATGGCCTGAAAAAGGGCCAGATCATTGGCAAGGGTGAGATCAACAACCGGGTTTCGAATCACCTGATGAAGCTCTTAGAAAGCCACGGAGTACCCACTCATTTTGTAGAAGAACTGAATTCACGTGATACATTAGTCAAACGCGTCGCCATAATCCCGTTGGAAGTGATAGTCCGCAACATCGCCGCCGGGTCGCTGGCAAAACGTTTGGGTTTGGATGAAGGCATACCGATGAAGCAGCCCGTTATCGAGTATTGTTATAAGGATGACGCACTCGGCGATCCTATGGTCAATGATTCCCATATATTGGCAATGGACTGGGCTACCGACGCGGAATTGACTCGCATATCCGAATTATCGCTAAAAATCAACGACATTCTATGTGAATATTTGCTGCAGGCCGGTATTACACTGGTCGATTTCAAGCTGGAATTCGGTCGACTGCCCGATGAATCGATCGTATTAGCGGATGAAATCTCCCCCGACACCTGCAGGTTTTGGGATGCCAAGACGGGCGAAAAGCTGGACAAGGATCGGTTCCGGCGCGACTTGGGCGGCGTTGAGGAGGCCTATGCCGAAATCCGAATGCGGCTGCTGGGGGCACAAGCGTGAGTTGTCCTTTTGACAAGATTCACGAGGAATGCGGCATCTTCGGCATCTGCGCGCCGGGCGCGGACGTGGTCGGCGCGACATACCACGCCCTATTCGCGCTGCAGCATCGCGGCCAGGAGAGTTGCGGCATCGCGGTAAACCGTGCGGGTGTGATAGATGTACACAAAGATGTAGGCCTTGTCACCGACGTACTAACGCCCGATGTGATGCGCACACTCGGATCGGGTGAGTTGGCCGTCGGACACTGCCGCTACGCGACGACCGGACAACGTAAATTGAGCAACGCACAACCGTTATTAGTTAATCATTTGAAGGGCAGTATGGCGCTGGCCCATAACGGCAACCTCACAAACGCATTAGAATTAAGGGAAAAACTGGAGCAAAAAGGCTCGATATTCCACGGCACCAGCGACAGTGAGGTTATAGCATACATTATAACTCAAGAACGCATTCAATCCAAGTCGATCGAGGAAGCCGTGCGCCGCGCGATGCGCCGCATCAAAGGCGCGTACTCGGCGGTCATTATGAGCCCGCGAAAACTGATGGCTGTGCGCGATCCGTTCGGATTCAGGCCGCTGTGCATCGGCCGATTTGAGGATGGTTGGGTTTTCGCCAGCGAATCCTGCGCGCTGGATTCCATCGGCGCGAAGTTCGTGCGCGACATCGAGCCGGGCGAAATTGTTGTGGCGTCGCCCGATTCCGAGCTGATCAGCATCCCTAGCGAGGATCCGCCGCCCAGACGCGCGCTGTGCGTGTTCGAGCTGATCTACTTCGCCCGGCCCGATTCGGTGATCGACGGCACGTCCGTCCACAGCGCGCGACTGAAGGCCGGCGCTCTGCTGGCGATCAACCATCCTGTACAAGCGGACGTTGTGGTTGGCATACCCGACAGTGGCATCGATGCCGCGCTGGGCTATTCGCGCCAGAGCGGGATCCCGTACGGGATCGGCTTCATCAAGAATAGGTATGTCGCACGTACGTTTATACAACCAGAACAATCCCAACGCACGAACTCCGTTCGAATCAAGCTGAACCCCGTCGCCGACACCGTACGCGGCAAGCGCGTGGTGCTGGTTGACGACAGCATGGTGCGCGGTACAACAAATACGCGTATCGTCAAGCTCCTACGCGACGCTGGCGCGACTGAAGTACATATGCGGCTGGCCGCGCCGCCGTTCGCGCATCCGTGCTACTTCGGCACGGACGTGGATTCGGTCGAGAGCCTGATCGCTCACAACCATTCGTTGGATGAAATCCGCGCGATTCTGGATGTGGACAGCATCGGCTACTTCCGCGCGGAGGATCTGCCGAAGCTGGACGCGAGCGGGCACGGCTGCTTCTGCGACGCGTGCTTCACCGGCGTCTATCCCACCCCGCCGCCGAAAGTCCCCAGCAAACTGAAGTTCGAGATTCAAATTGGAGGTCAACCCCATGCCTGACCATGGCCATAATAGTTATAGCAACGCGTACAGTTCGGCGGGCGTCGATGTGACGGCGGGCTATCGCGCGCTGGATCTAATGAAGAAACACATCCGGCGCACGCAGATACCCGGCGTTGTGGGCGATGTGGGCGGGTTCGGCGGGCTATTCGACCTGGACGACGGGAGGTTGTTGGCCGCAGGCGCTGATGGCGTGGGTACTAAGCTGAAGCTGGCATTCCTGGCTGACCGCCATGATACGGTCGGCATCGACTGTGTCGCGATGAGCGTCAACGATATCATCTGCTGCGGCGCGAAGCCGCTGTTCTTTTTAGACTATATTGCCAGCGGACGTACGCATCCCGAGCGTACGGAGCAGATAGTTGCGGGTGTGGCCAACGGCTGCGTCCAGGCCGGATGCGCGCTGCTGGGTGGCGAAACAGCTGAAATGCCTGGGTTTTATGGCGATAACGAGTACGACCTTGCCGGGTTCGCGGTCGGCATTCTCAACTCTTCGCAAAAACTGCCGTCGTCGATTATGGCGGCTGGTGATGTGCTCATCGCACTCCCTTCGGCTGGCGTGCATTCCAACGGCTTCTCGCTGATCCGACGCATATATAATGAAGAAACTCTGTCAAATGACGCCAAACTCCTCGATGAGTTGTTGAAACCGACACGTATTTACGTTAAACCGATGTTGGAACTATTAAACAGTGTGGCAGGCGTGCGATCGGTTGCGCATATTACGGGCGGCGGCTTTTACGAGAATCTGCCGCGAGCGTTGCAGCCTGGGTTTACTTTGAGGATAGACCGTTCACGTTTAAGGATTCCTGCAATATTCAGTAGAATTCAAGAGGACGGCGGCGTTTCAGACCGCGACATGTTCAACACGTTCAACATGGGCGTGGGAATGGGCGTGATCGTGGCTGCTGAAGTGGCGGATCAAGCGTTAACGGTGTTACGCAATAATGGTGTCGATGCGTATGCGATAGGCGAGACAATTCCGGGCGATGGGGAGATTATTCTATGATAAGGATCGCCGTGCTCGTATCGGGCAGCGGAACCAACCTTCAGGCGTTAATCGATGCGGATAACCCATATGGGCGAATCGAATTAGTTGTGGGCAGCCGCACCGACATATTCGCGCTGGAGCGAACGAAGGCGGCGGGGATACCAACGCGCGTAGTATCTAAAAAGAAATATGGTAACAACTTCGCGTCCAAGATGCTGGAAACCCTCGGCAAATTCAACATTGATCTGGTTGTGCTTGCCGGATACCTGACCATACTGCCTCCCGACATCATTCGAGCTTATGAAAGGCGCATTCTTAACATCCATCCGGCGTTATTGCCCTCATTCGGCGGGATGGGATTCTATGGACTGAAGGTGCATGAGGCCGCGCTCGCTCGCGGTGTGAAGGTGACGGGCGCAACCGTCCACATTGTTAACGAGATACCGGATGGCGGCCCCATCCTCGCGCAAAAAGCAGTTGAGGTTCTGCCCGACGACACACCGGAGACCCTTCAACGCCGCGTGATGGAGCAAGCCGAATGGTTGTTGCTGCCCGTCGCGGTCAGAGATTATTGCAATATTATGAGTAAGAGTAATAATTATTCAAACGAGGTGCAGTCATGGAGAGTTTAACAACCCTGCTAGCAAGCAATCCTTACCCAGGCCGAGGTATCTGTGTCGGTTTAACACCAGACGGTCGTAACGCCGTATTGGGTTATTTTGTGCTGGGGCGTAGTGAACGCAGCCGAAACCGTGTGTTGGTTCAGCAAGGCGATGCGATCGCTACGCACGCTATTGATGATAGATTCTTAAATGATATGCCGAACCGACTATACACCGCTTTGGACGTTGTCGGACAACAAACGATTTTGACTAACGGCGTTCAAACAGATACCATCACTCAATACCTTCGCAGCGGCCGCACGTTTGAGGAGGCGCTTCGTACCTGGGAATATGAGTCGGATCCGCCGCACTTCACGCCGCGCATCAGTGCGCTGATAAATGTTGATAAAATTTTGTCGTATCGTTTGTCAATACTTCGCAATCGTGAAATGACCACGCTCCGTTCATTCTTTGAATACCAGGGAATTGCGGGCGAGGGGCATTTCCTGCACACGTATCAAGGGGACGGGATGCCGCTGCCATCGTTTGAGGGCGAGCCGTTTTCGGTCAGCATCATGAACGATATCGAGGATTGGACGCGCATGCTGTGGTTCTCGTTGAACCCTAACAACCGTGTGGCGTTGCTGACACGATTCATCCCGCTGAACGGCAATGAACCCACAACGCGCATCGTAAACGCTAGACCGCTTACAACTGCACCTTCATCAATATTGGAATAATATACATTTGCTTATTGCACTATTACGCGTCAATTGCATAATATGACAAGACTGAACGAGGTTGATATGCTAACTGAATTGCCCCTGAAGTACGGCTTGAACCCGGATCGAACCCCAGCGCGCGTATACCACGAGGATGGACTGCCTTTTGTTGTGCAATCAGGCCGACCCGGATACATCAATCTGATGGACGCGCTCAACGGCTGGCAGTTGGTCCGACAGATGAGCCGCATCGCACAGAAGCCTGCCGCCGCTTCATTTAAGCACGTTTCACCTGCTGGGGCAGCGGTCGCGCCGAGCGAGAATGAACCGAACCCGAAAGGCCGATCGCCGTTGTGTCTGGCATATCTCCGAGCGCGTAACGCCGATCCGATGTCGTCGTTCGGCGACTTCATCGCGCTCTCCGAGCCGTGTGATGCCGACACCGCAAACGTTATAAAGCGAGAAGTATCCGATGGCGTGATCGCGCCCGGTTACACGACGGAAGCGCTAGCCATCCTGCGAGCTAAGCGTAACGGCACATATTGCGTGCTGGAGATAGATCCCGCATATGAACCAGACGTTGTTGAGCGACGCCAGATATTCGGAATAACATTCGAGCAGAGTTATTCCACAGTTCACTTAGAGCCACAACTTTTAGGTAATATTGTCAGTGAAAACAAGCATCTGTCTGATTCTGCCAGAATCGATTTGTTGTTATCACTGGCTATTCTACAGTATACGCAATCCAATTCGGTGTGTTATGTCAAGGACGGTCAGGCAATTGGCGTCGGTGCGGGACAGCAATCGCGCATCCATTGCACACGTTTGGCGGGTGAAAAAGCGGATCGCTGGTGGTTGCGGCAACATCCGCGTGTTGTTTCGCTGCCTTTTGCAAAAGGCTTGCCTGGTCCCGATCGCAATAACGCGACGGACTTATACCTGGGCAATGAAACGCTAGATACCGCTTGGTTTTCTGGAGATATACCGAAACCATTGTCCATCGCCGAGCGTTCGGAGTGGATGGCGCAATTGACGGGCGTTTCATTAGGAAGCGATGCGTTCTTTCCATTCGCGGACAACATTGAACGCGCACAACGAAGCGGCGTTACATATGTAACGGAACCAGGTGGATCAAAGCGCGATCAGGATATCATCAGTGCATGTAACCAATATGGGATGTTGTTATGCTTTACAGGTCTTAGGCTGTTCCACCATTGACGCATAATTATACATTAATTGCCCCGAGATAATTGCATAAATATGAGTTGTAGGTGAAGTTATGCAAGATAAGACAACGGTTATGGTCATCGGATCGGGCGGCCGAGAACATGCGGTCGTTCGAAAACTGCGCGAAAGCCCGTACGTTGGCCAGATATATATCCTGCCAGGTAATGTCGGCATAAAGCTGGACCAGGCATGCGCGCCGGTTGAGTGTTTGCCTATTGCGGCGACGGCGTTCGATGAGATCAGCACGTTCGCGAAACAACATGAGGTTGGCTTCGCTGTCATTACACCAGACGATCCGTTGTGCCTCGGACTGACCGATCGCTTGGAATCGATCGGCATCCCTTCATTTGGCCCGTCGAAATCGGCGGCGCGCATCGAAGGAAGCAAGTCGTTTGCGAAAGAACTGATGACGCGCCGCCACATCCCCACCGCATCCTACCAGGTGTTTGACGATATGGAGCGCGCGCTCGATTATGTACGCAAATCACCGCTGCCAGTGGTGATCAAAGCAGATGGATTGGCCTTGGGCAAGGGCGTTGTGGTGGCCGAGACGCTGGAAGAGGCTGAAGCCGCCATAAAGGAGTGCATGCTGGACAGGCGTTTTGGTGAGGCAGGACAGCGTATAGTTGTTGAAGAGTATCTGAAAGGCGTAGAAGCATCGTTGTTGTTGTTTACAGATGGCGACGCGTATCGCTTGATGCCTGCCGCCATGGACCACAAGCGCGCGTTCGACGGGGATGTCGGCCCGAACACCGGCGGCATGGGCACGATCACACCTCATCCGCTCATCACACCGGAAATGCGTAACGAAATCGAGCGCACGATCATCAAACCGACGCTAGCGGCCATGCGTGATGAAGGCTGCCCGTTCAAAGGTTGCTTGTTTATAGGCTTAATGCTGACGAATGCTGGCCCGAAGGTCATCGAGTACAACTGTCGGTTTGGCGACCCTGAAGCGCAATCCATATTGGCGTTGTTGGAGAGCGATCTCTTTGAGATAATGAAGGCTGTTCGTTCCGGCACACTAGCCCAAGCCGATGTGCGGTTCAAGGGTAGCGCAGCTTCCTGTGTCGTCGCGGCGAGCGGTGGATATCCCGGCTCGTACACAAAAGGCGTTAGTATAAATGGTTTGCAGCAGTATCTATGCGCTTCCGAGATGAATAATTATTCACCGAAGGTATGGATCGATTGTGCAGGCGTCGGCGAAGTGAGAGGTGAGGTTGTTACGACAGGCGGGCGTGTGTTCGGGATTACAGCTACGGGATCGACGATAAACGAGGCGCTGCGCGAGGCGTACACGGCACTGACAACCATATCGTTTGACGGTATGCAATATCGGACCGACATAGGCGCTAAAGTGCTGGAGGTTATGAATGGTTAACCGGATTTATGTCGAAAAGAAACCCGCGTACGCTGTCGAAGCCAAACAGTTGTTAAAGGATGCGCACGAGCAGCTAGGACTGACAGGATTAACATCGGTTCGCATTCTAAACCGTTACGATGTGGAGGGGCTGGACACTGAAACGTTCGTGCAGGTCGCACCGTTTGTGTTCTACGAGCCGCCATTGGACGAGGTGTACTCAGAACTCTCACAACTGCTCGGAGTAAATGAAGCGAAAGTATTCGCATGGGAAGCATTGCCGGGGCAATTCGATCAGCGCGCAGACTCAGCCGCTGAATGCATCCAACTGATCACGCAAGGTGAACGGCCACTCGTCCACGTCGCACGCGTGCATATATTGGAAGGAACTGTGTCGGACGCTGATCTTGAAGCGATACGTTCGTACATTGTGAATCCTGTCGATAGTCGCGAGGCATCACTATCGATGGTGGATTCGTTGGCCGAAGAGCAGCCTACACCACTGCCGATAGTATCGATCGACGGATTCTGTGATTGGAATTCGGAACGGCTTACCCAATGGATTGACGAACAACAGTTGTCCCTCGAAACGGCCGATTTGTTGTGCTGTCAGGAGTATTTTCGCAAGGAAAGCCGCGATCCGATGCGAACGGAATTGGCGATATTGGACGCATATTGGTCGGATCACTGCAGGCATACAACTTTTTTGACTGAATTGGATTCCGTAAAAATCCACAATCCCGCTATTAAAAAGACATTCGATTGGTTCATGAAAGCACGCAGTCGTAAGAATTCACCAACATTGATGGAGATTGCGACGTTCGGACCGAAAGCGCTTGCCTCACTAGGCAAACCACCAGTTGTCGATGATTCCGACGAAATCAACGCGTGCACAGTCCCCGTGATGGTAGATGAGGACGGTAAAGACACGCCATGGTTGTTGTTGTTTAAGAATGAGACCCACAACCATCCTACGGAAATCGAGCCGTTCGGCGGCGCAGCGACATGTATAGGCGGCGCGATACGCGACCCGCTGTCCGGCCGCGCCAACGTGTATCACGCCATGCGTGTCACAGGTTCCGGCGATCCGACTGCGCCAATAGCCACAACCTTACCAGGTAAATTGCCACAAAGAAAATTAGCGCAGGTCGCTGCCGCCGGTTTCAGCTCCTATGGTAATCAGATAGGGTTAGCGACAGGGTTTGTGCGTGAGTTCTACCACCCAGGGTATGTTGCTAAGCGGATGGAGCTAGGGGTTGTAGTCGGCGCAGTACCGGCGGGCAATGTTAAGCGGTTGAAACCACAGCCAGGCGACGTTGTACTATTGATCGGCGGACGCACAGGGCGTGACGGTATCGGAGGAGCATCGGGTTCATCGCGGGCGCACGCTGAATCAAGCCTCACAACCTGCGGTGCTCAAGTGCAGAAAGGGAACGCGCCGACCGAGCGCAAATTACAGCGGTTTTTCCAAACCCCCGAAGCGATAAGCCGTATCAAACGTTGTAACGACTTTGGCGCTGGCGGTGTATGCGTTGCTATTGGTGAGTTAGCCGACGGGCTAGATATAAACTTAGACGTTGTGCCGCGCAAATACGAAGGCCTCGATGGAACCGAGTTAGCCGTCAGTGAAAGCCAGGAACGCATGGCGGTTGTGGTAGCTCCGGACGATGCAGATCGCCTGATGCAACTAGCGCGTGCAGAAAACCTAGAAGCAGCACAGGTTGCGGTTGTGACATCGCTGCCACGCTTAGTTATGCGGTGGCACGGCCAAGTTATCGCAGATTTGGACCGTGAATTCTTGAATGCTAATGGAGCAAAACGTCACGCCGATGTTGTAGTTCCGTTGCGAAAGAGAGTATTAGCAACTAACAATTGTGTTAGCAACCAAAAAAGTACTTCAAACAGAACGATAAAATCCCAATTTGTTGAATTATTATCCAATCTTAACGTCTGTGGACAGCAAGGGCTAGCGGAGCGGTTCGACAGCACGATTGGCGCGGGAACGGTGTTGATGCCGTTCGGCGGGCGTTTCCAGCGCACACCTTCCCAGGTTATGGCGGCCAAACTGCCGGTTGTTGGCGAGACGGACACCTGCTCGGGAATGGCGTGCGGATTTCAACCTACGTGGATGGAGCGCAACCCATACGATGGCGCATACCTTGCCGTCTGTGAAGCCGTCGCGAAGATAGTCGCCGCCGGCTTCCAACGTGCATATTTATACTTAACATTGCAAGAATATTTCCCGCACTTGGGTGATGATCCTGAGCGATGGGGACAGCCACTAGCAGCGTTACTCGGAGCGTTAGCAGCACAGTTACAACTAAACGTTGCGGCCATCGGCGGCAAGGATAGCATGTCTGGCAGTTTCAAAGATATGGATGTGCCGCCGACATTGGTTGCGTTCGCGGTTGGTACTGGTTCAGTCAAACGGATAGTATCGAGCGAATTCAAGCAAATTCAAGGCAATCATGGATCGCAAGTAGTGCGTGTTGGTGTGAATCCGCTCATAGATCCAGTGGGTTTCGTGAAAACTTTGGATGCCATTGAGCAGCTTACCCAATCGGATGAACTGGAAGCAGCGTGGGTACTTGGACCTGGTTCGATAGCTGAAGCGTTGTTTAAGATGGGTATTGGTAACAACGTTGGCGTGTCTGTTACGTGCAATCCCACACTCCTTTTCGAGGAAGCGCCGGGAACGGTTCTTCTCGTATTGAATAAATATACATCGACGCTTGATTTACCTGGCGCGATAACCGTTGGCGAGACGACCGCCGATCCTGCTATTATAATAGGAAGCGATCGGCTGACGCTGGCTGAATTGTCTATCCCGTTTGAGGCAAAACTTAGCGGAGTGTTTCCGCGACACGCCTCACAACCATCGGTGGAGGATGCGCCTCCGGCCAAGGCGGTTGCGCCCATCACATTTACTCGACAACGTGTGACACGTGCGGGCGGTTTCGCTGAACCGCGCGCTTGGATCCCCGTTTTCCCCGGCACAAACTGCGAGAACGACACCGCGCGCGCGCTGATCAGGGCCGGGGCGAAGCCAATTATCCAGGTCGTCAGGAACCTGACGCCGTCTGAGATTGTCGAAAGCACGCGAATTGCTGCCGATTTGATCCGATCCAGCCAGATGATCGTGCTGCCGGGCGGTTTCTCCGGCGGCGACGAACCGGACGGTTCCGCAAAGTTGATTCTGGCATTCCTGCGCAACCCATGGGTCAGCGACGCGCTCAATGAATTCTTGAGAACTGGACTAATGTTGGGCATCTGCAACGGGTTCCAGGCTCTTATAAAGCTAGGCCTTGTGCCATACGGCGAGATCCGCGCGCAAAATTCGACATCACCCACACTCACGTACAATGCGATCGGCCGCCACCAGAGTATGCTAGTCCGCACCCGCGTCGCGTCAAACCTATCGCCATGGCTGTCGCGATGCAGCGTCGGCGACATCCACACGGTACCCATCTCACACGGCGAGGGCAGATTCGTTATCGATCAAGAACAGTACGACCAACTGGCGTGCAACGGCCAGATCGTCACACAGTATGTTGATTTTAACGACGTCCCGACTATGAACACGCCTTTTAACCCGAACGGTTCATACGGCGCAGTGGAGGGCATCTGCTCGCCTGATGGCAGAATCCTGGGTAAAATGGGGCATTCAGAACGCGCTGGCCATGGATTATACATCAATGTGGAGCCTGATGCATTTCAACCGTTGTTTGAAGGCGGTGTTGACTATTTCCGCTGAATGGGTTAAAGTATGCATGAGCGCGCCCGCATCCATTTGGGGAGGCTGATTGTTATGCGCCTATTTATATCCAGCGACATCGAGGGCACTGCTGGGATCGCGCACTGGGATGAAACCGACGACGCGAAGGGCGGTACGCGTTACCAGTATTTCCGGGAGCAAATGTCCCGCGAGGTGGCCGCTGCGTGTCGTGGCGCGCAAGCGGCTGGCGCGGTCGAGATCCTCGTCAAGGATGCGCATGACACGGGCAGGAATATTATTCCAACCGAGTTGCCGCGTGGAGTTCGGATTCACCGCGATTGGAGCGGCGAGCTGGGTTCGATGGCCGACGCATTGGCTGGTGGTTTTTGGGATTTTGGCGCGAATGATTTGGTATCTATTGCTAACCCTTTCGATGCTTTTTCGTGCACAGGTTATCATTCACCTGCGTACACCAATGGCAACCCACTCGCTCATACCATGAATGGTTCCATATATGAGATATTCGTGAATGGTAATCGAGCAAGTGAATTTATGATCCATAGTCTTTATGCAGGGCGTTTAGGCATCCCTGTGATATTCTTGAGCGGCGACCGCGCCTTGTGCGCCACGTCGAAAGAATGGATCCCTGGACTAACGGTTTTGCCCGTTAGCGACGGCCGCGGCAACGCGTCCATCAGTCTGCATCCGCAGGACGCGCTCGAGCGGATCGAGGCGGGTATGCGTGAGGCAGTCACTCGATTCACAAGCGGCGGTAGTAATTGCCAAGTGCCTATGCCGGACTCATTTAGCATAATTATACGCTTTACAACCCACGGGAAGGCGCTGAAAAACAGCCAGTATCCCGGAGCGCATCTGATCGACGAAAAGACGATCGGATTTGAAGCGGATGATTGGCTTGACGTAATGCGGGCATTCCGCTTTATATTATAATTATTAACCGAGGATACTTATGGGATTGACATCTGCGTTTCCATTCCAACTGACCGAAGGGTTGCACAGCCGTTTCAAGCCGGGGCTGCTGAACATGATCACCGATGTGCCCGGCGTACGCGTGGCGCATGTGGATATTTGCGCGCATTTGGATGAACCGAATCGTGCGACGCTTACGGGAATAACGGCAATAATCCCAGGAGACGGGCATTCGTTTCGTCAAAAATTCCCAGCCGGCGTGCATGTGATCAACGGATTCGGCAAAAGCACGGGCTTAATGCAGATTGCTGAACTGGGAACGCTGGAAACGCCTATCGTTCTCACGAATACGCTGTGTGTCGGCGCTGGATTCACTGGCCTAGCACGTTACATGCTGGAAAGGACGCCGGAAATCGGTGAGACGACCGGGACGGTCAACCCCATCGTTCTGGAATGCAACGACAGCCCGATCAGCGATCTGCGTTCGATGGCAGTCCAACCAGAGGATGTGGTGCGCACCGTTGAGCTGGCGGAATCTATCGGCAGCGGCATGCCCTTCGCGGAAGGCAGCGTTGGCGCGGGCAGCGGCATGACGTGTTATGGGTTGAAGGGTGGGATCGGTTCAAGCTCAAGAATTGTTGAGATTGGTGATTTGCATTATACTATTGGATGCCTCGTGATGACGAACTTTGGCTCACTTTGCGACCTACTTCTGGCTGGACACGCCGTAGGCGCGGCTATAACCCAAGCGTTATCCGCAAACAATGAGGCCGTGCTGCACCCATTCGGCAACGCGGCGGCGCGGGACGACTGCGACAGGCATCAGGATCGCGGCAGCATCATAATAGTTATAGCGACAGACGCGCCGTTGTCGGATCGACAACTGACGCGTGTCGCCAAACGCGCGCAGTCCGGCATCGCGCGCACGGGCAGTTACACGGGCAACGGCAGCGGTGAAATATGCGTAGCATTCTCAACAACCAACCGCGTTCCCCACGAGCAGCCGAAGCGACCGTTCCACATCGCAGCCATGCCCGAACCGCTGATGGACACATTCTTTGCGGCCGCCGTTAGCTCTGTTGAGGAGGCCATCGTTTCATCGATGGAGCATGCAGAAACGACGCCCGCGCGCCACGGAGGTATGATAATCGGATTGCGTGACGCGCTGCGATACATCGATATGGATTATCCATATAGCTCTAGTGGTATAAATATACGTGATAATGGTTAAACATTCAACAACATAAAAGGGTGGTGCTGTTTATGGAAACTCTGGCGTATTTCAACGGGACGATTGGCGAGTTGGATGAAGTGATGGTACCGTTCAACGACCGGACACATTTTTTCGGCGACGGGGTGTACGACGCGACATGCGGCGGCAATCACATCCCATTTGCGTTGGAAGATCACATCGATCGGTTTTTCAACAGCGCGCGTCTGATCGACATCAAGCTCGAGATGACCAAGGATGAGATGAATAAGTTGCTGCGCGAATTGACGAAAAAAGTCGATTCACCTCAAACGCAGGTGTATTGGCAGGTTTCGCGAGGCACGTCGAATCGGAATCACGCCTATCCAGTTGGAGTAAAATCCAATTTCTGGGTAATGATTCGCCCATTCCCGTTGGTGGACTTGTCGAAACGTGAGACTGCGGTAACGGTTGAAGATACCAGATTCTACCATTGCAACATAAAGACGCTCAACCTACTGCCGAATGTATTGGCAGCGGAGAAGGCTAAGCAAGCAGGTTGTGAGGAAGCGATATTTCATCGTGGACCGCGCGTCACCGAGTGCGCGCACAGCAACGTGCATATATTGAAGGACGGGGTGTTCCGCACCGCGCCGCTGGATAATCTGATACTACCGGGGATTGCGCGCAAGCACCTGTGCAAACTCTGCGACGGGATCGGCGTGCCCGTGCGCGAAGAAGCGTTCACGGTGGATGAGATGATGGCGGCGGACGAGGTGGTCGTGTCGAGCGCGTCCACATTCGGCGTGGGGCTGAAGGCGATCGACGGGATTCCTGTCGGCGGCAAGGCACCGGAACTGCTCAAGCGCATCCAAGACGCGGCGATGGTTGAATTTTATGAGTACACGGAGCAGCAAGCCAAGGCCGACGCCATTAAAAAAGGCGAAAAAGTCACCGCTTAACTGTCAAATCGCACGCAGGGTTAGGGAAAACCCTAACCCTCGTGCTTCGCAAAGGAGCGCTGCTTATTATGACCCAGGCACAGCTCACCGAGCGTAACGTCGGCCAGAATCTGGACGACCTCATGAATCTTGACCCTCGCGGCTACGGCGTTTGCAGGATCCTCTATCCCGCCGCCCGTCAGCGCGCGGGTGAGCCTGTCTCCACGCTCTTCGCCAAGCGCCTGCTTGCCGCCGCTCCCGAAGGCGCGCTCGTGCACATCATCACAGGGTTTGTCCTGCTGCCGCACCGACACGGCGAGATGGATGGCATCGTCGGTGCCGCGCTCCTGGCCCGCGCCTTGAACGCGCTGGGCCGCAAATCCGCCATAATCGTCCCCGACGCCTGCGTCGAGGCGGCCAAATCGCTTGCAGCCACCGTAGGATTGCATAATTATGCATCGATCGAACAGACCCTCCATTACCCGCATTCCACCGCGATCATCGCGTTCCCTACCGACGACGCCCTCGCCCAGCCAGCCGCGCAAGCCATACTCGCTCAAGCAAAACCCGCGGCTGTAATCGCTACGGAGGCGGCAGGTGGAAATGCCGTCGGTTGTTACCATACATCCCTCGGTTATGACGTCACGGATCTTGAAGCCAAATCGGAAGCGCTATTCCGTCTGTTACAACAGGCTGGCGTTCCCACGTTCGCCATCGGTGATCTGGGCAACGAGATCGGTATGGGCGCGCTCGCCGACCATCTGGATCAATTCATCCCGCGCGCCAGCCGCGGCTTGGGTCGCGATTGCATCGTCGCGGATACGGCCGCTGACACGGTCTTGACCGCGACGGTCTCCGATTGGGGCATGAACGCCGTCATCGCCGCCCTCGCGTTCCTCACCAACACCCCAGCGTTGTTGCACACCGCCGAACTGCAGCGCGAGGCCATGATCGCCGCGTCTCGCGCGGGCATGGTGAACATGTACGGCGACCTCAACCCCGCCATCGATGGCTTCGACACGGACTTCAACATGACTATCGTGCATCTGATGCGCCGCCTGGTCGAATCCGCGCTTGGTTTGAAACAGACATGCGCCGCCTGGTTCGAGGACGTGATCGCGCGGGGTTTCTACGAGGATCATAACGAATCGCTCGGCATTGCTGAACCGAGCGCCCTCAATTCAAATGAATAATTATCCAAGATTCTTACCCGCAGGAGAACGCGCATTAGTTGTTGAATTCGGCGACACCATCGATCCTGCGGTAAATGCTAAAGTTGTTGAACTCGAAGCGTCGCTGGCTAGCAAACCCATCACGGGTGTGCTGGAAACGACAGCCTCGTATCGCTCGCTATTAATCATGTTCGACCCGATGCGCTTGAGCGATCGCAGTTTGAAACGCCAACTCTCGCGCCGCATACGCGCGTTGCCACTAACCGACGCCGCGTCCATACCCAACAGTATTGTTGAGATACCTGTGTGTTACGGCGGCGAGTTCGGGCTTGACTTGATGGACGCTGCCGCGCATACGGGGTTTTCAATCGAAGAGGTTGTCTGTCGTCACGCTCAACCGGTGTATCGCGTGTACATGATCGGCTTTATGCCAGGCTTCCCGTACCTGGGCGGGCTGGATTCCGCGCTGACGACGCCGCGCTTGGCAACACCTCGCGCGCTGATCCCTGCCGGGTCGGTGGGGATCGGCGGAAACCAAACGGGTGTGTATCCGCTGGATTCGCCCGGGGGTTGGCGGCTGATCGGACGTACGCCAAAAAAGTTATATGACCCGAACAGTTCATCGCCCGTACTGCTATCGGCGGGGCTTGGCGTGCGCTTCAGGCCCATATCTATTGAAGAATTCCGCGCAATCGAACGGGAGGCGGCACGATGAGCGCTTTGGGGCTTGAGATTCTCGCGCCTGGACCGCTCACAACCGTTCAGGATATGGGACGAACCGGACGGCTGTCGGAAGGCATCTGTCCGAGCGGCGTCATGGATCAACCATCGGCGCGGCTGACGAACGCGCTCGCGGGCAACGCGGCGTTCGGCGCTGGTGTGCCCGCCGTCCTCGAAATGACGCTTTCAGGCGTGACGGCGTCATTCCAGGTCGACACGATATTTGCCGTGACTGGCGCGCCCATGCCGTTGGCACTAAATGATAAACCGATTAACGCTTATGAATCCATACGCGCTAATGCTGGCGATGAGCTGCGTTGCGGTTTCGCGCCGACGGGTTGCCGCGCGTACTTGGCTGTGTCCGGCGGATTTCTCGTGCCGAGCGTGATGGGCAGCCGCTCCACTCACTTGAAGTGCAGCTTCGGCGGGTTCGAAGGCCGCAAATTGCGCGCGGGTGATGTAGTGCCGATGGCCTCGCTTGGCTCGAATATCCGCGCAGGCATTAGGGCTGAATCCACGCTGCTACAGCACGCCACAAATCAACCAACAGTTGTCAAGATAACGGACGGACCACAGCTGGACAAATTCGATAAGAATACAATCAGTGAATTTTTATCCGCTATTTACACCGTTTCACCTCAATCCGATCGGATGGGTATCCGTCTTGACGGCCCTCCGTTCCGCTGCGCTGGTGGCACCGACATACTTTCGGACGGCATACCGATGGGCGCTATCCAGATTGCCAACGATGGCATGCCCATCGTCCTGCTTGCCGATCGGCAGACGATCGGCGGCTACGCCAAACCGTTCGTTGTTATCGATGCGGACTTACCGAAAATGGCTCAACTGCGCCCCGGCGATAAGCTCCGCTTCACAAAGGTCTCGCTTCGGGAGGCTCGCCGTCTAAGCACAACCGCCTGGACTGAAACCGCGCTGAAGGTTCGCAGGATCGAGGATCGGCACACGGGCACAACCCAAATGTTTGGATTCAGGATCCGAACGGGTTGATTTGGCGGCCTAGAGGAGGCTATTGTATGGAAGAAACACCGCGTGCGTTTCGCGAGAGAGTTCGCGCTGGCTTGCAAACGGGACAAACGTCCGGCGTGTGCCTGGGTTACGCGCAGACAAACCTGGTTATCCTGCCTAAGCATTATGCTTACGATTTCTTGTTGTACGCGCAGCGTAATCCAACGGCGATACCACTGTTGGAAGTAACGGAAGCGGGGGAACGTCTCCTACGAAAGATCGCACCGGATGCGGATGTCGCCACGGATTATCCGAAATATCGCGTGTTCCGCAACGGCGTGCTTGTCGAAGAATTATACGATATTGTCAAATTGTGGCGCGATGATTTTGTTAGTTTTCATATAGGCTGTAGCTTCTCCTTTGAATCCGCGCTGATTGAGGCGGGCGTACCCGTACGCAACATCGAGGAGGATAAGAACGTTCCGATGTATGTCACAAATATTCCGTGTGATCCGGCGGGTGTGTTCAGCGGCACGATGGTTGTCAGCATGCGGCCCATCCCTTACGCATTGATCCCGCGCGCAGTCAGCGTCACAGCGCAGATGCCGCGCGTTCACGGGGCGCCTATCCATATTGGCAATCCTTCCCTAATAGGCATAAATAATATTGACAAACCTGACTATGGCGAGGCCGTAACAATTCATCCCGGCGAGGAACCCGTATTCTGGCCGTGCGGTGTAACACCTCAGGTTGCGGTGTTGAATGCCAAGCCCGAGATTGCGATCACCCACGCCCCGGGGCACATGCTCGTGACGGACATCCGAAACGCCGCGCTGAGGACATAAGCGAATATGAATAATTATGTAAAAACAGTTGACTTGAACAGCGACCTGGGCGAGGGCTTCGGCGCGTACACGATCGGCGACGACGCGCATGTCATCCCTCTGATCACCTCGGCCAACCTCGCGTGCGGCATGCACGGCGGCGACCCGATCGTGCTGCGAAACGCCATTGAGTTGTGCCTGAAAAACAATGTCGCCATCGGCGCGCATCCCGGTTATCCTGATCTGCAAGGGTTCGGCCGCCGCGCTATGGGGCTGACCGTTGAGGAAGCGGATGCGTTCGTGCGCTACCAAGTCGCTGCCGTCGACGGCATGGCCCGTGCTCAAGGCGGCCGAATGACCCACGTCAAGCTGCACGGCGCGTTGTACAACCGTGCGGCTGCCGACTATCAGTTGTCCCGCGCCATCTGCGAGGGCATCGGGAAGATCGCTCCCGGCGCCATTTTCCTCGCGTTGTCGGGCAGCGAGATGGTTCGCGCGGCTAACGATGTCGGCATCAATGTCGCACAGGAGGTTTTCGCGGACCGCGCTTATGAGGATGACGGCAGCCTGGTCGCTCGCGGCAAGCCCGGCGCGATGATCCACGACGAGGACGAGGCCGTCCGGCGCGTCGTGGGTATGGTGACCAGCGGCACCGTGGCGAGCATCACGGGCAAGATGATCCCCATCGCGGCCGACTCCATCTGCGTTCATGGCGACGGCGCAAAGGCGCTGGCGTTTGTCGAGCGTATCCGCAAGGCTTTATCGGATTCAGGCGTCGTCCTGAAGACGTTCGCGCAACCCATTCAACGATAAAAGGTAGTGGAACTTATGGATGATCTTTCAGAAAAAATCATAAATATGCAGCAATTCTTTCTGCACTATATCGACACGCAGCAGCTACCCGGCGTTGTCGTGTCGGTCCGCCAGCACGGCGAGCTTGTCTGGGAGCAAGCCTTCGGCTTGCGTGACGACCACGGCACTCCTATGTCGACGGACACGATATTCGGCGTAGCCAGCATGAGCAAGGGCATCACCTGCGCGGCGCTTGCGATACTCGCCAGCGAAGGCAGGCTATCCTTCATGGATCCGGCGGCCAATTACCTGCCCGGACTGGCGGTGAAAGGCGTCCCCAGTGAATCGCTGCTGCTCCATCACCTCATGACACACTCATCCGGTGTGCCGCCGCTGCCGCTGCTGGCATGGAGCCTTGCGTTCCATTCGCATGAACCGAACGCGCGCCCGGAACGCCAGGAGGTTTTGAATAAGCGCCGCGCTGAAGCGGCGAACCAAGTCACAACCATTCAGGACATCATCGACTACTTCCGCGATGGCGATTACAATCTGCTGGGACAACCTGGCACTTATAATAGTTATTCAAATGATTCATTTGCGTTACTCTCGTCGGTTGTAGATGCGGCGGCCGGTATACTGCTGGAGCAGTTTCTAAATGAAAGAATATTCAAACCACTGAATATGAATCGCTCCATCCTCGACCAGAACGCTTCGGAGGCCGCTAAGCTGGGCACGCTGACGGAGCTGTTCAGCCGCAACGACAAGACAAAGCAGTTTACATCCGATACGTTGTGGGATGTCGCGCCGCCCTATCGCGGCACGGGCTGGATCAAGTCCACTGCGGGCGACATGGCTCAATTCTACGAGGCGCTGTGCTATGGCGGCACAATCGCTGGTCGTAACGTGCTGCTCGGAGCATCTGCCTTATACGACAATAAGTTTGTCGAACTCCCCAACGACACAACCTATTGTTATGGTCTGATGAAACGCCCTTTCCGCGCGGACGGCAAGGAGTACCGAATCGTCGAGCATGCGGGCGGTCTGCACGGCGTATCGTCGCGCGGCGGATTCGTCAAGGGCAGCGACGGGATCAGCGCGGTGGTGCTGTGCAATTGGGAGGATGGTCCGGTCATGCCGCTGCTCAATGCGGTTTTCTCCGTGATGCTCGGCAACCCGCCGGATTCCAGCCACTTCTACTGGCCTGAACCGAGCGGCGCGCCCGCCGATCCTTCCATTTATGTCGGCCGATTCCACCAGGATGAACGCTTCTCCGACGACATAATTGTCGAATTGCGCGACGAAGGTTTGGTGTCGGTACACGAGGATAGCGTTAAACGCTTACAATTCTGCGGCACGACCAAGTTCATCGCTGAGGAACCGCCGAAGGTCCGCGAACGCTGGGATCATTACCAGTTCCTTCTGGATGAATGCGGCGCAGCCAAGCGCGTCCGCGTCGGCAGCAGAATATACACGCGCGTTGAATAGACATTGAATAAATATTACTTCTCAATCATACGATGCTCTGAAAAAGGGGGGACGACTCTATGAAATTCTTGATGATTACTGGAAACCCAAAGAAGGACGGCTTATGTAAGTCCGTCGAAACCGCCATCGAGAAGGGCGTAACCGAGGCTGGCGCAGAATTCGAGACGCTTAACACGAACCAATTCCTGCGCTGCCAGGTTTGCGGCGACGGCTGGGGCACATGCCGCGAGTTTCACGTGTGCGTGCTTGCGGATAAGGATGGATTCGACAAGGCGCAGCAGACGATCCAAGACGCCGATGCGTTGTGCTTGATCACGCCTGTTTATTGGGGTGAGATGGCCGAGGGGTTGAAGTCCTTCATCGATCGCATACGCCGCTGTGAAAACTTCATAAAAGGAAACAAAGGTGTTTTCGCGGAAAAGCCCATCCTGTTGGTCGCAGTGCCCGGCGGATCGGGTAATGGCGCTCTTACCTGCCTCGAGCAGATGGATCGATTCTGCCGCCACACCAGCGCGGTAATATACGACACGATTAGCGTGAACCGCTGGAATCAGGATTACAAGCGCGTGGCCGTACACGCCGCCGCCAAAGCCATAGCGTCGGGACGTCAGGCAGGTGCAACCATTAAGGGTTAAAGGCAAAGCCTCACACCCCATTCTCGATGGCGTACCTCCGCGTTTCGACCAACGCATCCCTCACCCGCATCATGTTATAGTAGGTGTCGTCCACCTGCTGCCGGAGCTGGTTTATTTTGCTTTGCATAAACATATCCGCCAGAAACCCGTCAAAGAAAAAGTCCGCAAACTCCGCGAACCCGCCGCGCTCCACATACAGCTCCGGCACCGGCCCGATCTGGCGCAGCTCATTGCCCAGTTGCCGGAGCAGCGGGTTCGCGGCCTCCAGACACGACTGTACGCTGTCAACTTTGTGATGCTTTATGAATGTTGAAATGATCCCGCCGCCTAAAATGTCGAAAATCCCCCAATTCCGAGCGCTGCTCAACCCGCGCTGCGCCTCGGCCAGATAGCCAAGTATGCGGTCGCATAATTCAAGCAGCCGATCCGCTTGCTGGGTGGTTGTAACATTATTCGCCGCCATAATTATCTCCTGTAATCATTATATCAATCAAACAGCAGGGACACGGCATGCCGTGTCCACTGCCAGAACACCTGTTAATCTAGAACTTCCCGCCGTGACCGCCGCGGCCAATGCCGCCGCCACCGCCCCGGCTCGATCCGCCAAATCCACCGCCGAACCCGCCACCGCGCGATCCGCCGCCAAATCCGCCTCCGAACCCGCTGGATCTAGGCCCGCCACCCATTGGCGGCCTAGGTCCGCCGCCAAATCCGCCGCCCATCGGCGGCCTCGGCCCCGGCCCATGCATCGGCGGGCGATGGTGGTGGTGCCGATTATTCCCCAGCATGCTGCCCAGGAACAGCCAGCCCCACGGCGATGAGGAGCGATGCTCCACATACGTCGTATCGCCGTAATGCCGCCGCCTCGATCCGCCGAACACACTCACGAGTATCGCGACAATTATGATAATGAACAGTATCGCCACAAAAATCACCCCCACTACAGCAATCGTGCCATTCCACATCCAACCGCCCACGCTGAACCCATCCGTTGTCCAGGTCCACTCGCCGTCGACAGGCGTCGGCCCATTCGTCGAACTGCTAAGCGTCACGCCATACACCTGCGCCGTCGCCTCGCATAGCGCCTCATACGCCGCGCGCATCCCCTTCGAATAATCCCCCGAACGGAAGTAGCTCAGTGCGTTGTCATTAGTAATTCTTTCCAATTTCGACGCCGTTAACGTATTCTCTAAACCCCTGCCAACCTCAATCCGATACTCCCGATCGGATACGGCCAGCAGCCACAGCACGCCGTTATTCTTCGACGCATCGCCCAGTTTCCACGTCTCAAACAACTTTACGGCGTACGTATCCATCGCCATGCCGTCCAAACCGCTGACTGTCACCGCCGCTACCTGCGCGCCAGTCTTTTCCTCCAGCAGTTTGCCTATCTCCTGCATAGCCTTCGCGTCCTCGGACTTAATGACGTTCCCGAAGTCGCTCACGTATACCTGGTACGCCTCGGTCGGGCCGCTGGGTACGTCCGCAAACGCGCCCATCCCAAACATCGCGACCCCCAAGGCGAGCCATACGACCAGCCCGATCAGTCCGGTGCGCGCGAATACCTTGCGCATGGTCAACCCTCCTCTACTCGTACCGTCCATCGATTCCATGAAACCACTAACACTCATTGTCCGCTTAACTGCGGATAGTTATACCCGCTCCATATCCAGCGCGTCGGCACCGCCCTGTAAACCGATTGCAGACCCTCCAGCGCGCTGTTATAGCTCGCTATATCGATATAGCTAACTCGTGTTTTCATCCAGTCGTCATACGCCGCGGCGCGCGCTTGCGCCTCCAATGACTTATTAGGATCGGTCGCGGGCAGCGTGTCTATCGCGGCCTGGATCTGATGATCCAGATCAGCAATCGCCTGGTTTAACGTGTCCGCTGCCGCCACGATCTTTCCAGCGCCCGTGTTCCCGCCGTTTTTGCCGGAAGCAACGCCCCGCGCTTTCGTCCGTTCCTCTGTAACGGGATCGACCGCCACGCCTAATCGATTCGCTATTGTAATATAATTAGATGCCTTCGCAGCCATGCCGTCTAAGCGGTCGCTCATCAGCGTTATCTCGGCCGCAACAGGAGTCCGCGCGCGCGCCAGCGCGTTCCT